>NZ_CP151949.1:5160000-5495515 GCF_038592965.1 Paenibacillus sp. FSL L8-0158 | reverse complement strand
AGCCTGACTGCGGAGCAAAATGCAGACCTTGCGTAGTCGAACTTGCGCAATAATTTACTTCGGTTTTCGTCATTTATATTTTTAGCATGGGAGAGATCATGATGACTCAACAAACTTCAGCCTCGGAGCCTGTGGCACGGTTACTTGAAGGATCACGGGTATACTTGCGTCCCGTTAACGTGGAGGACACCGAGCTATACTATAATACATTGTTCCATCAGGATGTGCGGAGGCTGACAGGCACACAACGCAGCTTTACCAAGGATCAAATTGCCCGTTATATTGAAGCTAAAGGACAGGATTCCTCAAGCCTGCTGCTCTTGATTGCGCTTCGCGAAGATGATCGTGTCATCGGAGATATAGCTCTGCAGGATATGGACAGCCTGAATCGCAGTGCCAACATCCGTATTGCGATCAATGAGCAGGGAAATCAGGGGAAGGGCTACGGCACCGAAGCGCTTGTGCTCATGCTGGGTTACGGATTCGGTATCTGTAACCTGCATCGGATTGAGCTGAATGTATTTGATTTTAATGAACGTGCCATTCGTTGCTATGAAAAAGTAGGCTTTCAGCGCGAAGGTGTGCAGCGGGATGCTTTATTCTACAATTATGAATACCATGATTCGATTCTGATGAGTATGCTGGACCACGAATACCGCGACCGCTATGTGAAAAAAGTAGAAAATTGATTCAACACGTTTACACGGGTTTACAGAAGAGATATAATTAAAAGATAAAGTTGCTTGTTTGCGCAAGTATGACCGACAACATCAAATGAAGATATGAATTACCGGAGGAGCCTGTCACCAAGGCTCCTTTATGTCTTTTTTAGGGGAACCTGTGCTGTATTTCGGGTTCCTCTTTTTATTTTGCGAGCTGTCCGTTAAGGTCAGACACATATTTTGCACGTTTGTTTTACACTTTATGATTAGGATTTGCAAAATTCGATTCCAGTCGCTCCGAAGTGCAAGATATAGACGAACTAAACCATTTCGATCTATATCTTGTTCATTGGAAGTCGCTTATGGGATTTTTGCAAATAAGTTCAAGGATTAAACAAAAGGAGGTTATCAGCCTATGCAATTTATACTATATCTTCTGCTGATTCTACTGTTCACAAAAGTCGCGGGTCATTTGTCCGTCAAGCTCGGTCAACCAGCGGTGTTGGGAAAGCTGATCGCAGGAATTGTCCTGGGCCCAGCCGTATTAGGATGGGTTCAGAATGATTCGCTGATTCATGATATGTCTGAAATCGGCGTGCTGCTGCTGATGTTCATTGCTGGACTGGAGACGGATCTGGATCAACTTCGACGTAACTGGAAGCCTGCCGTAGCTGTGGCGGTTGGAGGTATTATTTTACCGCTAATTTGTGGTTTTGGTGTAGGGGAAGCCTTTGGATTCTCGGTGCATGAAGGCTGGTTTCTAGGGATCATTCTGAGTGCTACCTCGGTAAGCATTACAGTACAGGTGCTCAAGGATATGAACAAGCTGAATACCCGAGAGGGCTCGACCATTTTGGGTGCGGCGGTGCTGGATGATGTGCTTGTCGTGGTACTGCTTGCGGTAATGATGAGTATATTCGGTATGGGTGGAGAGACTTCGTTGGGACTTCTTGTTGGCAAAAAGCTAGTTTTCTTCGTAGTAGCTATTCTGGGTGGCTGGTTCGTTGTTCCATGGATTATGAAAATACTCGCTCCACTCAAGGTGACAGAAGCAATTATCACGGCTGCATTGATCATTTGCTTCGGTTTTGCGTATTTTGCGGATATGTTGGGAATGGCAGGGATTATCGGGGCTTTTGCTGCCGGGATTGCCATTGCACAAACAAGCTTTAAGCACGCCGTAGAAGAAAAGGTGGAGCCCATCGCTTATTCCATCTTTGTTCCTGTATTTTTTGTCAGCATTGGATTAAATGTTTCCTTTGAGGGAGTAGGCCAGCAGCTCGGATTTGTTGTTGTTTTAACACTGATTGCACTGGTGACGAAGTTAGTGGGAGGAGGCCTCGGCGCGCGGCTGACGGGCTTCAATAACCGTTCTTCCCTTGCGATTGGCTCCGGTATGATATCACGTGGCGAGGTCGCACTTATTATTGCAGCTACCGGTCTACAGTCGGGTCTGTTGGCACAGCAATATTTTACATCCGTGATCATTGCCGTCATTTTGACAACTTTGGCTGCACCTCCAATTCTCAAGCTGTGTTTTAGCGATAAGAGGAGGACTTCCGCTCACGATACAGAAAAGAAGGTCGGCATTGATAAGTTGTAATGAGAGTATCAACAGGTCATAACAAAAAGACCCTTCGGGTTCAGTTTCTCATAGCGTGCATGGAAAGTCCGATTTAGAGTAGAGCGGACTTTCCATGCAGCATGAGAAAATGGGCGAAGGGTCTCTTTTATGCTATAAGCGCTGCAAGCATAGAGAAATTAGGACTCGGACACCACTGTGAAGCGTTGGTTCAGATGTTGTGGTTTTTCGATTTCGTCCACTACAGCAACTGCATAATCCTCATAGCTGACATAGCTTGCACCTTTGGAATTAACCAACAGCGTGTCTTTTCCCACTTGGTAAGAGCCTGTACGTTTACCCAGTGCAAATTCCGCAGAAGGGCTAATAAAAGTCCAGTTCAGGTCGCTGGTACCACGCAAAATTTCCAGGTTTTTTCCTTGGTTGTTGGCTGTTGGATATACGAAATCAGGGAAGCCAGGAGTATCTTTTACCAAAAGTGTTTGGGATTCGTCAGTGAACAAGCTGCCTGCACCACCTACGACAATCAGGCGAGTACCGGATACATTACGCAGGGCTTCGATCAGTACGTTACCTGCATCGACATGCAGATGCTCTTGTCCGAGTGGAGCGGCAAATGCATTAACGACTACGTCAAAACCTTTCAGATCATCTGTTTTCAGGTCAAAAACGTCTTTTTGTGCCACAGTAGCACGACTTTCTGTTACTTTAGCCGAGTCACGGACGATGGCGGTTACTTCATGCCCTCTGTCCAATGCTTCTTTTACGATATTACTTCCTGCTTTACCGGTTGCACCAATAACTGCAATTTTCATAATAGATAGCCTCCTATAAATATGATGTGGATGATTCATTCGTTTGATCGTAAGTGTACCTAGTGCATTTACGAACTTTAATATGTAACTATTATAGTTACAATATAAAATAAAAGTCAAGCTCTTCTGTTGGGCAAACTAAAGTCCTCCGATTGGAAAGAGAGGAACTCGTTTAAATATATAAGGTAAAACTGAATGAGCAAACTTAAGCCAAAATGGATATATGTAGACCACAGAAAAGAAAGGAAGAGTGAACCGATATGAGTAAAAAAGTACAGCTTGAACCCGCAGCACAGAAATTTGCAGACGATAATGCCAAGCCTCCGTTTCTATACGATTTGGGTCCTGAAAAAGGACGTGAAACGGTCAATGAGGTTCAATCCGGCCCAGCAGACAAACCTGCCGCAGATGTAGAAGATCTTACTATTCCAGGTGGGCCTGGCGGTGAGGTGAAGGTCAGAATTGTTCGCCCACAACAGGTGACAAGCGATCTCCCGGTCATTGTATATATTCACGGAGCAGGCTGGGTATTCGGTAATGCCCATACGCATGAGCGCCTGATTCGTGAATTGGCAGTCGGCTCACAGGCAGCAGTTGTATTTCCAGAATACAGCTTGTCCCCTGAAGCTAAATATCCGACGGCGATTGAGGAAATTTACGCGGTCGTTCAATGGGTGGCACAGCATGGGCGCGAGCATGGGCTGAAGCCCGATACGCTGACAATAGCCGGAGACAGTGTCGGCGGTAACATGACCGCGGCTGTAACTTTGCTGGCCAAAGAACGCAGCGGTCCTACCATTCGCCAGCAGTTGTTATTTTATCCGGTGACGGACGCTTCCTTTGACACAGAATCATATCATGAGTTCGCCACAGGATATTTCCTGAGCCGCGAAGGAATGCAATGGTTTTGGGATCAATATACGACGGATCCCAACGAACGAGCGCAGATCACAGCGTCCCCGTTACGTGCTACCACAGAACAGCTTAAAGGGCTACCGCGTGCGCTGGTCATTACAGGCGAGGCCGATGTGCTGCGCGATGAAGGTGAGGCCTATGCGAACAAGCTGCGTGAAGCGGGAGTAGATGTGACCGCTGTACGCTTTCAGGGCATCATCCACGACTTTGTGATGCTGAACCCATTGTCGGAAACCGCGGCCAAGCGCGGTGCGATCATGCTCGCTACCTCATGGCTGCGCCAAGGGTTTGAGGGCTAGTACACTATAGAGCATTTTAAGGGTGCTGTCGTGTGATTTGATCCAGTTCTTTGAACGATTAGGCAGTCTTCTTCCTGCTGACATTTATTGCAGGGAAGGCAGCCTTTATACATATCTGCAATGAGAACGCTTCACGTTCGTCGAACAGAGTGATAATATAAAATTTGAACGAGTTTGACCGACATTCAGCCTAAGGGGGATATCCATGCCATTTCAGGGACAACGCATTTTACCTGCAGCTAAGCATATGAAGCAGCTGGAGGGTATTTTGGACAGCTCTTATGAGTATGCGGTTTTTCTGGATACGCATGTAGCGCAGCTGCGCAATCTGTACCAGATGGCTAGGAGTCGCAACAAGCAAATGCTCCTGCATGCGGACCTGGTGCAAGGCTTAAAGAATGACGAGTATGCGGCTGAATATTTGTGTCAGGAAATTAAGCCATTTGGGATTATTTCGACCCGATCCGGGGTGATTGCAACCGCTAAAAAGAAAGGGATTCTTGCTGTACAGCGGGTGTTCCTGCTCGATACGATTGCGCTGGAAAAAAGCTACGCGCTGGTGGGAAAAACACGACCTGATTATATTGAGGTGCTGCCCGGTGTTGTTCCACCAATGATTAAGGAGGTCAGCGAACGTACGGGCATTCCTATTTTGGCGGGCGGACTTATTCGCACCCCTGAGGATGTGGAAGCGGCGTTGGATGCGGGAGCTACAGCAGTTACGACCTCCAATAAACAACTGTTCGAGCATTATAAGCCATAGCTTTTATTTGAATCAAGTGGACAACCATACATAATAAGCAAGGAGGCTGGGAAACGATGGAGCAATATATTCTTGCCTTGGATCAGGGCACAACCAGTTCGCGGGCCATCTTGTTTGATCGGCAGGGAAAAGTGGTATACAAGGCACAACGGGAGTTCCCACAGTATTTTCCCCAGCCAGGGTGGGTAGAGCAAAACGCAAATGAAATATGGAGCTCTATTTTAGCCGTCATCGCCTCCTGCCTGTCGGAATCAGGTGTGAAAGCCAGCCAAATTGCCGGGATTGGTATTACGAATCAACGGGAAACCGTAGTGGTGTGGGATAAACATACGGGTCTGCCTGTATATCATGCGCTGGTATGGCAGTCACGGCAAACAGCCGGGATCTGCGAGGAATTGAAAAGCCGTGGATTTGATCATATTTTTCATAGCAAAACGGGACTACTCATTGATCCCTACTTCTCGGGCACCAAGGTCAAATGGATACTCGACAACGTCGAAGGGGCACGAGCTCAAGCGGAGCGCGGGGATTTGCTGCTTGGTACGATCGATACCTGGCTAATCTGGAGATTGTCCGGTGGTAAAGCACATGTAACGGACTACTCCAATGCAGCTCGCACACTCATGTACAACATTTATGAGCTAAAATGGGATGAGGAGCTGTTGAGTATTCTCGGCGTTCCAGCGTCTATGCTGCCAGAGGTGAGATCATCCTCTGAGATATATGCGCATACGGTGGATTACCACTTTTTTGGACAGGAAATTCCTATTGCCGGAGCGGCGGGCGATCAACAAGCAGCTCTGTTCGGTCAGGGATGTTTTGACAAGGGTATGATTAAAAATACATACGGTACGGGATGCTTTATGCTGATGAATACCGGAGATGAACCCTGTGACTCGGAACATGGACTGATTACGACCATTGCATGGGGGCTGAATGGTCAGGTGAAGTATGCGCTGGAGGGCAGCATTTTTGTAGCGGGGTCTGCTATTCAGTGGCTGCGTGACGGGTTGCGCATGTTCCGCGAGGCCAAAGATAGTGAAGCGTATGCGGCGCGTGTGACCTCGACGGAGGGGGTATATTTTGTCCCGGCCTTTGTGGGTCTGGGCAGCCCGTATTGGGACAGTGACGTGCGCGGCGCGACATTTGGTTTGACGCGGGGAACGACCAAGGAGCACTTTATACGAGCGGTACTGGAATCGCTGGCCTACCAGACTAAAGATGTCCTAACTGCCATGGCGAGCGATTCGGGTGTTCCTGTGCGTTCATTGCGTGTAGATGGAGGTGCTGTGATGAACGAGTTCCTGATGCAGTTCCAGAGCGATATTCTCGATTTGCCTGTAGAACGACCTGCTGTGAACGAGACAACTGCACTCGGTGCGGCGTATTTGGCGGGACTGGCAGTTGGGTTTTGGAGCAGTCTGGATGAAGTCCGGGGATATGCGCAGAGTGATCATACCTTTACTCCGTCCATGAGTGAGGACGTGCGGACTGAGCTTTATGGTGGCTGGAAAAAGGCAGTTCATGCCGCAATGGCGTTCAAGTAGAGATGGTTTTAGGTAGAAGGCAGCCATCTGGCAACAGGCAGATTTCCCTTTTCATAGCGTATCGTGTGTGCTACGATATAGATAAGTTAATACTCGTCAGGAGACTTGGAGAGACCATGAACCGCTCGGCATCCGCCGCAGCGATGTTCGTGGTCTTTTTTTGTACCTTATGATGATTCGGTTGGCAGATTGCATCGTGAATATATACAAAGCTGGAGGGATACATGATGGGAGAACAGGGATTTGCTGCGCAGGAGAGAACCGCTGTTTTGGAACGTATGGGAGATGAGCATTTTGATATTTTAATTATTGGCGGCGGCATTACAGGGGCGGGGATTGCGCTGGATGCGGCGGATCGTGGTTTGAAGACAGCACTGGTGGAGATGCAGGATTTTGCAGCAGGTACGTCCAGCCGCTCGACCAAGCTAGTGCATGGTGGTCTTCGTTATTTGAAGCAGTTTGAAGTTAAGATGGTAGCCGAGGTCGGGAAGGAGCGGGCCATCGTATTCGAAAATGGCCCACATGTGACCATACCGGAGCGTATGCTGCTTCCTTTTCACAAGGGCGGCACGTTTAACGCATTCACCACCTCTGTCGGGCTGCTGGTATATGATTTCCTTGCTGGTGTTAAGCGTAGTGAGCGCCGTCGGATGCTGGACATCCAGGCTACGCTAGAGCGCGAGCCTTTGCTGAAGCGTGATGGACTGAAGGGAAGCGGCAGCTATGTGGAGTACCGCACAGATGATGCTCGCCTGACGATTGAGGTCATGAAGGAAGCTGTTACACGAGGGGCGCTGGCGGTGAACTATGCCAAGGCTGACAAGCTGCTGTATGACGAAGGACGAATAAGCGGTGCAAGCGTAACGGACCGGGTAACGGGAAAACCATACGAAATTCGAGCTTCGCTGGTTATTAATGCAGCTGGACCATGGGTAGACACGTTGCGGGAAATGGATCGCTCCAAGGAGGGTAAGGTGCTACGCCTGACGAAAGGTATTCACCTAGTGTTCGATGCTGAGCGCTTTCCGCTCAAACAGGCAGTGTACTTCGATACACCGGATGGACGCATGGTATTTGCCATCCCGCGTGATGGAAAAACCTATGCAGGTACGACCGATACGGTGTATGAGGGGGATACGGCGCACCCTCGGATGACCGCTGAAGATCGGGCGTATGTGCTTCAAGCGATCAACGGAATGTTCCCGGATGTGAAGCTGACTGTTACGGATGTAGAATCCAGTTGGGCAGGGGTACGGCCGCTCATTTATGAAGATGGTAAAAGCCCTTCAGAAATTTCACGTAAGGACGAAATTTGGGAATCCCGCTCAGGTCTGATCACGATTGCAGGCGGCAAGCTGACGGGCTACCGGAAAATGTCCGAACTCGTCGTGGATCGTGCGGTACGGAAGCTGGGGCGCTTGCATGGGCAGAGCTTCCGGGCATGCCGCACCAGACATATCCCGATTTCGGGTGGCAGCGTAGGCGGCTCGGCGGGCTGGGACGCGTACGTAGGTAAGCAAACCGCAGCAGGTGTTGCGCTTGGCCTGTCGCCGGAAACGGCTAGAGCATGGGCTACCCGCTATGGCTCCAACACAGAGCGGCTGTTTGCGATAGCAGCACGGAGCATGAAGGAGGCTAGCGAGAAGGAAACGGCGCTGCCTGTGGAAGTGCGTGTCCCGCTTCTGTATGCGATGGAACAGGAAATGACGGTGACACCGTCTGATTTTTTCATACGCCGAACTGGGGCGCTGTTCTTTCAGATTGACGAGGTGAAGCGCTGGAAACAGCCTGCCATCACATTGATGTCCGAACATGCAGGCTGGAGCGCCGCGCAAGAACGCCAATATGCGACTGAACTGGATGCTTATCTGTATGAAGCTGTAACGCCTGTAGAGGTAGAGGTGAAACCCGGTGGCGTTAAAGCCATTTAAATAGGAACGAGGATGCGCATCCTTTACCGCTCCGCTTCTCTACCACCGTTTCGTTCTCACCACTGCTTTATGCGGAAAAGGGGCCTACAAAACAAAAGCAGCGATTCTCTATTTATAAGAGAATCGCTGCTTCTTTGTATACAGATTGCTTACAGCATCAAGTGGAACAGAAACGGGGCGGCTGCCAAGGTAAAGAGAGCGGCGAGCACCATCGAGATGCTGGATATCGTCCCCGTCAGCAAGCTGAACTCGAATGCTTTGGAAGTGCCAGTACCATGAGCACCGGTACCGAGCAGTACCCCACGTGAGACTTCATTTTCGATACGGAACAGTTTTACAATCACTGGACCGATAATAAGACCGCTCAATCCGGTCAGAATAACGAATACAGCTGTGACCGTCGGATTGCCGCCAATCGTTTGCGATACATTCATCGCAATGGGTGTCGTAATGGAGCGAGGAATCAGGCTGCTCAGCAGCGAAGAATTCAGGTGCATCCACTTGGCAAGCGCCATGGAGGACAACACGGCTACAACAGATCCAGACAGCACGCTAAGCACGATTTGGGTTGCGTGTTTTTTTAACACTGGGAAATATCGGTACAAAGGGACAGCAAATGCAATCGTAGCTGGTTGTAGCAGCATGGACAGCAAGTGAGCGCCCGAATTATAAGAACGGTAATTCACACCCGTCAGCGTCAAAATCAAAATGATAACAACAGGTGTAATGAGCAATGGAGACAAATACACTTTGGGCAGTGTGCGGTACATGCGTTTGGCCATCCAGTAAATAGCGAGTGTCAATACAATACATAGAAGACCGATCATGATGATTTATGCTCCTTTCGTTTACCAAGCAGACTGGCGACCATACCTGTGCAGGCCATCACCAGAAAGGTGCCGAGCAACACGACCAGCATAATGCTCATACCATCGTGTTCCAGCATCGGCCAATAATTCATAACGCCGACAGCGGAGGGAATAAAGAATAATAGCAGCTCGGCCAGCAACCAGTTTGCGCCAACTTCAATCCAGCTTAGCCGGACCAAGCCGATTTGCAGCAGAATAAAAAGGATTAGCATACCAATGATACTACCGGGTATAGGCAGGTGGAGCCAGGAGACTACCGCATTCAGGATGAGCGAAAAGGCCATCAGGACGGCGATCTGGAGGACACCGCGTATGAAGCTTTTCATATATAATGACTCCTATCTTTGAGATCGGTTATTTTCAAACTGTAATGAAATTTTACATCACAAGCTTTCATGAGTAAAATGCATATAAAGAATATAATCTATTCCGTTTGTCTATGGGAGAAGGTGTAGCTATGGATATCCGACATTTACAATATTTTTTGGAAGTCGCGCGGTTGCGTAGCTTTACAAAGGCAGCCCAGAGCATGTTTATTACCCAGCCGACGATCAGTAAGACGATTAAAAGTCTGGAAGATGAACTGGGGGTCGCTTTGTTTGATCGAATTGGCAAAAGAATCGAACTGACGGATGCAGGCAAGGTAATTGAGCTTCAAGCACAAGCGATTGTAAAGTCCTTTCAGAGTCTGTCCTCGGAGCTGAGTGATTTGATGAACCTGAAAAAGGGACATATCCGTATTGGCCTGCCCCCTATGGTCGGATCGAGCTTTTTTCCGCGTGTCATTGGAGAATTCCATAAGGCATATCCTGATGTGACCATTCAATTATTTGAGGACGGGGCGAAGAAAGTGGAACGGGACGTAGAAGCCGGGGCATTGGATATCGGAGTGATTGTGCTGCCCGCGGTTGGAGATATGTTTGAGACATTTCTGTTTGTGGAGGAAAAGCTGAATTTGCTCGTTCATCCTACGCATGCATTGGCAGAGTGCAAGGAGGTACCGTTATCTGCGTTGGCGGAGGAGGCATTTGTACTGTTTCGTGAGGATTTTACGCTGCATGACCGTATCATTGCGGAATGTGTTCGTGCCGGCTTTCAGCCGCGTGTAGTGTACGAAAGCTCACAATGGGATCTGATTAGCGAAATGGTTGCTGCAAACCTGGGAGTAGCTCTGCTGCCGGAGGCCATTTGCCGAGATCTGGATTCTGAGCGCTTGCGTGTTCTTCCATTGGTGGACCCCGTCATTCCTTGGCATTTGGGGATGATCTGGCGGAACGATCGCTATCTGTCCTTTGCCGCCAGAGAATGGATATCGTTCACACAGCAATTGTTGCGGACGGAATAGGGCGGGAAGTAGTCAGTCCGCGAGAAGGTGAGTACGATGCAGAATAAAAAAGCTGCCCTGAGGGGCAGCGATGTAGCTTGCTTCTATGAGTGTGTTTGGTTTATTGCACGCTTGGTGTGAAGGTACTTGTCCATAATACGGTCAAGTCTGGAGGATTTGTCCAATACACGTTCATCTTTTAATCCGTGTAAGTCAGCCATGCGATTCAGTTCACGGCGTTCTTTTTCCATGAGTTTTTCCAATTGTTCGAGGTTCACAAAGCCCACCCCCCATGTCGATTGTAAGGCATGTCTCCACTAGCGGCAGAAGTTTTTTTGATAACGATGTTATTTCCATTTTACCACTTTTTATTAACAATAATCCAGCTTTCCTGACATTTAGCGACTAATATCTATGGTTTTGCCAGTTTCACCTGATTGCGTCCTGAACGCTTAGCTTCATATAGTGCCTCATCTGTCTTTTCCAGTAAGTGCCTCGATGCAATGACAGGTGAACTGCCTGCTCCAAGCGATACGGTTAGAGAGATCGAGGTTCCGTCATTCAAAAGAAAACGTTCATTTTCCACAGCTTTCCGAATTTTTTCGGCAAAGCTTGCTGCTTTCTGACTATCACAATTTCCAATCAGAATGGCAAATTCCTCTCCGCCCTTACGGGAGGGGTACGCCCTCGTTGTAGATTCCCGGGTTAACAGCATTCCCAATTGGCTTAAGACGGTATCTCCGTTCAAATGACCATACGTATCATTAATATTTTTAAAGTGGTCAATATCCAGCATCACGAGTCCAAAGGGTTGTTTTGTAGTCTTGGAAGTATGAAAGACCTCTTCAAATAGCGCATCGAAAGCACGTGGACTGTAGAGTCCGGTTAAATGATCCCGATTTGCAGCTTCTTCCAGCAGATGAACAGCCCGTTCTGTTTTTTTGATATAGGACATCATAAAATAAGTGAACAGGCCGCCAAGCAACTTAACAGTTGTGATTATTATAATAGATTCACTATCAGGAGGGTTAACTACATAGAAAGTAGATAACAGCGACACTACAGCAGCTCCAAGTACGGCCGACATCCACTTGCGGAGTGTTAGGCTTTTTTCTCGAATAAAGATAAGTGAAATGCCCAGTGTCATGAAACAATTGACGGCAGCAGTCAGAGAAACATCTGTCCAACCACCTGTGATGTAAATACGGTACAGGCTTATGATCAAGGTGGTCAGCAGACCGGATACCGATCCTCCCATATATACAGATATGATAATCGCCAATTGGCGCAGATCGACCACAAAGTGCCCATGGATCCATAAACCAGTCATCATTAACAGAATGCCAAACAGACCCAGCATTAAACCGTTCATTACCCGATAAATGAATATATGTTTTTTTAGGTAACGTTCATATTTCCGGAAAAATAAATTTCCAAAGAATAAGAAGCTTGTTAATAACGCAAAATTGTTAATTAATTCTTTTAACATATCCCTATCCTTTATGCTGTATTGAGAGTTGTAGTATCGTGGGGAATAAAGCAAAAGGCCTCGTTTCTATATTTCGGTAAAAAGTAGGCATGAGTGAATACCAATTGAATACAAACGATTCTTATGTCCCTTACGTTTCGTTTATCTACGTGGTACAGTGAAAGGACTATGACCGGAACGGGTGATCGTATGAAGGAACCAATTCACATATCGGTGCGTCCACTTGTGGAATATGTGCATCGGAGCGGCAGCATTCATAGCGGCTTTCGATCGAATAGCAGTATGCTCGAAGGAACTCGCGTGCATCAGGTTATCCAGAAAGGTTACAAGGAGCATGACCGCAAAGAGGTACATTTACGTACAGAAATCTCGTATAAGGACGAATTGTTTATCATTGAAGGCCGCTGTGACGGACTGATTGAGCTGGATGGCGTATGGACGGTCGATGAAATTAAATCGACCTCTTTGCCCCTCGAAGATATTCAGGGTGACGGCCAACCTGTACACTGGGCACAAGCATTTCTGTATGCCTATATGATTGCTCGTGAGGAACAACATCATTCCATGCAGGTCCAGCTTACTTATGTACAGGCACACAGTGAAGACATTCGCCGATTCAGACGGGAACTATCCTTTACTGAGCTAGAAGCTTTCGCACAGGAGATGATTGCTGGTTATGCTCCGTATGCATTCCTGCTGAGAGCACATGCGGAAAAGCGGGATGCCAGTATTGCTATGTTGAACTTTCCCTTTGACACGTATCGTTCGGGTCAGCGAACGCTCACGGGTTCGGTGTACAAGACGATTACCGAAGGGGTTAACCTGTTTGCCAAAGCACCTACAGGTATTGGTAAAACGGTATCCACCTTGTTTCCTGCGATTAAGGCGATCGGTGAAGGGTTGGTGAGACGAGTATATTATGTGACGGCTCGTACCACCACTCGGGCAGCAGCCGAAGAAGCTCATGCCAGAATGCAGGTTCAAGGGCTGCACATGCATGTGGTGACTTTGACTGCGAAGGATAAAATTTGCTTTAAGGATGAAAATGATTGTGATGCTGGATCATGCAGCATGTGCGAGGGTTATTACGACCGGATCAACGGAGCGGTATCCGATATTTTGGCGAATGAGACGTTAATGACTCGGGCGGTGATTGAGCATTATGCGCGCAAGCATAAGGTATGTCCCTTTGAATTTTCGCTGGATGTGGCGTATGCCTCGGATGGTATAATCAGTGATTATAATTATGTTTTCGATCCACGGATTTCTTTGAAAAGATTGCTGGAGGAGCACAAGCGAAAAGGTGTCGTACTGGTGGATGAGGCGCATAATCTGGTAGAACGCGGCCGGGACATGTTTTCGGCGGAAATTTTGAAATCTTCTTTTTTGGAACTGAAACGAGAATTTAAGTTGCTAAGCCCGGAGATTGCTGCGGCTGCGAGTGCAGTGAACGCACATATGATTACGCTGCGCAAGCAATATGCAGATACAGGAAAAGCAGTGGAGACAGCAGCACCGCAAGAGGTGTTGGAGCTGCTGGTGCCTTTTGTAGAAGCCGCTGAACGTGAACTGGTGACGGAGAGTGGTACAAGTCGCGCAAGCAGTGAAAGTACGGCCTACGCATTGCTTCTGGACGCGTATTTTACCGCTCAGAATATGCTGAGAATTGCTGCTTTATATGATGAACGGTACGTTACTTATGTGGAAGCGGGGCGCAGTGAAGTGAGGGTTAAGCTGTTCTGCCTCGATCCTTCTCACTTGTTGGGACAAGCTATTAAGGGCTACCGCTCAGCCATTTATTTTTCCGCGACGTTGACACCGCTTGCTTATTACCGGGACATGCTCGGAGCAAGTGAGGAAGATTATACGTTACAGGTTCCTTCCCCTTTCCATCAGGAGCAATGGGATGTACGTCTGCTGCCGCTCTCCATCCGTTATCGGGATCGTGAGCGTTCCAAAGGGGCGATTGCGGATATGCTGGCTGCATTGGTTGTGGAGCAGAAAGGAAATATCCTTGTATTTTTCCCGTCCTATCCATACCTGCGTGAGGTATATGAGGAGTTCATGCTTCGGGACGTGTCCGCAAATACGTTGGTACAAAGTCCGGGGATGACCGAACCAGAGCGGGATCAATTCCTAGAAGCCTTCCAGCCTGGGCAAGAGCACACCTTGCTTGGCTTTGCCGTACTGGGTGGTGTGTTTGCTGAAGGTGTCGATTTACCTGGGGATCGCTTAAATGGAGTAGTGGTCGTCGGCGTCGGCTTGCCGCAAATTGGAGCAGAGCGGGATGTGCTGCGGGATTATTTTTCGGAACAGGGACGGAATGGTTTTAACTATGCGTATGTATATCCAGGGATGAATAAGGTTCTTCAGGCAGGTGGCAGACTTATTCGCACAGAGCACGACGAAGGATTGCTGGTCCTGGTAGATGATCGTTTTGCCAAGGAACCGTATGCTTCTTTGCTGCCAGACGAATGGAAAAGCTACCGTCTGACGGAACAAGCGGGATTAAGGAAGGAATGGATGGACTATGAACTTTAATTTTCATAATGACTCCATACGCGGGGTGCTGCGTAGCTTTGGACATGAAGATGCCGACTTAGATAATATAGAGACTTTTGTGACATTTGCGCGCTTGGCTAACGGTATTTTCAGAGAAATGGATACAGATTTGACCAAGTTGGGGGCTTCTCAGGGTCGGATTATTGTGCTTAGCCTGTTGCATTGCCACTCTCCGCATCGCATGACACCGTCAGAGTTGGCGGAAAAGGCTGATGTGACGCGTGGAACCATGACGGGGTTGATCGACGGATTAGAGCGAGATGGCATGATTGAACGTGTGGCTCATGAGAGTGACGGACGGATGGTGACTGTCGGATTAAAAGAGGCAGGACGAGAGCTATTAAGTAAGATAGTCCCTTATTACACGAAGCTGATTCGGTCATGCATGTCTGAGTTTACGCCGCAGGATCATAAGATGATGAAGGGCTTACTGGGGAAAATGAAAGGCGGTTTTGAGCGGTCCTTGCCGAAATGCTGAATTCCTGATATAGGGAATAAGGAATAGGAGAGAGAACATGTTCTTTTATACAGATGAAGTCTATGAAGGCCGTGATTTTGGATCAATGGATGCCAGAGAAGGCGAGTGGAGAAATTGTGAGTTTACCCGATGTCGCTTTCGGGGTGTGGAGATGAATGAGTCTCTCGTGGAAGGCTGTACTTTTGTGGATTGTGATTTTACCGGAGCCATTCTGAATGCATCTCACTACAAGGAGTCGGCTTTTACCAATTGTTTGTTCACCAGCGCCAATCTGTTTGTAGTCCGGTTTGATAACTGCAAGCTGGTAGGTTCAGATTTTGCGGGGGCGAATATGGATGGTATCACAATTACGGGTGGAGACTGGTCTTATACGAATTTGCGTCATGCAGATTTAAGAAAACAAGATTTGCGAAAAATACGATTCAAGGAAGCCGACTTATCCGAATGCAATTTGGAAAAAGCAGATTTGCGAGAGGCGGATCTTAGCCGGGTAAGACTGCACAAAGCCCATCTTCAAGGAACAGACCTGCGCGGTGCGAAGATGGATGGTGTGAATTTTAAAGATCTGGACATCACCGGAGCCAAGTTGGATATCGAGCAGGCAGTAGCGGTGGCCCGCTCCTATGGAGCCAAGGTAGAAGGCTAAAAAGCACGGGATACCGAAGCTGGTTTTGATCTGGAGTACCCCGTGCGGGTGAATTGGATGGTTGACTCGAATTTGTAGGACTTAATCTTTAGTGGATGCCGGCAGTAGTGGAATTGCTGCTTCCGGGTTCCGGTTTGGCAAATGATCAACTCCCACAGGCTCTAGAGGCTGCTGTGGAACCGTCCAGTTGCGCGCGATATCTGCGGCAGTTCGCTGTTCCAGCAAGCGTTTGGCTACTTCATAACATTGATCGACATGCCGATTGCCAATGGTTCGCATAGCAGTAAATCCAATTGCCGCGGCTAGCCCTTGCCCCAGAAGGGGAACAAACTTGCTAACCTGCTTGGTAGCGATCCGAATGCCCATTTTTTGCAGAATCTGCACGATGGCTTCACGGGTAATGAGTCGCCCAATTAGCTTGCTGCCAATCGAAGTGATAAAACCATACACCATGGATTTGGTTTCTGCGTCCAGACCTTCCAGCTGCTTTTCAGATAATCCGAATTTTCCATTAATGGCTGGCAATAGCTGCATCAAAATGCCAACATCAGCAAGAACGTCAGCCCCTGGAACTGGAACTAATACCGCTCCCCCCGAAGCCGTAGCCCTTTTCGTCACCATGGATTTACACTCTTTACGGATCTGCTCCAACTCTTCTATTGTTCGGGCTGTCATATGCATCTCTCCTTCATACGCTTCCGATTAGGACCCATGATTCTACCCTGTTATTACACACATTTCTACCTATCTTAAGCATGGCGCAAGCAAAAAATCCCTGATTCACGCACTATCGCACATTTACTCCTGTGAAGTGATCAGGCATAATGAAGGGTGGTTGCCGATAAGAACAAGCCTGTTTACGGGGATAAAGGAAGGAAGAGACAGATGAGTCAGACAAACGTTTATTTTAATCATGATGGTGGAGTGGATGATCTAGTATCCCTTTTTATGCTGCTTCAGATGGAGCAGGTTCATTTGACCGGAGTATCGGTGATTCCAGCAGATGGTTATCTGGAGCCTGCGACGGATGCCAGCCGTAAAATTATTGATCGTTTTGGACAAAATAAAGGGCCTGTGGAAGTCGCAAAGTCTAATTCACGGGGTAAAAATCCGTTTCCTGCCGCTTGGCGTTTACATTCCTTCTATGTGGATGCATTACCCGTACTGAATGAATCGGGGCGTATGGAAGCACCGCTTTCATCCCTGCCAGCTCATCAGCATCTGATCGAAAAGGTACGCGGAGCTGAAGGTAAGACGCTGTTGCTATTCACTGGACCGCTAACCGATCTGGCGCGGGCGCTGGATGAAGCACCGGATATTGAAGCAAAGATTGAAAAGCTAGTTTGGATGGGCGGCACCTTTGAAAAAGGGAATGTGGAAGAGCCTGAGCATGACGGCACAGCAGAGTGGAATGTATTCTGGGACCCGGAAGCGGCATATCGGGTGTGGCAAAGCGGCATCACGATTGATCTGGTAGCACTGGAAAGCACAAGCAAAGTGCCATTAACTCCAGCAGTACGCAATCGTTGGGCTGCCGAGCGTCGATATGAAGGCGTGGATTTTCTGGGCAATTGCTATGCAGGATGTCCTCCGCTCGTTTATAGCGAAACGAACTCAACCTACTACCTGTGGGATGTACTGACCACTGCATCCGTAGGATGCCCGGAAATTGTCAAGAAAAAGACGGTGCATTGCAGCGTGATCGCAGAAGGACCAAGTCAGGGCAGAACGGTGGAACAGGCAGATGGACGTCCTGTGAACCTGGTATATGATACAGATCCAGAAGCCTTTTTTACGTATATGGCGGATTTGGCCAAGCTGGCTGCTCCCAAACGTTACTAAGTCTGGCTATGTACAAACGTGCGGCATAGGGTGATAATACTGCCTAGAGATACGTACTCATAACATAAAGCCCGTGACGTTATGCGTCACGGGCTTCTATTACATGATATGCCATGCCATATCATCACAAGCTAATTTCTGTTTCAGGCAGACTCCTGGTATATCTTCAGGGTGAACTGGAGCGTTATCTCCGTCCCGTTACCAGGTTCACTCCTCCCTGTCATCTTACCATTCATTCGTTTCAACAGTTCTTTGGTAATCTGCCAACCCAAGCCTGGATTACCATATGAGGGGGAGTACCCACGGTCATGTTCAAGCCACAATTTCAATTTATTCGGAGATATACCGATTCCAGTATCCTTCACCTTTAATTCCAGTTCAACCTCAGGTGCATCGGTCACAGATCGGGTGGTTGCAGATAAAGTGACGGCTCCTGTGCTTGTAAACTTCACTGCATTATCTACCAAATTAATCAGCATACGGCGAATTTTAGCCTCATCCCCGATAAAAATAGGCGAGCTGGTGAGATTCCAGTCAAGCTTCAAGTCTAGATGCCGCTGTGCGGCTACCTCTGTATCTAACTTGTCTTTATCCAAAAACTTTAGCAGTTTGTGTATCCCATTCCCGATCCTCTGAATGTGTTTTTGGAGCGTATCATTAATTATACATGATTATTTCATTATAAACCGATCTTTCTACTTCCATTTACCTATTCGCTTGCGCAAACCTTCATTTTTTAGGTCTAATGCGAGCCTTTCTTGGAGGGTTTTTGCTTAAACTATTACACATTCACGAAAAAATATGATTATTTTCATTCTGTTTTCATAAATTCATATGTAATCTCATGATATGAAAATTGTGTAATAAAATAGGAGGATAGAACCAGTAATATCATGTAAATATTCTATATAATAGGTTCAGAGGTGGAATTATGAATAGACAGGAAGCCCTAAAACACTTCCTTAAGACCTATGCGGAAGATGTATTGAACCAGAAATTACATCAAGTAGCGTCTTTGTATGGACAAAGAGTATTCAGGAACGACATACTAAAAAGCTCAATGTTTTGAGCTATGAAGGTACGGATGATTCTGCTCTTTTTGATCATTTTTCTCCAGATAGATAAAAGTAGCTTTTCAACAGTTGCTGAATTCAAAAAAAAGTATGGGGATGTTATTAAGAAAATAGGAGCAGAGTTAAATGTAGATCCCAATATACTTGGAGGAGTAGTTCTTGTTGAGTCAGGAGGTTCTGGTTTTGAAAACGGTAAACTGAAAATAAGATTTGAAGTGCACCATTTTGTGAAACAATCAACATCACTATTTTCATTTGGTAGACCGAGATCCAAAGGGCACAAATATAGAGAAAGTGCTGGATTACCGTGGAAGGAAGTTCACACAAAAGATCAAAGTAGCGAATATGGTGCTCTGGACTTGGCTATTACTCAAAATGAAGAAAAGGCGTATAGTGCTATTAGTATGGGCTTAACGCAAATTATGGGCTTTAATCACAAAGCGTTAGGATATAAATCGGCTAAAGAGATGTTTCAAAAATTTAGTACAGGGCACGAGGAACAAATTAGGGGGGTTGTTTCTTTTATAAAACATAAAAATTTAATAAAGGCGTTACAAAAGGAGGATTTTAATGCTTTCGTCTCAACATACAACGGCAAAGGCAACGTGGAACAATATACAAAAAAACTAAGGAAAAATATTATTTTGTATAGAAATAGCTGAATGCATTTAATAGATATGTACTTAGAGGTTAAATTTGAATTTGAGGTGCTGTAATGAATAGAATAGTTTTTGTTTTTTTCTTGACCTGCATTCTTCTCGGTATTTCTACAAATAAAAACTTATCTGATATTAAGAACTTCAGCCATTATACAAAAACAACAACTCAGAGTTTATTAGTGAATAATAAAATCAATCATAATCTAAAAAAATTGGATACAGAAAAGTATAACATCGATGAGGGCCAGTCGTTTGAAACCAGCTTTGAAGGGTGGGGGCGTGCCAAGTTTGTTTCAACTGATGCCATGATCGAGGAGACACCAGGGAATTATTTCTTTTTATTAGATGAGCAAAATTACATTTTATACTCGTTCCCTAAATTTTATGGGAATAATTGGTCGGGAGGGGATGGGTTAGCAGCTGTAGCTTTTAAGGATGTGAATAAAGATGGACTAAAAGACGTCATTATTATCGCTTACGTCGACTCAGGGGCAGGGCCAAGTATAATTGAGCCTTTCCCCATTGCAGGTATCTACTTCCAGAAGGAAAATAAGACCTTTACCACACTCCCTGAACTTGATCAGGCCATCAATGATAAGGGGCATAATCAAACCATCAAGGATGTCATTCAATATGTAAGTAAACAACGGATAAACGTGCAATAGGTAATACGAAAAGGGAGCTTTTTTGAAATGAACTTTATAAAACAAAATACAATACTACTTTTAATCATGTTAATTGCCCTACTACTAAATGGATGTTCCGAAAAATCTACGAATGAGAAGCAGCAGACAGTTGTCCTCACCAAATCTAGCACTCAAGTGATAGGGCAAAAAGTTGTGACTGAGCCAGAGTCTGCTGCTCAAGAACAAGATCGAAATAGCAATATTGTGAATCCGGTAAATAAAAGAAATGGAAATTACGCCACAGATTCTAACACATTAGATCAGTTTATAAAGAAAATCCAACCCCCAAATGAGCAACTTCAAAAAATAATAAAAGAAGATTTGGACCTTGATGGAAAGCCGGAATATGTGCTTGCTTTTGGATTAGAAAAAGAGGAGATTTACAACGTATTTGTAATCCGGGAGGATGAGGGTTATCACATCATTGATAAACTAGAGGACCCGGTTATAGTTGTGCATCTAAATACAGATGTGAAAATCATGAAGCTGGATCAAACAGACCAAAAATTTATCGTTGTATACTCTATAGGCGACGGAGGGGCTTATTCAGAGGGATTCTCCATATACACCTTGGAAAATAATCATATCAAAAGTATAAATTCTGATTTTCCTAATGCTACTGGACAAGGAATTCGAACGTTAAAAGATACCGACCATGATGGTGTATTTGAAAGTGTCGATTATTACGAGTTTAGCGACACTCAGGAGCATACCATCGTGGTCTATCAAAAATATGATGGAACAGGACCTGAAAAAAAGGAGATTTTGTATAAAAATAAAAGTAAAAAGTTTGTATATCCAAGCGATCCTAAGGCTGTGATATTGAACTACTTGGAAGTTGATTATCTTATGAAGTGGTTTGATTTACCTTTTCCTGAAATGGACCAGCTCACTGATCCGGCAGCAAGGCAAACATATGATTTTGAGGATGCTGTCGATCTTTCCGGTTTAGCATATTTATCTTACCCGGTGTTGGAACTGAGTATTAATGAGGTTAGTAGCAATGATAACCGAAAAATATTTTTGGTAAAAGATAATTCATTAGAAGAAAGAGCGAAAAAGGAAATTACGTTTACGTTAGAAAAGCAGTCAGGCAAGTGGAAGATTATGAGTATAGAGATGAACGATAAATTGTAGAAAGCGTGATATCCAGCATGAATTACTTGAAGTACTGCCGAACTTGTTGCGTCCTGTTACTACTCATTTCCTGTGTAGTGCTGAATGGATGCATGAAGGAACAGGATTCTCCAGCAACTGAAACAAATCATGCACTTTCTCTCCAAAATGACAATAAAACGATTTCCTATTCGAAAAAGCTGGACATGCTAGTGAAAAAACTCCATATAGTCAACGATGAAAATAAGGATTCTGATACCAGACAAAATAAGCTTGAGGAGTTCATACAGGAACTTAATTCGTTGTTAAACGAGCCTGAAAGTTTAGAGATGAAGGATGAAGAATTAGTAGAAAAGTTCGAGAATAATCTCATTATCTTAACAAAATCGTTTCCGTTAAAAAGCGGGCAGCTAAACGTTAGGGTTATGAATTATAGAGCACCTAAAACGGTGACAGGTACGATCGGAGATAAATACACATTTATTCAGTGGTGGAGTACGAAACGACTTGTACATGCCCAGATGATTGAGGATGGCGGGCCAGAATTGACTACAGACTTCGTGGTTCGGGATTCAGACAAGGGAATACAGCTGTGGTTAGGGGGATATGTCTCCATATATCATCCAGATCCCGTATTTGTTGATTTGTGGGAGTTGTCTGGACAAAAGTGGACGGAGAAAGGCATAAATGTAGGTAAGATGAAGCTCCCGGATGCGTGGGAATTGAACAAGGATATGAATGAGCCCATTATTTTAGAGAGTCGACAACATGATAGCATAGGTATCGAGGTTTTAGACCACGGCGATGGTTTCTTCATAAACAGTGATGATTCTGAACAGAACCTTATCATTGAGTTCTCCAAAAGTGGAGAAGTCCGTATTGATTCCGAATATAGCAACGCCTTGAATACTCATAGTGAACGGCAAAGCTATGAACTCATTCAAGAGGAATATTCAAAAAATGGGATCGTGATTAAATACCCTCAAATTATAAAACTCAAGGATATTGCAAAGCAGAAATCTTTAAACAAAATTCTTAAGGCTGATGCTTTAGAAGGATTACAAAACTATGCGGATTCCAATTCTGGAGTCCATGTCGAAATTGATTATGAGATCAAACGACAGAGTGAACGATTCTTGAGCGTTCAATATACGGGTATTCGTTATGTGAAGGACGCAGCCTATCCTAGTCATATGTTTTATACGACGAACCTGGATATGAAGCAGGCTTCAAGAATAAGGTTGAGGGATCTGGTAAAGGTCGAGAAACCTTTTATTGAGCTTATAAAAAGCGGGAAGATTACAGCTGTTCAGCCGGAGCAACAAGGGTTAATCGGTGATTTCACAAAAGATGATTTGATTCAATTGTTAACAAATGCGGATGTAACCAAAGGTTCGCTTGCGAAAGTAGAAATGGAATCGTTTAGTTATTTCACAAATGATTCGTTAGGGATGAGTGTACCTATGGCACATGTGGTAGGGGACCATGCGGAGTATGAAATTCGTTTGGCACAAATTCCAGAGAATATTAGGCAAAATGAGGAACTATGGAGTGAGTTAAGTTCCGTTGAGGATCAGTCTGTTTCCACAGTTGGCGGTGAAAAGTTGAATACTGACCAATATGAAATTGAAGAGTCGCAGTCTTTTCAAACTACTTTCGAAGGCTTTGGGAAAGTACGGTTTGTATCCACATATGGGTATACGGAAGGTTTTCGTAAATTCTTTTTCTTCCTATTGGATGACCAAGGACATATTCTGTATCCATTCCCCGATTTCTACGGGAACCGTGAGTGGGTTGCACGTTACGGAGGAGTAGAAGCAGTGGCCTTCAAGGATGTGAATAAGGATGGATTGAAGGATGTTATCATCATTGCCGATGTTGACAACGGGATTCATGGACCTGGTAGAGTTGACCAATTCCCTATAGCGGATATTTATTTTCAGGGAAAAAACAAAACTTTTACCACAATTCCTGCATTGGATCAGGCTCTCAACGATCAGGAGCATAATCAAACCATTAAAGATGTTATTCAATACGTAAGCAAACAACGGATAAACGTAAACTAACCGACATAGAGGAGCAGTAACATGGGATATCCAATCATCAAGTATAATGGAACGGTTTTATCTCTTAAAAATCCAAAAGTTAAAGTTGTACAGAAAATGAATGAGCATGTGAAAGTCTTTTTGACAGGTGTGTTAACGGGCGCTCAAATGGAAGAGTATACAGATCATATGGAAGCAGGGGCGAAGTTAGTTGTTTCTTATATGAATGATGATCAAAAGCAGATTGTATTATTTAGGGGATTAGTCACGCAGTTCAGAATCAAGTTGGTGTCCAATGTAGCCTATTTGGTTGTCGAGGCCCTCTCCTATACAAGCCAGCTGGATGAAGTGCTTCATAGACAATCCTTTCAAAATGTGAAGATGAAGGTGCAGGCATTACTTGAACATGTACTCAAATCCTATCCCAAAGCCAATTGTACGAGCCGCTTAAAAGATCAGCTTTTACAGGAATTTACGATGCAATTCGACGAAAC
Source organism: Paenibacillus sp. FSL L8-0158 (assembly GCF_038592965.1). Lineage (GTDB taxonomy): Bacteria > Bacillota > Bacilli > Paenibacillales > Paenibacillaceae > Paenibacillus > Paenibacillus polymyxa_D. Next base: position 5,471,718 of record NZ_CP151949.1, on the reverse strand, counting down.
GGACTGGTCGTTTCTGAAACGTATAGCGTCTCGGCTTGGTTGGGGACTAATACCTGATCCGGTTGGTGAAAAACCTCAGTTTTATTTTGGATTACCGGATGGCGTCAATCAGCCTGAGCTCAGGCAGTATAACTACTCCATGACCAGAAAAACCAAACCAGGAGCCAGCAAGGATGACAACCTTCTATATTATAAAGTGCAAACGACAGGGGCTAGAGATGTCCTGCTGCAAATTGGGGCGGAGGTTAAATTTAAAGGGAAAGCATTATACGTTCTGCAATCGGTTGCGTTTATACGCCATAGTGCTTTGTGGCATGAATATGTGCTGACTACATTGGATGGAATGGAGCAGGATTTGATTGTAAATGAAAGCATTCGTGGCATCTCGTTAAAATCGAAGGTTATTGGAATCGAGCAGGACCATGTGAAGGTCTTCTTTTATGAAATGGATAAGGTCAAGCCGAATGTTAAGGAAACCTATGCTTTTCCAACGGCTACATTTTATACATCGGAAGGGAATACAGGATGGTACTGCATGCCGGAGTTGTTTGATTTTGTAGATATCTACTTTCCGACCTCTAAAGAAAAAGACGCTATTGTGACCCACTCGATCCGAAAGAGATCCAAAGGCGGTGACTTTATTAAGGACCCGTCGACGAAGATCTTTATGACCAAGTACCGCAAAGCTATTATTTTTGAGAAAAATGAAATTTTAATCACGGGGAACGACGATGAAGTGGCGATTCGACTGCTGGATGACCATGGAATTGAACTGCGAAGCAAAAAGGATATCCGTGTAAAAGCTGACGGGAACCTGGTATTCAATGCGGGGAACACAATTCAGGTCACCGCGAAGGATGCTATCGGTTTAAAATGTAAAACGAGTTTGGTAGAAATGGATGGTAACATCAAAATGACTGGAGAAAAGATAAAGACGCAATAACTAATCCATCGTGAGAGGGTAAAGAATATGGCTAAAGTAACTACAGGAGCAATCGTGAATGAGAAACCGCCTACCCAAGAGGATATGATTCAAGAATGGAAACGTAAAATAAGCAAAGGCGAATATCCTTTTATTCATGTAACTAAGCATAGTACCAAAGGTGAATAGCGTTAAATATGACTAACGACGACTGAAAAGGGCTCCTAGGGAGCCTTTTCTGCAATCATGGTTCAATATTCTAATTCTTTTTAGGATTCCTACTATCGATGAACCAAGCAGGTCCAGAGACGTCGATCACTTCTTTGGTTTTATAATTATAATAGATGGTAATTTTGCTGTCTTCGTGACCTTTAATGTACCCATACAGATATATTCTTGAGTGGATAGCCGGATCATCTACAACATAATCCTTTAATATGAAATCGGCCCTATAGTATTCCTTAATGTACTCTTTTCCAATAGGTATGCCTGTCCGAACGATTTCTTCTTTTTTGGCATTCGATGCGTACTGCATGTAATAGAAAACTCCTACCAGAATGACAAGTGATATAAAGACAAAAAGCCATAGTTGTTTCTTTTTCAAGTTGGAATATTCTCCTTAAAATTGAGCTAAATATGCTATACGCTTTCTTAGGAATAAGGTGCATTCTTATCTATAACCCTACTATCAATAAACCAATCCGGTCCCGTAACATTGACGATTTCTTTTGAGTCCAAGTCATAGGATATCCTAATTAAGTCTGTATCGTTTTCTTTTATATAGCCGTAAAGATGTACTCTTGCAAAGACACTGTTCTCTTCAATAGTGTAATTTTTTAATACGAAATCCGTATTATAGTGAGTTTTAATGTATTTGATACTGACAGTAGTAGCAGACTCCACTATCTCTTCCTCTTGAGCGGTAGAAAAACCACAACCGCCCAGAATGGTTAATATTATGATGAGAACTGTGCAACATTTAAGGATTGTGTTCATTTACGCAACATTCCCCTAACATGCTATTTTTAATTTAATGTGAACTACAACCAGAATGCAGTGAACAATGACTTGGTTCTTATTTTTGTTGCAAATATCTCTCAGTAACAGGAAGTATTTTAATGATATTACTTCTTCATATTTAGGAAAAAGTCATCTGTTAGAGGGCTGATTATTTGGATACTGGACTTGACTTTAGAATGGAAAAATAATCTTTTTGGGATAGCGGCTGTCAATGAACCAATCTGGTCCGGTTACACTAGACACTTCTTTCTTTTTAAAATCGTAAGCGATAGATATCGATTGGCCTTCATGCCCTTTTATATAACCGATTAGATGAACCGTATTATTAACATAGCTACCTATATAGTCATAACTCTTAAATATGAAATCTGCCCTATAGTATTTCTTGATGTACTCTTTTCCAATAGGTATGCCTGTCCGAACGATTTCTTCTTTTTTGGCATGCGATGCATACTGTATGTAATAGAAGACTCCTACCAGAATGACAAGTAATATAAAGACAAAAAGCCATAATTGTTTCTTTTTCAAGTTGAATTAATCTCCTTAGAATTGGAGTGAATATGCTACACGCTTTCTTAGGAATAAGAAGCACCCTACTTTAAGGAACAGATACGTCCTTCTTGGGTTCCCGACTATCGATGAACCATTCTGGTCCAGTCACGTAGAGCACCTCTTTTTTCTTATAGTCGTAATTTATTGAGATTATCTGGCCTTCATGTCCTTTTATGTAGCCACGGAGATATACGGTAGAGTTAACGTAACTACCAATAAAGTCGTTATTTTGGTATATAAATTCAGCATTATAGTATTTCCTAATATAGTCTTGCCCGATAGGTATGCCGGATTGGACGTACTCTTCTTTTTGTACATCCTCCGTATATTGCATGTAATAAAAGATTCCTACAAGGATTGAAACTACTATAAAGATGCTTCCCCAATCCTTTTTCTTCTTCAAGTTGAATTCTTCTCCTTAGTATCTCCTGACTATAAACTCATAACATTACTGCTTTTTATAATAATAGTAGGATAGCTCATTTATTTAATAAAATGATTAGCTCGGTACAACGTTTAAAAATTGTGTTCATATACGCAAATCTCTTCTAACATACAGTTACAAAGTCCTAATCGTTATTAGGTATGAACCGCGACCAGAAATGCAGTAACCAACGACTTTATACTTATTTTTACTTTCAACTATACCCCAAGTAAATGGGAAGTATTATAATGATTTTACTTCCTTAGATTGGAAAAATATATTCCCTTATAGAGATTGATCACGGGCGCTTTTTTTGTGTAATTATTTTAATTTTCAAAATTAGGGATTATTCTTTTTGGGATTCCGACTATCGATGAACCAACCGGGTCCACTCACATCTATGATTTCCTTTTTTTTATAGTCATAGGTGATGGAGACTGTTTGACCCTCATGTCCCTTTATATATCCATAAAGAAAAACCGTAGAGTGAACATAAGGGCCATTGAATTCATAATCTTTCAATATGAAGTCTGCGCTATAGTATTGTTTAATATATTCTTTCCCAAGAGGTAGAGCGACAGTTTGGACAAGTTCTTTTTTTTCTGCATTTGATGTGTACTGTATGTAATAGAAAACTCCTACAAGGATGGAAACCAGGATAAGGGTATAAACCCCGATTTTCTTTTTCATATTATGTTTCTCCTTTTTTGGTAGTAATAGCTTTTTATAACTTTATAATATATAGGTCAATTAAACAAGGTGGGGAAAAGGTGCAATATATCACAGATGAGACTTATTGGCACATAGCAGAAAGAGTATATTTGCGAAGTAATGATGTAAAGGCTTATGAGAGTGAAAGCATACCTGGTTGGAAAGCTGTTAAGTTGGACGAAAAACTATTACATGACACGAACGGTTCTGGATTTGATGCGACCGTTTTTCACAATGAGAATAGCAATCAGGTGATTATCGGTTATAGAGGAACAGAGCCACCGGATCGTCCCAAGTGGAGTGTTGCGATGGACTGGGGAACGGATATCAACGATGTCGTAGGTGGACGGGCAAAAACTCTCAATCAAATCCATGATTATTATGTAAATAATCCGGAAGAGGTAAAAACCTTCCCTCCACAGGTACAAAGTTCATTTAAAGAATATGAGAAACAGTATCAAAATAATCAATTTACGCATGCCCAAAACTTGTACGATGAAGTGAAAAAAAAGTATCCATCTGCTGAAATTTCTACGACAGGCCATTCTTTAGGCGGTGCAGAAGCAGAATATATTGCAGTGAAAAATGGTTTATCATCCGTGAGTTTTGCTGCTCCGGGTATTGTACATTTATTGCCTGAAGATCTTCAAAAGAGGGTAAAAGCAGGAGAATTCAAGAAGACTAATGTGGCTTTTGCCCATCCCGGAGATAGTGTTGGTGGGGGAGCCACTAAGGCTAACCAACATGTGGGGGAAACGTATCATATTGGGAGTGATTATAAGACTGCCAATGTAGCCAAATTTACTATTCCTGTTTCAATTCCCATGGAGAGAAAAACCGAATTGGAAAGACTTATTCTTGGCCCCAAATGGTCCCCAATTGTTTTTGTGCCGGTTACGCTACCTATGATACAACAAGATGCGTTCACCAAGTTCTATAATTCTTTATTAGGGGGAGAACATACTCATAGAATGGAGAACTTTACATTTGATGCAAATGGCAATATTAGCAATCCACTGTATACCATGGACGGTCAATTGGCGGAAAGTAACCCACGGGTGCAGGCATACGAACAAAGGCTGGCAGCGGAGGCGGAATTCAAAGAAGTCATGGGCGATTTGGTTGAACGCTACGGTGGACAAATGGGTGCCTTCGGGCAAATTGCTGCTACTGCACTGGGTGTGAAATTGATGGGAGCAGGACAACAAAATGGCCGCGCTAATAGTGGAGCTTATTTTGTAGGCAACAAAAATGGGGGTACAATTCAATTAACAACTGAAGAGCTAAAGCATGCGGCTAATCAGATGCGCTCTAGCTTGCATGGATTTTCTAGTGATACCCGTGCGTCCATTCAGTTATTTCAGGCTCATATCGGGACAAGTGAAAGTCAGTCTTTGACCCCGCTTGCGCATAGTGCAACGGCGACACTGGATCGGATTAATCGCTGGTATCAGGAATCGATTACGGAGATAGCAGAATATATAGATCGCAAGGGTCAGGAATTCACGATGGTGGATCAGTAATAGATCAGCTGTAAGAACACAACAGGGGGCAAAAGAGATGGGCAGAATATCTTTGAGCCTGGGGGATCTGCGGAGGGCTGTACAGCAATGCGAACAGCTAAAGCAAAGACTTCAGCATCAGGAACAGCAGATGAGAAATATACATGGTCGTCTGCATGAATGGCGGGGAGAATCAGCTGCTGAATTAACACGTAAAATGGAGGCGTTTCTCCAAGGAACCACGGTACGGGTGCAAGAATTGGACGAGCATAAAGAACAGTTGAAACGTTATATTCGCAAAATGGAAGAAGCTGATCGGCGTGAGGAGAGACGCAAGCGGGCTGCACAATGGTGATACAGACGGATTGCAATAGTTAGGAGAACATCATGAAAGATCAAAATGCATTTGTCATTTTACTTATATTGAATATCGTTTATGGCTTAACGTTATTTGCCTATCCGGCCATGCTGATGGTGGTCGTATTTTCTTTCGATGCACCAACAGCTGGAGATTATCTCAGCAGTTATATTTTTGCCTATGTCATAATGAGCTACCCGATAGGAATATTCATATCATGGAGCTGTTGGTATTTTTATCATCGTTATGCTTTTAAGAAGGCATATATTATTGCTAACTTTATGCTGCTGTGGCCGGCTACTCTTGTAGTGTCCTCGTGGATTCAATCGGCTTTTTCTTGAAGGGGTTCCCATCTGGCCAGTCAGCTACATAACATAAAAAAACCGTACAATCGCTAGGGGACTCCCGCGGGGTACGGTTAAATGCATTTAAGTAAAAACTACATATATAATAGAAGGGAAAAAATTTCCTCTGGAATGACGACGATAAAACCTTTGGCCAGAGATTTACCGGAGTCTACCTTAAATTACCCTGTGGGCGAATATAGCAGCGTTCGGAAGCTTGAAGATGAGTTAAAAAAGGTGTAAAAATGTTGAAAAGCTACAAAGTTCGACATATTGTTCGCTTTTTCGCATCATATGTGATTGGATTAGGGATTTTTGTTTGCTATTTATCGTATATTTATGTATAATCTATCGTGTTGAAAGATTGATTGTACGTAATATGCTGATGAGGGTGGGTTCATGACGCTGCTCGACAGTAACGAAAGCAAGAAGCGGATGTGCCAGATTTACAATGAAGTTTCAAAGGAACTGTTCGGCTTCGGGACCACGCTGCTGCGGGCCACCGTTGAGAACAACATTGTTACCTTTGTGGCGAAGCACCGGCGTTCTCCACGCTCGGCGGCATTGGAAGTGGAAGCCCCCGGCTTGAAGCTGGAAGTGGATTTCCGAATGTCCATGCTGTACAAGAAGAGACTTCGCGAGAAGCTGATTGAGGATATGGAGCTCGATATAGAAGCTTTACTGCGTGATTATGATTCAGCAACGCAGTGGGCTATTACGAACATCATTCTGAAGGAATCCTAATAAAATTGGATATTCGGCTTTTCGCTTCGGATCTATCTGAGGGGAGAACCTGTTATAACGCGCAGCGGGATCAACTTATTCTTTGTTTACGAAGAAAAGTATTCTTGTTTTACAAGAGTACTTTTCTTTTTTGTGTCATAAGGTGTGCATAATAAAAAACAGGGGGAGTTTCATATGAAAAAATGGTTTAAAGGATTTATGGCTGTGACCTTGGCATCTGTGGTACTGGCAGGATGCGGCAGCAATGCTACTGGTGGTCAGGCAGATGGAAAAGATGGCTCAGCTGATGGAAAAAAGAAACTAGTGATTTCAACATGGGGCTTTTCCGAGGACTTTTTTAACAAAGAAGTGTACGAGCCTTTTGAAAAGGAACATAACGTTGACATCGTAGTCGAAATTGGAAATAACGCAGAACGGTTGAACAAAATCAGTCAAGGCAGCACAGACGTCGATCTGATTTATCTGTCTGATTATTATGCTCAACAAGGAATTCAACAGGGATTGTTTGAGAAGCTGGATCGCAGCAAAGTGCCGAACCTGAACCAAATTTATGATATTGCCAAAGCACCGCTGGGTGAGGAGTATGGTCCTGCTTATACGGTTGGGCGTCTCGGTATTGCCTACAATCCGGAGCTGGTGAAAAAGAATGTGACCTCTTGGGCTGACCTGTGGGGGAATGAGTTCAAAGGAAACGTGACTCTGCCGAATATTACGGCGACTGCCGGACCAATGATGGTAGATGCAGCCTCCAAGGTAGCGGGGAGTAAGGAGTTTAATGAAGAACAAGCCTTCGGAAAACTGAAAGAGCTGAGTCCGAATATCGTTAAGTTTTATAGTAAAACATCTGAGTTCGTGAACATGTTTAGTCAGCAGGAAATTGCCGGCGGTCCGATCATGGAAATGTACTTCAAAGATTTGCAGGCGGCTGTGCCAGGAGCGAAATTTGTAGCTCCTAGTGAAGGTGCTTACGCAGTAATGAACACGATTAATGTAGTGAAGGGCTCCGACCAGAAGGAGCTGGCTGAGGAATTTATCAACTGGCAGCTGAGCAAGGAAGTTCAAGAAAAATCCGCCAAGGCAAAGGTTGATTCCCCGGTGAATACGCAGGTGGTACTGTCCGGTGCGGATACAGAGGGAATTACGTACGGTACAGAGGTAGTGAACAAGCTGACCAAGCTGGATATGAAGTTCGTTAACGATCATATCAAGGCATGGACAGATCGCTGGAACCGGGAAGTTGCACAATAATGAAAAAGGTTATATTAGATGTAGATACGGGCATTGATGATGCGTTGGGTATTTTACTAGCAGCCAAAAGTGGTCAGCTGGATATCCAAGCGATTACTACGGTATGCGGTAATGTTTCACTTAAACAAGCAACATTGAACACATGCAAAATCCTCGACCTTTTAGATAGACCGGATATTCCGGTTTATCGGGGGGCGGAGGCTCCCTTAATACGTAAAGGCCTGCACGAGCATCGTGTCCATGGAGAAGACGGCATTGGAGGCGCACTGAGTGGAGTAGTCCCAGCCATGTCTGCGTCCGAAGGTTTTGCACCGGATATCATTATTGATACCGTGATGGCTCACCCGGGGGAAGTGACGCTCATTTGCACCGGGCCACTCACTAATCTGGCATTGGCGCTGCTGAAGTGTCCCGAACTGACGGATCACGTCGATGAAGTCATTTTTATGGGCGGTGTTATTCACGGGTGCGGCAATATTACACCTGTAGCGGAGTACAACATGTATGCTGACCCTGAAGCCGCACGAATCGTATTTCATGCAGGATTTGGTCGGTTGATACAGGTGGGACTGGATGTAACACGGAAGGCTCTGCTGACTGCGGATCATATTGCTCGTCTGACCCGCCCAGCAATTCGTAATTATGTAGCTGAAAGCACGGCCGTTTATACCAAGCGTTATGAAGAACGCAACGGGGTAAAAGCCTGTGCGCTTCATGACCCGCTTGCCGTGGGTGTCGCATTGAATTCGAGGTTAGTCGATACCTCGCTGTTGTATGTCGACGTAGAAACCTCCAGTCGCATATGTGACGGACAAACAGTGGGCGATGTACAGAACCGCCTCAATCATAGCCACAATATGAATGTGTGCGAACAGGTGGACAGCGAAGCTTTTCTGGAGCTATTTATCCAGGTGCTAAACAAGGAATAACATTTTGATAACCGCAAGGAGCTACCCATGAAGAAAACATACTTGTATTGGCTGCTGCTGCCAGGTCTGCTCTTTCTGGCGGTGTTCATGGTCATTCCGATTGTGTTGACGATCGGTTCGACCTTCGTACAGAACAGCTCATTCACCCTAGAAGGCTATCTCCATTTCTTCAAGGACCCTTATTTTCTGAAAATATTGCTGACTACGCTGGAAGTCAGTGTCGTAACGACACTCGTGTGCGTATTACTTGGCTTCCCGACGGCTTATTATATTTCGCAAAAGGCCCCGCGTCGTAAAGGGATTCTGCTAGCGCTGGCTATCTTCCCATTATTGACGAGTCCGGTGGTGCGGTCATTCAGCTGGATGGTCATTCTGGGTCGCAAGGGACTGTTAAATAACGTGCTCATCGGTTTAGGACTTGTAGATGAGCCGCTGAATATTTTGTATACTCCGGCAGCGATGATTATTGGTCTGGTTCATTTGTTTTTACCGCTGATGATTATTTCACTGATTGGTGTGCTCGAAAATATCGACGGTGATCTTGTTCATGCTGCTCAGAGCCTCGGGGCTTCCAGATTCAGCGCATTTCGTAAAATCGTATTTCCGCTGTCTGTGCCGGGCCTGATCATTGGAAGCATTCTCGTTTTCGTAGGCAGCCTGACTGCATATACGACACCAGCACTACTTGGAGGAAAACAGCGGGTTATCGCTACATTTTTGTATCAGAACGCGATGACGCTAAACGACTGGTTTTTAGCTTCTGTTATTGCAACAATTATGATTGTTATTACATTTATCGTGGTCGGTCTCTTAAATAAGGCGGCCCATAAACTCAATCCGAAGGGGTAGGTGGATATGCGGGAGAAACATTACGGACTAGGCTTCTTTAGCCTGCTGGTCTTCATCTTTCTGCTCGGTCCGCTGTTGATCATATCGGTCACTTCTTTCGAGCCGGGCACGGTATTAAAATTTCCTCCGCAGGGCTTTTCTTTGCGCTGGTATGAAAATATTTTTGAAGTGGATTTGTTTATGTCCACGTTCAAAACGTCCATTGTCGTCTCTCTGCTAGGCAACATCTTGGCACTGCTGATCGGTATGCCTGCCGCCTATGCACTTAGTCGCTTTTCGTTTCGCGGGAAGGATGCGCTGAATGCTTTGTTCCTTTCTCCGTTGCTTATACCGGGTATCGTTCTTGGTTTTACACTGCTGCGCTATTTGATCATTGTTTACCATTTACCAGTATATGCTGGACTATTGATCGGACATACGGTGATTATGTTGCCGTTCATTATTAGAGTCATTGCATCCAGTTTGTCTAACTTTGATTTTGCGATTGAGGAAGCAGCGCTTAGTTTGGGGGCTGGACGGCTGGAAACCTTTTTCAAGGTAGTTCTGCCCAACATCCGCTCAGGCATTATTGCGGCTATCCTGATTGCCTTTCTGGAATCATTCAACAATGTCGACATTTCCGTCTTCATGACAGGACCGGGCTTCAGCACCCTGCCCATTCAAATGCTGACTTACGTCGAAAATTATTTTGACCCGACGATAGCGGCGATTTCGGTTATGCTGATGATTTTGACCGGTATCCTGATGTTCTTGATTGAACGACTGATGGGATTGTCTTACTTCACTAAAAGGTAATGGAGGCTTCAACCTTATGGCACTGCTTACTCTGGATCGCGTATCGGTCGCTTATGACAACCAACTGATCTTGCAGGATTTCGATTTGCAGCTCGAACGGGGGCAATTGCTCTCGTTGCTCGGACCGAGTGGTTGTGGCAAAACGACCACACTTCGTCTCATTGCAGGATTTCTCGAAGCTAAACAAGGAACATTTTTATTTGGCGATAAGGATTATACTCGGGTTCCGGTGAATAAACGGAACTTCGGCTTTGTATTTCAAAGTTATGCACTCTTCCCACATTTGTCTGTTTTTGATAATGTTGCCTTTGGTTTGCGGTTACGCAAAGTAAAGGAAGATGATGTGAAGCGCCGCGTTATGACGATGCTGGATACGGTTAGCCTGAGGGGATTTGAAAAACGTTTCCCTGGTGAATTGTCAGGCGGACAGCGTCAACGTGTTGCGATTGCGCGAGCGCTTGTGATTGAACCCGATCTGCTGTTGTTTGATGAACCTCTGAGTAACTTGGATGCTAACCTGCGTGTAAATATGCGTGTGGAAATCCGCCGTATTCAACAGGAACTGGGCATCACTACTGTATACGTATCGCATGATCAGGAGGAATGTTTTTCGATTTCTGACCAGGTTGCGATTATGAATAAGGGGAACATCGAACAGTTAGATGCTCCATCGACCATTTTTAAATATCCGACGACCGAATTTGTTGCCCGTTTTATTGGGTTTAATAATTTTCTAAGCTTTGACGAGCGTACTGAAGAAGGGGATCGCATTCGACTGAATACAGGCGATCTTTCGTTCGGCGTAGCGCGTAATCAGGGTACGGTCCAGCCGGGTGCTCGTCAGGGTGCTATTCGCCCGGATGATTTGGTCATTCGAACAGAAGGCAACGAGACAGGAGAAAATGAGCTTCCCGGTATTATTAAGGTAAGTACTTACCTGGGGCGTAGCTATCAGTATGTGGTAGAAACGGCGAAAGGCAACTTTACGGCTAATCAGGAAATGGATACGCCTTACCTGAGTGGTCAGCGGGTTACCCTGCATTTTCCGGCAGATAAAATGGTGCTGGTCCAATAATCAGCGGGTTCGATGAAGGAGATACATCATGCGTGCAGACAAAATGATTTTACAAGTTAAGGTGTATAACAGTTACTACAAGACGTTCGAAGAAGGTAATGTAGCTATACTTGATGGCAAGTTTATGTATATCGGTCAGCGTGGTCTGGAGTCTTTCGAGGCTGCTGAAATTGTCGAAGGGCACGGGAAATATATGATTCCCGGCCTGATCGACATCCATTTGCATATCGAAAGCACAATGGTGACACCGGCAACCTTTTCCTATGGGCTGATTCGCAATGGGGTAACGACGATTGTACCTGAACCGCACGAAATGGCGAATGTCTTCGGATTGGAAGGCATTCAGGAAATGATGGAAGCCAGCAAGGATTGCGTGGCTGATATGTTCTACGGCATCCCAAGCTCTGTCCCGGCAACGCCGCTCGAAACCTCAGGAGGCGAGATCGGTATTCCCGAAATTGATGCGCTGCTGCAAACCGGTGAAATGATCTGCCTGGGTGAAATTATGAACTATGTGGATGTCATTCGTGATCCGGAGAGCAAGACGAATCGCATCTTACGCCATGTTCGTGAGCACTACCCGGAGCTGATCATTGAAGGTCATACGCCACAGTTGCTTGATCTGGACCTGCATCAGTTGATCTATGCGGGGATAGGCTCAGACCATACTCATCAAAGTATTGAAGGTATGAAGGCGCGGATGGCTGCAGGGATGTTTATTGAAATCCAGGAAAAATCCATGACCCCTGAAGTGATGGACTATCTTATTCAGGAAGATGTGGCACAGCATTTTTGCTTTGTAACGGATGATGTGATGCCAGACTCTTTCGTAGAGCGAGGGCATCTGAACCATATTGTAAGTAAAGCAATCGGAATGGGCATGGAGCCTGAGGATGCCATTTATGCAGCTACGTTTACTCCTGCTGCACGGATGCGTATGCATGACCGCGGAACCATTGCACCGGGAAAAATAGCTGACTTTGTACTGCTGTCGGATCTTGGTCAATTTGATGTGGAGCAAGTCTATAAGGACGGACTCAAGGTATTCGATAAGTTCGAGGAATACCATCAAGCACCAATAAAATCCCGCTTTCCCGCCCACTTTTATCAAAGTGTGAAGCTCAATCCGCTCACGGAGCAGGATTTTACTGTAAAGTTGGATGTAGCTGATGGCACACATCAATGCCGTGTCATGATGGTCAAAGATGGCTCTACTTTTACAAGTGAACGGATTGCACCTGCACAAGTAGAGCAGGGGGAACTGGTATGGGAACATGGTGAACATGGACTGATTGCTACGTTTGAGAGGTATGGAAAGAATGGCAACCGTGCTTACGGTTTGATCGGGGGAGATTCGATTAAACGTGGGGCAGTGGCAACCACCTATTCGCACGATAACCATAACTTGCTGGTCGTAGGGCATAACAAGCAAGATATGATACTGGCTGCGAATACGGTTCTTGCCAGCCAAGGCGGTTTTTGCGTAGTTGAAAATGGCAAGGTGCTGTCCCATTTACCGTTAACCGTAGGCGGGATTTTAACAGAAGGACCGCTGGAAATGGTTGCGGCTCATGTGAAGGAGCTTCGTTCAGCATTGCTGTCGCTGGGTTACCGCCATTACAATCCAATCATGTCGCTGAGTACGCATTCTTTGCCGGTCAGCCCAGCCTTGAAAATTACCGATCACGGCCTGATTGATGTAAATGCTGGCAAAGTTGTACCTTTAATTGTGGAACCTTCAGAGATACAAGAATAATAAAAGAGCCGACCCTTTTACGGGCTGGCTCTTTTTTGATGCTTTAGCAGACAAAATTAACATCTTCTATCCTCCTATTGATGTAACCTATGTATAAAAGATAAACAAGTCCTGATTGTGGATGTCCGATTGCATGTAGAGTTAGATTTACAATCAATTCACGTAATCTTCATGATTAAAACCGAATAAAGACTTGAAAAACATCGTCACAGTGTTATAATTAAAACAGGATTTAGATTAAGTCTAAATTAATTGATTAAGATTTATTGGATTGACGCATGGAATTTTGAAGAAAATCAGACACTACTGCTAACGAGCATCCAAGCTTTACACCAACTATATTTGAACGAGAGGGGATTTTAAACATGAGTACATTAAATCATACGAACGCACCTACACAAGAGGCTATTCAAGAATTGCACAAGGCATTGAATCGTCAGGTAGCTACCTGGTCTGTATTGTACACAAAACTGCATTATTTCCACTGGTATGTGAAAGGACCTAAATTCTTCACATTGCATGCTAAATTTGAAGAGCTTTACAATGAAGCAACAGCTAATCTAGATACGATTGCTGAACGATTGTTAGCTATTGGTGGCCGTCCGGCTGCGACCTTGAAGGAGCATTTGCAACTTTCAGCTATTCAAGAGTCCGCAGGTGAGCAGACAGCTGAGGATATGGTGAAGTCCGTTGTTGCTGATTTTAAAACCATCACTGTTGAGCTGGCTAATGGGATGGAAGCAGCGGAAGCGGCACAGGATAAAGCGACAGAGGATCTTCTTAACGGCTTGAGAGAAGCAATGGATAAACATATCTGGATGCTGAGTGCATATTTGGGATAATATATTGGGGTATATTTCCATGTATATGGAGATCAGGTGAACAAGACACACATCCCGTTGGTTCCACTCTGCCACTGGAGTATAATAACGTGAAGGCGTGGAAGACCACAGGCTCTTGAGTCATAGAGCTGCCGGGATGGGGTGTGTGTTATGGAAGTGAAACAACAGCTTTTGCATGAAGCAGAGCAGTTTATATATACGTGTTATGAGGAGCTGGGCCGAAGCCGCGATGAAGCGGAGGCCCGGCTTATTAATATTCGTCACGACATAGAGACTACGGGAACGTATGATCATACGTACGAAGAGCTGGAGCACGGGGCACTCATGGCTTGGCGCAATAGCAATCGTTGCATCGGGCGCTTATTTTGGGACAAGCTTTTGGTCAGGGATGCGCGGGGCGCGTCAGATGCGACGGAAGTATTCAGCGAGCTTTTGGAGCATATACGCATAGGAACGAATGGCGGGAAAATTAAGCCAACGCTTACTGTATTTCGGGCCTCCAAGCCGGGTCAGCCGAATATCCGCATCTGGAACCATCAACTCATTCGTTACGCTGGATATGAAACCGATCAAGGGGTCATCGGGGACCCGATCTCGGTGGATTTTACTAAGGCTTGTAAAGACATGGGCTGGCAAGGAGCGATGACTCCTTTTGACATATTGCCACTGGTTGTGGAAGCAGGCGGGCGGTCTCCCGAGCTATATGATATTCCTAAACATTTGGTAATGGAGGTAGCCATTGAGCATCCAGAAATCTCGGGTTTCGCTTCCTTGGGATTACGTTGGTATGCCGTGCCTATGATTTCGGACATGACGCTGGAGATTGGCGGTATCATCTATACAGCGGCTCCCTTTAACGGCTGGTATATGGGAACAGAAATCGGCGCCCGCAATTTTGCGGATACCTTCCGCTATAATATGTTGCCACAGGTGGCTAAACTGATGGGGCTGGATACGACGAGTGAAACAACGCTTTGGCGTGATCGTGCGCTAGTGGAAATGAATATTGCTGTGCTGCATTCTTTCAAAAAGGCGGGAGTCAGTATTGTCGACCACCATACCGCAGCGGCACAATTCAAGCTGTTTGAGGAACGGGAAGCCAAGGCCGGGCGCGCATTGACAGGCAATTGGACATGGCTGATCCCCCCGCTATCCCCGGCGACAACGCATATTTTTCATAGTTCCTACGATAATCGGCTTGTGAAGCCGAATTTCGGAGTTCAAGAGAAGCCGTATATGTCGAGACAGGCTAATACAGCATCAGATACAGTGCTTCAGCAGAAGCGCCAAGGCTGCCCTTTTCATTCTGGATAAGGATGGGAATGACTTAATGTTGGATTAGGACTCCAGCTTATCCCATGCAACGATAAATAGGGTAGCCAGTGGCCCTATTAATAGGGAGAGCAAAAACCAATTTAGCCCGCTCCGATTTTTGGATTGTGCCAAGCCGGCATTAATCAGGGCAAGTGTTCCCCAGCCTATATAATAATCTTCTGACATGGTATTCTCCTTTGTAAAAAGGTATAATATCGTACTGTGTATGGTATGAACACATCCATGATTTCATGAGTTTAGAGTAAATATAACTTTATATATCCTGGTTTGAGGAGCGAAGCTAAGTTGGAAAGATATCAGGCAGAGCGCATTGTCGCTGAGCTTTTGGAACGGGCTGCTATAGGTGTGACAGTCAAGCTGGAGAAGCGTTTTCCTGGTGGAAGGCTGATTGGGGGCAAATATGCCATGAATGCTCACGCCATTACCATGTATACGGACGTTATCGAAACACAGTGTTTACAGATGTTCGGCAGCGTTGATCGAGTTGAGGAGTATTTTACAGTTGTGCTTGCACATGAGATCGGGCACGCCGCCGATACGGAATTAGTGGACCTCTCCGATGCGTTGGAGCAAGAGAGTGGGATAGGGACCCTGCAACGACTTGCGCTGCAAATTGAAGAAAACGCATGGAATTATGCGCTTAGGCTGGTGCCTGAAATAGAAGCATCGTTTATTTCTGCCGTAATAGACGAGTCCTTGCAGGCCTATCGGGTCCCGATTATGGAGCAGTCTGACATTGCGTAACGAAGATGATCCGAGAGCCGTCAGGCTCTTTTTTTGTTGATGATAACAGACGAGATCGGGTCGGATGATCTAAAGGAGTAGCTTTTTAAGCTGCGACACGCGTCCCTGGGATAGTTCGAGCATTTCGGCTAATTCTTTTTGAGATACATTAGGGTGCTCCTGCATGAGCTGTTTTAGTTTATTCAGGAGATCATTCTGATTTCTGTAACTCCTTCTTTTCTTGGGCTGGACAGGACGTGCTTCACTCAAGTGACTGGAAGGATTATCGCTCTTCAGATTTTCAATACAACTTTTACATATCAGATGATCCCTGAAATAGCTCAAATGATCTACGGCACCACAAAAATAGCAAGAAACCCCCGTATACTTGCGAATCATCAGTCCCTCTGGGGTAATAAAAAAATCGAGGGCATCTCCAATATTAATATTCATAGAATTGCGTAGCTCCTTGGGCAGCACAATGCGGCCCAAATGGTCTAATGGCCGTGTCATTCCTGTGTTCTTCATCATTTTTCCCCTTTCCTGAAATGCGCTTATAGTTGTAGGAATTGTATGTATATATGCTGGAAGTACAAAGCGCTTATATTACAGTTTGTTTTGGTATAACTATGCTGAAAAAAAGCTCCGGCATGACGAACAATTACGTCTGCCGGAGCATTGTACAGCCAATAAATCTAAGATGTCATGTCGAATTACTGTGGGTTGGTTGTCCAAATACCGGCTACTTTTAATTGAACCCGTGGAGGCAGTTTCAATGCGGCTAATGTCAGATCAGCCAAATCCTGCGGTTGAAGCATGCGATCCTCATCACCAATAGGCAATCCTGCGTTTGCCGCCAGCTCTGTATTGACAGTGCTTGGAGTCAGCGCGGTGACGCGAATGTTAGATTTGCGAACTTCCTGCATCAGTGCTTCCGTGAAGCCCATCAAAGCAAATTTGGATGCGCAATATGCCGAACCTGTTGCAAAACCTCGTTCTCCTGCCGTCGAGGAAATATTAATAATGTTTCCGCTCTTTTGTGCCAGCATGCTTGGAAGCACAGCATGTGTGACATAATAGGTTCCCATCAGGTTTACGCGAATAATACGTTCCCACTCTTCGGGGTCCATCTCTGCGACTGTGCCAAAGGTAGCAATGCCTGCATTGTTGATCAAAATATCGACAGCGCCCAGCTCATGTTCCAGTGAAGCTACAGCGGCAGCGGCCTGTGCGCGATCCGATATATCTGCAACAGCACTCACCACTTTCACACCGTATGTACTTCCCAGTGAATCCTGCAGCTTTTGCAGGTCAGTCAATGTGCGTGAAATTAATCCCAGGTTAACGCCTTCCTTAGCTAAAGTTTCGGCAATTGCTTTACCGATTCCTTTACTGGCTCCTGTAATAATAGCTGTTTTATTCTTAAGTTCCATCCAGTCTCCTCCTTATTAATCTATAATGTGGTTGTGCATCTGGGCACATGGTTACATTATACAAGGTTAAACTCATTGAACCAAACTTCGCCTCTGAGAGGCATTCATTTAGAGGTCTCTATTTGGAAATATAAATATCCCCTGAAGTGGTTTCGACCTTAATCACGTTCACACTACCGGGAACAGATTCGGGAGTATTGATATTCCCAGAGTCAGAGCGGACATTATAAACACCTTTAAAATCGGGAGCTTGCTTAATCTTCACGTCACCAGAATCAGCATTCACTTCCAAGTTGGCTACGGCACGTTGTGTAATATTTGTCTCCCCTGAGGTTAGGGAGAGAAGACCATTACCGCTATAATCGCGAATGGTAACATCGCCTGAAGTAAGCTTCAACTCCATATCTGCTGCAAGCTGACTGGCAATAAAATTGCCGGACGTCAAATTTGCGATCAGGTGGGTGCTTTGGAGGTTTGTAATCTCAGCGGTGCCTGAAGTAGCGGTGATGGAAGTATTCTGCACGGAGGCATCCTGAAGTTTTACATTCCCTGAATGTGCATCTACCTGTAGGTCAGTTAGTGTTTCGCCAGAGGGCATCTCTACGGTAATTGTTTGATCCAAATCAGGAGTGATCGAAAGGAATGACAAGGAAGGGGCCGGCTCCGATTGAATGGTAAGCTTACCGTTCTCAATTTGGGCATTATGAATTTGGTCGGCGACTTTTGTCTGAACTTCTCCACTAATGCGTATCGTACCTTGGTCACCAGAGCCAGGAGTAAACAAAATAGAGACATCATCAGAACTGTCCACCTTCAGCTTCTGTAGCTGACCACGTGTAAACGTCCATTCTTTGTTAATCGCAGTTGTTTCCTTCATGACTTGTTGACTCCATGGGGCACCGTAGGCCACCATTCCGGCTACACCGATGACAATGCACAGACCTGCTGCAATAAACCACTTTTTATTCATGTTGTTAGTAAGCTCCCCTCAGGGTAGTCTGATTCCATTTCCAGTATCGTACTGTGCTCTTGACCATAAGGAGTAAGAGATAACGTACTCCAGGCAGCAGCAATAGACCTATACCCGTCAACGTGATAGAGAAAAAGAATTTGGCCGGGTAAAAGGTGCTGTTTAGCACATAATCAGTAACAGCGAGAAGGGGGGCTACAATGAAGCTGATCGATACCACGGCCAATGAAGCCCATACTGCCCATAGGGTAGCCATAATCGGGATGGAGATTAGCAAATTGAGAAACAACAGCCCTAAGAAAGTAAAAATATTGCGTGCGAAGCTGCCCTGGCGAAGCGGAGGAGAAGCGTTCCAGGCTGCATGGGGATCATCCAACGCTTCTCGGGCAATATCCTCTGGGTTACCCAGCTCATGGGCAATCTCACTCTCGCTTTTGCCATTAACCAACCCGTAGTCAAAATGCTGGCTCAAATCACTAAGCAGCTCATTGCGTACCTCTGCAGGGAGAGGAGAAAGACGCTGTTCCACCTCTGTAAGAAACTGTTTTCTATTCATCGGAATTTCCTTCCTCCAGTAGGCTTGCGACATTATGGACAAAATCATTCCATTCCCGCGTAAGTATTCTTGTATAATGACTGCCAGTATCGGTCAGCCGATAATATTTGCGAGGAGGCCCCTCGGTCGATTCCTGTAAATACGTTGTGCAGTATCCTTCTGATACCAGACGGCGAAGCAGTGGATATAGGGCTCCCTCGGCTACTTCAATATGACGGGAGACGGCTTGCGCCAACTCGTAGCCATAACGGTCTTTGCGTCCAATTAGAACTAGAACGCACAGTTCCAGTACCCCTTTTTTGAATTGGATGTTCACATTCACGAGCGGTGCTCCCTTCCTGGATGTTATCAATAATTCATAGGTGTCGTTCGGAATAAGGGAAAGAAACGTGTGTTTGTGCATAATTTGTCACGGGTACTAATTATAGAACAGTAGTCAGGTATAATTTAACATCATGTACTGATTAATGCAAGGTACTAAATTTTTAATAATAAAATATTTGTGTCAAAATGGGCAGAATTCCTTCCTTGGAGGCTTTATTGAGTAGCGAATGTTGTAGAAAAAAGTAATTTTATTTGGGAATTCCTCGAAATATGGCTGGAAGCACAAATAGGATGCCGCTTTAATTTCATTCATTAAAATGATAGATTGTAAAGTATTCAACAGGGTTAAAGATTACTTATTATGAAGAGGTGGATGAAGAATGGACTGGAAACATTGGTATATGGAACTGGAACAGGATGATGAGTCTTGGGATGTATCTGAAGAGATTGTTCTGCGTGGTGTAGTGCAACTTGATTTTTGCGGGCAGCTCTCGGAAGTAGAAGTCGAATTTATCGTGGGAGCCGATTCCGAAGAACAGGCACAGACTATAGAAGAACCTACAGAGCTGCAAAAAAAGACATGGGAGACGTATATGGAATACTCGTCAGCTATCCATCCTCAAGTGTTGGAATCCATACACCATCATTATGCTGGCATCGTGGAAAAGTACCGGAATGCTTACAGTACATGGGGAGAGGACCCGGATGAATATGCGCCTTATGTGGAGCGGCCGGAACAATTGTTGAATCGAATACAGCTTATGTCTATACTGATTTCCGACTCATCTGCAAAGGATGAACTGTATTTGAATTTTAGTTGTTCTTGGGATCGAGAACATGGCTTAGGCGTACATATGAAGCAGATGAAAATGGAGCATATTCAAGGCGCTTATACATTATATGACCTAGAATAAATCCCCTTCCCGGCTTTTAGCAGAAAGGGCCGGAAAGGGGAACATAATATGGTGAAAATGAAGGCTGATTCGAAACGATAAAAAATTAGTTGGATACAGCCAATGCAGCCCGGGCTGCTTGAGCCGCTTGTACCATTTGTCGCAAGGCAGCGACAGATTCCTCCTTGGTACGGGTTTTCAGACCACAATCGGGATTAACCCAGAACAAATCTGATGGCAGTACGCGCAGGGCGCGCTGGATCATACTTAGCATTTCAGATACATCGGGGATGCGCGGACTGTGGATATCATACACGCCCAGACCGATGCCTTTGTCGTATACCTGATCTTCAAAGCTGACAATCAGTTCTCCGTGGCTTCGCGAAGTTTCAATAGATATAACGTCGGCATCCATGTCGGAGATGGACTGAATCATATGCTGAAATTCAGAATAGCACATATGCGTATGGATTTGGGTCGCAGGCTCAACGGTGGCCGTGGTCACAAGGAAGGCTTGAACCGCCCAATCCAGATAGGCTTGCTGTTGTTCTTTTTTCAGCGGAAGCCCTTCACGAATTGCGGGTTCATCGACCTGAATCATGCCGATGCCCGCTTGTTCCAGTGCCTCTACCTCTGCCCGTAATGCCAGAGCCAATTGTAAAGCAACTTGACTGCGCGGAATATCATTACGTTCAAAAGACCAGTTCAAAATGGTCACAGGGCCTGTAAGCATTCCCTTAACAGGCTTGGAGGTTAACGATTGGGCGAATGCCGTTTCTTCCACAGTCATGGGCTGATCGAAGGAAACGTCTCCGTATATAATCGGTGGTTTGACGCAGCGGGAGCCGTAGGACTGTACCCATCCGTTTTGCGTAAAAGCAAAGCCGTTCAGCTTTTCGCCAAAAAATTCAACCATATCGGTCCGCTCAAATTCCCCGTGTACAAGTACGTCAATGCCAATGTCCTCCTGAATATCAATCCATTCCTTGATTTGCTGTTGGATGAACGTCCGGTATTGCTCGGCAGACCATTCTCCTTTGCGATAGTGCAGGCGGGCCTTGCGGATCTCGGCGGTTTGCGGGAAGCTACCAATGGTCGTCGTAGGCAGTGGAGGCAACTTCAGCTTATTTTGCTGAATCTCACGGCGCTCAGCGAAAGGAACGCTGCGTGACAGAGGCTCTTTGGCCAGCAAGTCAGCCAGATCAGCAGCTGTCTGTACGCGTGCCGCTGAGCTGTTGAAACGGGCTACTGCATCTGCACTTTGTCCAAGCTTGGTGAGTGTGGATGGATCGTGTTTGCCAAGTGCAGCCGTCAGGACGGCGATTTCCTCAAGCTTTTCATCGGCAAAGGCCAGCGCTTGCACCAGTTCTCGATCCAGCTTGTGCTCTGCCTCTAGACTAACTGGCACATGCAGGAGACTGGATGATGGCTGCACGATAAGCTGCTCGGCAGTGGTTTGTTCTGCTAACTGACCCAGCAGGGTAGCCACAGCGTTCAGGTCGCTGCGCCATATATTGCGCCCGTCAATGACCCCAGCGCCCAGCGTTTTTCCTTTAGGGAAACCATGCTGCAATATATGCTGAAGATTTTCGCCATCATCATACACAAAATCAAGACCCAGTCCCTGTACCGGAAGTGCGGACAGACGCTCATAATGGTCCAGGCTGCCAAAGTAGGTTTGCAGCATTATATTTAAAGAGGGCGCAGCTTGGGTCAAAGCTTCATAGACTTCCTGAATAATGTCCAGATCCTCTACTGGGAATGAGGTGGTCAGGACAGGTTCATCGATTTGGACCCATTGAACACCTTCTGCTGCTAGTTCAGACAGGACACGGGTGTATAAAGGCAGGAAGGTTCTTATAATAGAAGCAAGCTCCTTACGATCATAGCCTTTGGAAAGGGTAACGAATGAATAGGGGCCGATGAGGACCGGTTTCCCATCAATGCCTAGCTCCTGTTTTGCTTCACGATAAGCCTGTAGTGGTTTATTTTCAGTGAACACCGGGACTGCGTTTGCCAATTCAGGAACGATGTAGTGATAATTGGTATTCATCCATTTGGTCATTTCACTGGCGGTTGCTCCTTTCTGTCCACGAGCGATCCCGAAATACACGGACAGAGGAACCGGACCTGCGGGACGATGGTTGAACCTTTCGGGTACCAGACCGAACATCACAGATGTATCCAGCATGTGATCATAATAGGAGAAGTCTCCGACAGGAATGCGATCAATCCCCTTGTCACGCTGCTTGCTCAGATGCTCCAACCGTAATCTTTTCATCTCCGTTTGCAGTTCGCTTTCGCTAATACTGCCGTTCCAGAAGCGTTCCAGTGCTTTCTTCCATTCCCGGTTTTCGCCGATACGTGGATATCCCAGATTACTGCTAATTAAGCCGGACAATTCAGGCCATTCAATGACGGTCATGTACTTTTCCTCCTAGTGGGTGGCTGTTTTATTTTTACGTACCAAAAAAGGCATTCTTCCCCCCAGAGTTAAAAATAAGTAGGGGAAAGAATGCCTCCGTGATTAAAAAATCAAAAATACGGCGACTGCTCTTAACACCTCCCTATCTTCCGTAGGTACTTGCGATGTTGTTAAAATAGGCAGGTCTCCTGACTTACGGATCATGACTTTCAGCATCCCTTCCCGGTCTGTGGACCAGTGGTTGTATGAACAGCTGAAAGTTCCCCGTTTACAGTGGCGGGACCGTGCCGGATTTGCACCGGCTTCCCTTTTAAGCCTGATCTGAATAGAACAGACACCTATCTCCAAGCTATGCGGTTAAGGTATGACGAATAATTATGCACTCGTATACTTGTTCACCATCATAAGTGAAACTTGCAGGATGCGCAATAGAAACTGCAATGGAATCTGTTAGGGATATGCAAAAAAAAAGACAAGCCTCACCCATGATGGAGACTTGTCCTAGATTAGATATAGCATATGCCGAGTAAGCTTAACTTTAAGCCAATGAAACGGTATAGCCTGCCTGAATGCTGGCTTTCACATCTACTAGACGCTGGTTGCGGCTGCCCCGGAAGGGAAGGGTCAGGTCCTTTTGCTGTTCTACAAAACGACCATCCACAATCACATCGCACAAAAGCGCTAGCTCTTGTCGCTCCTGATCTATGAGTAGATCTTCATAGACAAAGCCAGTGTAAGCCCACACGGTTCGGTCGGGACAGGCCGCACGGAAGTCGCGCACAAATTGCGAGCATTCTGCTGCTGAGAAAAACGGGTCTCCCCCGCAGAGAGTCAGTCCATCCAACAACGGATTATCCATGATGTCACGAATGACTTCCTGTTGTCGTTGGGGTGTGAATGGCTCACCTGCACGGAAGCTCCACGACGCTGGATTAAAGCATCCGGGACAGGCATGACGGCAACCGCTAATGAACACGACGGTGCGCAGGCCGTACCCTTCGTTCAGAGATTCCGGAATGTAGCCACACAAATTCACTTATGTTTCACCCGGTCTCGAACTTCTGCCTGTTTTGCAGCATTAAAGCGAACGGTATAATCCCCTGTCAGATATCCGGTTACCCGACGTAAGCGCTGAAAGTGTGTGTGCTCCTCATCTGTGCCACATTGGGGGCAGCTTGTCCCGATAATCCCTTCATAACCACATTCCGTACAACGATCCACCGGATGGTTGATGGAGAAGTAGCCGATGTTCTGATGCAGCGCGTACTGAACAATTTTAAGAAACGCATCCGGGTTATTCCGCGCATTACCGTCCAGCTCAATGTATGAAATTGCACCAGCGTTGCATAGATTATGGAACGGAGCTTCCAAGCTGATTTTACGAGCAGCCGGAAGCGTGTAATACACGGGAATATGAAAAGAATTCGTGTAATATTCTCGATCATTTACCTCAGGAATAATCCCGAAATCACGTTGATCCAGCAAGGTGAACTTGCCCGACAGACCTTCGGCAGGCGTAGCGAACAATGTAATATTTAAATTGTGATATTCACTCATTCGATCGCAATACACACGCATGGAAGTGATGATTCGCTGTGCCTCGCGGTATACGAAATCATCTTCCCCGTGGTGTTTCCCGTATAGTGCCTTCATGCACTCAGCCAGCCCGATGAACCCGAGCGAAAGCGTACCGTGCTTTAATACGCTCCCCACCTTATCATCTGGCGCCAGTTCTTCTCCACCTTCCCATACTCCTTCGCGCATCATAAAGTCCGAGGCTTTGGCCGGCTGGCTGGTCTGAATTTGATAACGGTGGATTAGGCCATCCACCGCAATGCGCATAACTTCTTCCAGTCTCGCATCAAAGCGATCACGGTCAGGTGTCAGGCGTTTGCCTGTGCAAATACCATACTCAATGCCAAGCCGCACCAGATTAATGGTATTGAAGGAGAGATTTCCCTTGCCACTCTGCCGGTTTCTACCGAAACGGTCAGAAATAGTGCGGGTACGGCAACCCATTGTCGCTATAATGGTATCCGGGTCATCAGCACGATAAAAAGGCAAGTTGAAGGTGGCATCCACATTCACAAAATTGGGATACATCCGTCTGCTAGAGCATTCTACCGCCCGTAAGAACAAATCATAATTGACGTCGCCTTCTGCCTGATTGATTCCCTCTTTGCATTGGAAAATATGCTGTGGAAAAATAGGAGTTTCCCCGCTACCCAAGCCGCGAATCGTGGCCTCCAGCAATGATTGAGTAACAAGCCGTCCCTCAGCAGACGTGCACATTCCATAATTCAGTGAAGTGAATGGAATCTGTCCACCCGCGCGACTGCTCATGGTGTTCAGGTTATGAATGAGCGATTCAGCAGCCTGCCGGGTTTCCGTCTCCGTCTCTTCGCGGGCGAATGCGTATGAACGAGGGCAGACTTCTTGCAAATGGGGATTAGCCATATGTAGTTCATCGTCAGTCAGACTGGACTCTATCTCTTCCTCGAACAGCCGAAGTCCCTTGCGCAGATGCTTGCGGAAGGACCGGGCAACGTATGGGGCAAGGTCCCAATCTATTTTATTGGCGGAGACACCTCCGAATTGGCTATTTTGCTGAGACTGGAATATGATGGCAACTAGTGCCATAGCGGACATAATCGTTTGCGGTGTGCGCACAGAGCCATTGCCTGTATTGAATCCGTCTTGTAGTAACCGGCCAAAAGGGATAAAGATACAATTCGTAGTTCCGAGTGCGTATTGGTCCAAATCGTGAACATATACATACCCGTGGTCGATAGCATCTGTCAGTTCAGGCGGAAGTACCCGCAGGCGCGCATACCATTTGGCATACTCGGACCCAAGCTTGCTCATTTTGCCGCTGAACGATTCTCCATTCAAATTTGCATTCTCCCGCAGCATGTCCAGATCTTGTGCCCCAATGACCCGCTCGCCGATGTCGTATAATTGATGTTCCTCCAGCACTTTCATCGTAAAACCCTCCATATAGTAAAATATATATATTTTTCACAAAAACAACATATTGATGATATCTAGTGATAACCAATTGTTTCGATCTATATATTGTATATACGTATACATCGGGAGTATGTGACTATTGTCACATTGGCAGGAGCGGCCGACACGAAAAAGCCAGGTATAGAGTAAGGGACACATCCGTAGATATGCGCCTTACTCTATACCTGGCAATCGAAGTTGTGACAAAAAAATGAATAGGGTCGTCGGTACATTGTGTATGGTTTTGAGATATAGATTTTAGAAGGTTTAGAGTAGCTTTTTCAACTGGGACACCCGGCCTTGGGAGATATCGAGCATTTCTGCATACACTTTTTGTGGCAGGTTCGGGTGCTCTTGAATTAGCTTGCGAAGCTTTTTTACCATTTCACCTTGCTGCACTCTGGATTGCTTGGGCTGCCACGTCGTGTTGTTTCGGATCGGCTGGGTATGTTCTTGAGCCTGGATAGCATCATTGCTTGTGGCATGCACATTTTCATCGGTCTTTAATAATTGGATGCAATCAGCGCAAATAAAGCTGTCCCGAAAATAAGTTAAGTGATCCACCGCGCCGCAAAATTTGCAGGAGACACCCGTGTATTTTCTTAATACAAATCCTTCTTCATCTACGAAGAATTCAAGCGAATCACCGATATTGATATCCATTGTGGTGCGCATTTCCTTAGGGAGTACAATTCGCCCCAATTGATCCAGAGGCCTTGTCATTCCGGTATTTTTCATTAGCGCTTCCTCCTTCAATGATATATCCTGATTATACCAAAAAATATTATTTTTAGCTTTGTATATTGAAGGTAAAATGCAATTTTTTTTGTCTTTATGCTGCGCCTCTCTTTCATCCAGTATAGGATGTTTTCGGTATTGTTGCCGGGTTACTCCTTTTTAGCTATGATATATAAAACGCTTTCATGTATGCCTTTTCATTATATTCTTAAAGGGGATAAGGAGATGACGGATATGAGTCATGAAACAACGGGTATCGAATATTTATTTCAAGATCCGAAGATTCATCTGGACGAGCGTGTACGGGATCTCGTGTCGCGACTAACCTTGGAGGAAAAGATTGAATCCATGTTGCAATACCAGCCGGCCATTGACCGATTGGGAGTTGCAGCTTACAAGCACGGTACGGAAGCGGCACACGGGATAGCGTGGTTGGGTGAGGCGACTTCATTTCCCCAGCCAGTAGGATTGGCATGTACTTGGGATACGGAATTAATGCGCCAAATCGGCTCTGTTATCGCAGATGAGGCGCGTGTCTACTATCGTCGTGATCCCAAATTAAACGGTCTGACCCTGTGGGCACCTACGGTGGATATGGAGCGTGACCCAAGATGGGGACGCAATGAGGAAGCTTATGGCGAAGACCCATATTTGACGGGAGAACTGTCGAAGGAGTTAGTCAAGGGAATACAGGGGGATCATCCGGTATATTTGAAAGCGGTTGCCACATTGAAACACTTTCTGGGTAACAACAATGAGGTGGACCGGGGAAGCGGCTCCTCCAGTATAGACCCACGAAACCTGCGAGAATATTACCTAAGAGCTTTTGAAAAGCCTTTTACGGAAGGCGGAGCCCAGTCGATGATGACCTCCTACAACCTGATTAATGGAACGCCTGCTACGTTATATCATGGGGTTAACGATATTGTCAGGGACGAATGGGGGATGGACGGCTTTGTCGTAAGTGATGCGGGTGATGTCATGGGGATTGTCAACGATCATCAGTATTACGATTCCCACACGCCAGGTGTGGCCGAATCTATTCGGGCGGGAATTGACAGCATTACAGATGATGCGGAGCTCTCTAAGCGGGCGATTCGAGAAGCTTTGGCGCAAGGATCGCTGCAAGAAGAAGACTTGGATCGGGCATTGTTTCATACGTTCCGTGTCCGTTTTCGGTTGGGGGAATTTGATCCGGCTGCAGACAACCCCTATGCCTCGATCGGAGAGGAAGCTCTCATGACAGAGCAAGCCCGTGAATTGTCGTTGCGTGCGGCGAGGGAGCAGATCGTACTGCTTAAAAATGAGCATGAACTCCTGCCATTGGACCCTGCCCGGTGTGGCAAAGTAGCGGTCATTGGTACGCATGGCAATGAGGTGTACCGCGACTGGTATTCCGGTACGCTGCCCTACCGGGTTACACCGCTGGAGGCGATTCGTACCAAGCTGGAAGGCGAGAACGAGAAGGAACGCGTCGTGTACCGTGATGCCAAGGATCGCGTGACCTTGACGGCGGCGAATGACGGATCGAAGCTCGCAGTTGATTCTTCTGGTGAGATGCGCCTATCCCAGGATGGAGAGCCCACGGTATTGACCATGACGGATTGGGGCTATGGCAGTGTGACGTTACATGATGAGCATCTGGGTACTTACGTGACGAGTGATGAGGAGACGCTCCGTGTGACAGCTGATGAAGCGTATGGCTGGTATGTCAAAGAGGTCTTTGGGCTGACTCCTGTTGGACAAGGAGAGTATCTGTGGACAACATGGAATGGCAAACCAGTCATTGCCGGAACAGAGGGTTCATTAAAGGTAGTGGAGGCTGAAAAATCTGCACTTAACGCTGTAGAGTGTAACGCCTCGACAGCCGCGACAGTTTCAGGACAGAGCCATACAACATTCCAGGTAGAGACGGTGTCAGATGGTTTAGCGGAAGCGATAGCCGCTGCGCAAGCGGCAGATACAGCAATTGTATTTGTTGGAAATCACCCGCTCATCAATGGAAAGGAAGAGAATGACCGCCCAGGCTTGGAACTGGCAGCTTCCCAGCAACGGCTTATCGAGGAAGTGTATCGCGTCAATCCGAATACGATTGTGGTTCTGACGGGTAGCTATCCATTTGCCATCCCTTGGGTTCAGGAGCATATTCCAGCGATCGTATACACGTCTCATGCGGGACAAGAACATGGTGCGGCAATAGCGGATGTGTTATTTGGAGATTACGCGCCAGCGGGGCGTTTGAACATGACCTGGGTTCAGAGCGAGGATCAATTGGGCGACATCAAAGATTACGATATTATTCGCGGTGGTCGTACCTATCAATATTTTGAAGGTGAATCCTTGTATCCATTTGGCCATGGATTGACGTATTCGCCTTTTGAATATAGTGACCTGCGTACAGATGCCCTGAAGGATAGCGTAACATCTAATGCTGCACTGGATGCCGTGGATACGCTCCAGGTGTGGGTAGAGGTGACGAATCGGGGCCTAGCTGCTGGTGAAGAGGTTGTGCAACTCTATGTACGGCCTGGTGCCTCACGAGTAAAGCGACCATTGAAGACATTGTGCGGTTTTCAACGTATTCGCTTAGAGGCAGGTGAGACGCGAACGGTTTCCTTTACGATTCGGATGAAGGATTGGGCGATCTGGGATGTTACGCGGGATTGCTATTGTGTTGAATCGGGTGAATATACACTGCTGGCTGGTGCTTCCTCAGCGGATATCCGATTGGAGCACCCTGTGTACGTTCGAGGCGAAGTCATTCCACCACGCCAAGCCGGACGAAGTATCCGCGCTGAAAACTTCGATGATTGCTCCGACATCGTACTAGATGAAAGCAAGGAGCAAAGGGAGGCCTGTGTACGTCCGCGCACACCTCAACGTTCTGGTTGGATTGCCTTTCATGGCGTAGACATGGATACGGTGAGTGTGGCCGAGCTTCAGTGCCGCGTGTCAGGCAACAGCAGCGATGCCACAATTGAGCTGCGTTTGGATGCACCCGACAGTGAAGCCGTGGCATGTGTGAACGTGGGCAATACAGGAGGGGCGCAAGCATGGGTTACGCTTTCGGAAGCGGTACATTCAGTCTCTGGCATACGTGATGTATATCTGTTGTTGAGCGGGGAAGTGCGGTTAGCTCATTTTATTTTGGGCGATCATGCTACAGAGGATTCCGGCTTTCAGGCTTGAACTTACTTCTGACATCACGTACAATGCATTCAACGAAGTTTCTACAGCTTAGGGGTGTCATCTCATTTGAATAGTGAAAAAAGACTACGCACCGCAACGCCCAGATGGCTTGGGGTGGCGGTAAAGGCGCTTGTCTACTTGGAAAAGCACGGAGAACTCTGTGCCAGCGGTTCTATTGCCCGTTCCATTGACTGCGAAGTCACTTTGGTGCGCAGGGTGCTGACGCGACTTGTACAGGCAGATTTGATTGCAGCACGCGAAGGTCGTGAGGGGGGTTATGTGCTTACCCGTTCGGCCGATCATATTACACTTGCCGATATATACCATGCCATTGAAATATGTGATCCGATTTTCCCGGGTATGATGCATGAACCGGAAACCAATCCTTTTTGTGAGGAGTTGGCGATAGCCGTATCCGAAATTTTAGCCGAGAGCGAACGGCGTATGCTGGAAGTATGGGGGTCCCATACGCTGGCTTCGCTTGCCAATCGTACATCACTCGTGGTGGGGAAATGCAATTATAATGAAGATTCGAAATGATAATAGCCGATACGACTCTCAAGGGAGGGTTGTATCGGCTATTTCTATGAATTGATCATGACTCAAATTATATTTCATATGAGCAAACCCGGTTACGTCCTGCATTTTTAGCTTCATATAGAGCTTTATCTGCCTGCTCCAATAGGGCTGCCCCGGACATATCTTCTCCTGTACCAGGGAAGGTTGTCACGCCGATGGACACGGTGACTTTAAGAATAAGCCCGTCCGCTAAAACAAACTCATACTGATTTACTCCACTAAGAATTTGATTAGCTATGCGTAGTGCTTGCCGAAAAGCACAATTCGGCAAGAGTACGGTGAATTCTTCTCCCCCGCTGCGGGTGACTACATCATTAGGACGACATTTTTCCATTAAAATCTGTCCAAGCTGGCGCAGCACTGCATCTCCTGCCGCATGTCCGTAGGTGTCGTTGACTTCCTTGAAGTGATCAATATCCAACACCAGTACAGATAAGTGCTCATGACGTTGGCGAGCTTGAGGGAGCTTCTCTTCCAATGAGAACTCAAGCTGTCTTCTGTTGCTTAAATTAGTGAGATGGTCTGTGTAGGAGGTATGCTCCAGACGAAGTAACAGCTCATTGGATGTGTTGATAGATTCAGCAATGAGGTACAGAAGACATCCGCCGACCATGGAAATGAAGAATTGGAGCGGATAAACGTGCAGAACATCATCAAGATTTTTCAAATTAATCATAAGGGGACAGAATATAATGCCCAAAGCAAAGACGTTCATAATGATCAGCTTGGGTAAACGTGACCAGGACAGATGTGACAGCAAAGCGCACCCCAGCCCAACGAGCATCATAAAAATAGCGCCTACGATGGCTTGAGCGTTAATACCAAACAGCAATAATCTACCTATACATATAAACAGAGTAGCCGTGAGCGCTGCTGGGCCGCCAATGTACGTTGCAGTAGCTACGATGGCCAGATGACGAAGATCGGCGATCGTATTAAATCCTACTGGAATTGAATAGTACATCATGACAATGCCGTAGCACCCAAAAAGGGCGCCTCCAATCCAATGTATCTTACGCTTCAAGGTGTGCAGACGTATTTTATATCTTTGTGATATGAGGCCGGTTATGTACAAAAAGGTGACAAGGATACAGGTATTTACAAAAAACGTACTGAACAAGATGTTAACCCTCCCGAGAGGCATATTCCTTCATTTTATCAAAAAAACTGACATTAAGCTTGAAATTAAAGAATTTATTGAAATTTATTACGCTGGTGCGCTTATAACGTTTCGTTCACGTATTTGGTGCATAACTGGGAATAGATTGAGCATACTCCAAAGATACAAGAATAAGGAAAAATGGGCGGTATCTATTGCTGTCTTACTGGAGATGAGGTTTGCTCATGATTCGCTATCCCTATCGCAAACATAATAGAAAATCGGGTGTGGATAAGAAGAATGGAAATTCTCCGCGCTATTTAAAAATCGAGGCTTGTTTGGAAACCAACTTGCAGCAAATTAAGGAATTGACGTCAAACAGCCCGGACTTCTTGATTCGCCGTTTTAATGTGGGACTGAAGGCGGATGTTCCCGCCGCTATTGTGTTTCTGGATAGTATGGCTAAAACGGATACGGTGAATGAACTCATCATGAGATCCATGCTTAGCCGCCCATCTGCTGAAGTGGCTGTTGAGGTGGAGAGTGCAGAAGCGCTGTACGCAAGAATACAGAATCATGCGCTTTTACTGGGAGAAGTGAAGGACTGCGATGATTGGAGTTCCATGATGGAACAACTGTTAATGGGGGACACGATCATCTTATTGGAAGGCTGCGAAAAAGCGATTGCGTGCGGTACGCGTGGGGGAGAGACACGCGCGGTCAGCGAGCCAACAACACAGACAGTCGTCAGAGGACCAAAAGATGGATTTGTAGAATCCCTGTTCACGAATATTTCTCTGGTCCGGCGACGGATTAAAAGCTCCGATCTTACACTGGAGATGTTCCAAGTGGGAAGCACGTCCCTCACGAATGTGGCCATGCTGTACATGAAGAATATTGCAAATCCACGCGTCGTAGATGAGGTTCGTAAACGGGTAGAAAGTATCAATATTGACGCCATATTTGAGTCCGGCATGGTTGAGGAGATGATACAAGAAAATCATTTCACACCATTCCCAACGATCTTTAACACGGAAAGACCTGATACCATCAGCAGCAATATTATGGAGGGCCGAGTGGCACTCATTATAGACGGAAATCCGTTTGTATTGGTGATGCCCACAATATTTGCTCAATTCTTCCAGAATTCTTCGGATTATGAAGAGCGTTACGATATGGCGACTGTTGTTCGGCTCATTAGATATATCAGCTTCATTATTCTTATTCTAGGGCCTTCTCTCTACATTGCCTTAACAACATATCATTATGAAATGATACCGACTCCATTGCTGATCAGCATATTGGCTCAGCGGGAATCCGTTCCTTTTCCGGCATTTCTAGAGGCGTTTATATTGGAAATCACCTTTGAGATTTTGCGTGAGGCGGGTATTCGAATGCCGCGTGCGGGTGGTCAAACGGTATCCGTTATAGGAGCGCTTGTGTTGGGTCAAGCGGCCGTGGAAGCCGGAATTGTCACCCCGCTGCTCACGATTGTAGTAGCCCTGACGGGGATAGCCAGTTTCGCAATCCCAGCCTACAACATGGCGGTGGCCGGGAGATTGTGCCGATTTATTTTCATGATACTGTCTGCGTGCATGGGGCTATATGGCATTACATTGGGGCTGATTGCGCTGATTGCTCATATGAACAGTCTGAGTTCTTTCGGGGTGCCCTACATGGCGCCTTTCAGCCCTTTTGTGCTGGAGAGTCAAAAGGATGCCGTATTGCGACTCCCGTTCTGGATGATGAGGAAGCGTCCTAAAAGCATTACATCTAAGAACCAGAAACGAATGAAGGATGGAAGTGGGATTTCCTCTTCTGATAAAACTACACCGATGCAGGAGGGGGGCAATCAGGGTGTATCAGGGGAAGAGGAATGAACAAAGTGCAGTAACTTTTAAGAGGAGAATAGGGGGGCTGTGTTTGGTTTTACTACTGTTCGCTCCATTGTTATCCGGTTGCTGGGATTCTGTGGAGTTAAACCAGAGAGCAGTAGTAGCTGGGATAGGGATTGATTTGGTTGGGGAGTCGGACTATGAGGTTTCCCTACAGGTGATCGTGGCAGATGAAATCGCCGGAGCCAAAGCGAGAGGAGATACTCCTGTCGTTTTGTATCGGGAAAAGGGAAAAAATCTGTTTCAAGCGCTCCGCAGAGCCTCACAAAGGGTTCCGAGGATCATTTCTTTGGCGCATACCAAACTGATCGTTATTGGTGAAAAGCTGGCACGGGCTGGAATCGGCGATATGATGGATTCTTTGGAAAGGTCTACAGAAATCCGGCTGCCGGTGAAAATGCTGGTGGCACGCGGTAATACTGGGAAGGATGTACTGGCAATCATGACCGCGATCGGCCGTATTCCCGCCAATGATATTTCAGGAAAGCTGGAAACATCGGAGCGTTTGTATGCCGGGGATTACGCGGTGACTATCGACGATGTGATTCGCAGCATGTCTCATAAGGGTGGCGGTCCTGTGCTGACGGGCATAGGAGTCAATGGGAATTTGGAGCAGGCCGCAAGCAAGAACAATGTGGACAATATTTTACCGAAAGCCATTGTTCATATTAACGGAATGGGGGTGTTCAAAAAGGATCGGCTTGTCCACTGGTTGGAAGATGACCAGGCCATTGGACTGTCTATGATAAACAACAAGGTGAAAAGTGCCCAAACAACACTGAGCTGCGGTAAGAGTAGGGAAACCATTGGCATCGAAACCTTGTTTTCTGCAACCAATATACACACTCGGATGGAGCAAGGAGAGCCTATTTTTGTGATTAACTTAAAACAGACCGGGGCAGTACAGGAAGCCGAGTGCTCGATTAACTTACAAAGTCCGGAGGCGATGAAAAGACTGCAGGAGCAATGGACAGAGGAGACGAAAAAAGTGATCGCTTCAACAGTCAGGGATGTTCAGCGTACCCGTAGCGATGTAATAGGCTTTGGCCTTGCGCTGGAGAGGAGCTATCCCAAACAATGGAAAAGGCTCTCTTCCGATTGGAGCCGTTATTTTGCGGAAAGTACCGTCCGTATTCAAGTGACTTCTGTACTGAAACACACTCAGTCGCGGACTAACCCATATTCCAAGGGTGAATCAGACTAGTGAAAAATAGAACAAGGAGGGAAGGCCATGAAAAAAAGGGTACAGATAGGTGCAAAAGAGATGATCTCTCTTATGGTGTTGTTTGAGATGGGCACATCCATGATGTCTATTCCCGGAAGGAATGCGGGCAAGGATGCATGGATCGCCATCCTCATTTCAGCGATTTTTGGGGCATTGCTTTTTGTATGCTATGGCAGCCTTCACCAACGCTTTCCCAACTTGCTAATGACACAGTACTGCAGGACCCTTTTGGGCAAGAAAGCAGGGAGTGCGCTTGCTTTTTTATATATCGTGTTTTTTCTTTACGGCGGAGCACGGGATCTTCGGGACACGGGGATCCTGATTGCCGACCGGACACTTCAGCATACGCCGTTGACAGTCATTTGTGCCTTAATGATTGGACTTGTAATGTATGTGGTGTATTTGGGAATCGAGGTTGCAGGCCGGACGGCCATCATCATGTTAATTTTGCTGCTACTGCTGGGCCTGGCTACGAATATATTAGTTTTGTTGGCAGGCATTGTAGATGTGGGCAATATACTGCCCATAGCCGAGCATGGCTGGCAGCCGATATGGCAAGTTGTTTATTCGCAAGCTGTGATGCTACCGTACGGCGAGATGGTTACGTTTGCGATGATTCTCCCCACATTAAAAAAAGGCTATCGTGCCAATGGGGTAGGGGTCTCTGCTATATTGCTGGGAGGGCTGCTCCTGTCTATTGTTACACTGTCCAATGTGCTTGCACTGGGGGAGGATGTGTTCAAACGGGCGACTTACCCGCTGCTCTCGATGATTAGCAAGGTCGAAATATCTGATTTTATCGACAGAGTCGATGTCATCGGCGTTATGAGCGTTATTATCTTTGATTTTTTTAAAATTTTCATCTTCTATTATGCCGCGGTTAAAGCCGCAGAGGATGTATTGAGAATGTCTTACCATAAACTGATTCTGCCATTTGGGCTGATCATGTTAGTCTCTTGTGTATTGATGGCACTGAGCTATCAAGATCACCTTCAAACAGGCGAGTTAGTGCTGAAATGGCTGTTTCCGATATTTGCCGTGTTTTTTCCTATCTTGCTGCTAATCGTGTCGGCGCTGAGAAAGTCCCGGAATAAGAAAGGAGAAGAAAATGTCTCATGAGTCATCGTCTTGCCGACAAAAAACACATCAGTACCGATCAAATGCTCATTTTGATGTTCCATTTTATTCTGGGAAATGCGGGTTCTTTTTCTGATGACTCTCTTGCGGAGAGGCAGAGGAGGAAGTAGAAACTTTGAGGAAACGTGACCATTGTGAGAAAAGGAAGCGAAATGCGTTTCCTATTTGCTTTTTGCCCACATTTATAAAGAACACTATAAGCATTCCTGCCAGAACGATATATTCTGATGGTCGCATAGTGCGAAAAGCCAATGAAATAGGCTCCCAAGGATGATGAACACCGAAAAGCCATTTTATTGATATACTTGTTCCGAGCATCAGCAGCATAAAGAGCGTAAATATCCACACTATCTTCATAAAATATCCCTCCGATTATAAATAAGCTAAGCATGTACTCCTGTATACATTGTGTTGCAAAGCCGTTCAATTTATCCGATACCATTGACTTGAAATAAATTAAGATTTATACTTATT
Organism: Paenibacillus sp. FSL L8-0158; assembly: GCF_038592965.1. Classification (GTDB taxonomy): domain Bacteria; phylum Bacillota; class Bacilli; order Paenibacillales; family Paenibacillaceae; genus Paenibacillus; species Paenibacillus polymyxa_D. The sequence continues at coordinate 5,435,643 of NZ_CP151949.1, read as the reverse complement.
CTAAATTGATCTTTAATATGATTGTAAGTTTGTAATTAATATAATCTGCGTTGGTTAAGGGAGATGCGGTATGAGAACTTTAAATTTAACTTCGCAGCGCCAAGCGGTATATGATGTGGTTCGTGAAGCTCACGATCATCCTACTGCGGCCGATGTTATGAATCGGTTGATGGAGCGCGGATATAATCTGGCCTATGGAACGGTATATAATTCATTGCGTTATTTGACGGATAAGGAATTAATCCGTGAATTGAAGCTGGGGGAAGCTGCGAGTCGCTATGACGGACGGATGGACGATCATCAGCATATTATTTGTCAGGTATGCGGACGAGTAGATGAAGTGATGAGTGAAGTCCCACATGATTGGATTGACACGGTTGCGCATGAAACGGGGTATAATATTGCCCATGCCCATGTCGTATTCGGAGGAGTGTGTAAGGAATGTCAAAGCAAGCGAATCAGATAACGAATCGTTTCAAAGTGGCTGACATGCCTAGACGGGTGAAGGGCAGTTGGACATCGATGTTAGCTGCTCCCTCTACACCTACGGTGCAGACCGTTCCTTCCAATGAGCCTTTGTATTGTCCAACTACACGTCGTATCATTCTGATCAGTTCGGTACCGGGTGTAGTTCACGGGTTGGTGCGTACGCTGTCAGATGCATGTTTTGATGTGATGGTTTTCCATCGCTGGGAGCCTGAAGTGCAGCGTCATCTGGGAAGCGATCTGTTGATTTACGATTTGACCGCCACCGAACCACAGAGTGAATTACTGGATATCCGCAATCGTCTTGAGGTAGAACATATGAAAGACACACCGGTTATGTATGTGGTTCAGGATCGGGTGTCTGTACATGCGCATGAGCTGCTTCCTTCAGAAGAGGTGCTGGTGTGGCCGCTGGCTTCCAATCACATGGTGCATGACATTGAACGGATGATCGTACGCCATCCTGCCACTTCCCGTCAGGCAGCGCAAGCCAGCCGTCGTACGGTATTCAAGGACATCTGGATTGACCGGGATAAAATGCTGGTATATAAAGAAGAGAGTCAATTGAATCTGACTAAAACAGAATACGATTTGCTGCTGAAGCTGATTGATGCTCAAGGCAAAGTGATCTCCCGCGAGCAAATGATGCACGATATCTGGGAGACGGATTTTGTAGGCGGCAGTAACGTTGTAGATGTGCATGTCAAAAGTTTGCGTAAGAAGCTGGACGATCGGCCTGCGGAACCTGAATATATTGCAACCGTAAGAGGTGTAGGATACAGATTGGCAGATTGAGCTGAAAGTTATGAATACCGATGAATTTCCGCCGGATGGAGACATTCGGCGGTTTGTATATGATTCCATGAAGAAACTGACATTAGGTGTGACGGTTGACTTTGTCAGGATATATACACTACAATCGGTAGTGTGAGGTGCTTCTTATGAAACGACTGAATTTTAAAGCTGGCGAAACCGGGCTTAACCGATTTTTCGGACCTCTGGAAGCCAAAATTATGGATATTTTATGGTCCACTTCGGATCGGAGTATCAAAGAAGTGCAGACCGCGTTGGAGGGGGATCGGGACTTTAACTTCAATACGGTAATGACCGTGATGAACCGTTTAGTGGAAAAGGGAATACTGAGTAAGAGTATACGTGGGAGAACGTCTTTATATCGTCCAGTTTTAAGCAGGGAAGAGTTCATGGATGAGCAATCCAAGGGACTGAGTCACGAATTGGTGGACGAATTTGGTCCGCTTGCTGTCAATCATATGATTGATGCTCTTGAGGTGGCCGATCCGAAGTTAATCGAACGTCTGGAACAAAAAATTAAACAATGGAAAAAGGATATGTAGCGATGTGGAAAACACGTTCTAAATTACTGTTTACAGCAGGCGCCTTGATTTCGGGTTTCGCCCTTATACAGATGGGTATGTACGCCGGGCAGCATGTTTTCGGCTGGAAATTGAATTATAACGTGTTTCAAATTTGCAGAAGTTTGTTGCAGCATTACGGAATCGGCTACATGGTGGATGCGCTCAGCGGGCTGGTTTTCGTTACCTTCGCTATCGCCGGAGGAGAAGCAGTCAGACAGTGTATGGCTACCAGGGCAGCTTTTCGCAGACTGCACCGAATGCGTGACCTGCCGCTGACCGAAGCACTGGGTGAGCGATATGGTGAACTCGGGACCGATCGGATATGGGTCATTGATTATGCCAAGCCAGCCGCCTTCACCATGGGATTATGGAAGCCACGTATTGTATTGTCCTCTGCACTATTGTCCGTACTGGACAAGCACGAGGAAGAGGCTGTCATATACCATGAAGCCTATCATATGAAACATTATGATCCGTTGAAGACCTGGTTGCTGCAAGTGTGTGCTAAACAGCTGTTTTACTTGCCGGTGCTGCGTCACATTACCCATCATTATAAGACGGCCCGTGAAATTTTGGCTGATAATGAAGCGATTCATCGAGCGGGTTCACCAGTTGGGATTGGGAGCGCATTGCTCAAGCTTCTGAGTATGACGCCTGCCAATACTCGCCTGGTAAACTCCGCCGCTTGTTCCTCGTTTGCAGAAACGTCCATTAACTATCGTATCTCACGTATTTTAGACCCTCAGCAAGAACCTGTCATTCGGATGCCTTGGCGTTCGATTATGTTTTCCAGCTATGTGCTAGTGATGCTGACACTTATGTTCGCACTGGCGCTAATCTAAGTTTGGCAAGATGTTTCCTACAGGTGGCGCTTTTTGCGCTACCGGTTCTCAATGTGTAATGCACTACACTGTGTAGTTTATTGCAGAATTTTTATACAATTTAAAAGGAGATGAGCAAATGAATCAAACGCTTATGAATATTGGATTATTGTTGGTACGAATTTTTACAGGGGTTATTTTTATCGTTCACGGTGCACAAAAGTTTCAGGGACTAGGCGGAACCTCCGGCTTCTTCCAAAGTATCGGACTCCCTGGCTGGATGGCTCCTGTGGTCGCTACGGTTGAGCTGGTTGGGGGTATTGCACTGGTTCTGGGTATCGGAACACGACTGGCTGGGGCGGCATTGACCATCGTTATGATCGGTGTATTGCTAACTGCTAAAAAAGGACAGCCTTTTGGCTCGATTGAATTTGATCTGCTGATTCTGTTCACCAGTCTTCAGCAAGCGCTTGTCGGTGGACGTTTTCTGGCAGTGGATCAGTTATTTGGCCGTAAAAAGGCTGAAAACAGTAACGTACAGGTCTAAATATTCATATAACCGCGTCCTTAGTCTCATAGGGCGCGGTTTTTGTTTTTCTCCTTTGTGAAATTTTATTGTAAATCATTTGTTACTTTCAACCGATATAACTAACACTGAATGTAATTCAAATATATCGTTTTATGAGCAAAGGGGAAGAAACATGGGAACAACGCGAAAGAGAAAAACTATATGGACACTCAGGAACAAGCTAAGTTTAGGCTTTTTGCTTGTTTTGCTGATTCCGAGCTTAAGTATTTCCATTGCGACCTATAAATCATCATATAATGCTATGGAAAAGCAGCTCCACAGTAGTGCGAATCAGGGGGTAGCGACGGCTAACTCGATTATTGAATATGCAATCGCCAGTAAAATCGAAGATGTGGGATATTTGGCAGAACGACTTGACAGTTCGATGATTGATGGTCGAAATAGCCCCTTGATTCAGCCCAAGCTGATCCAATACAAGGGTTTGCACGAAGATGCGATGGATGTTTTCGTCGGTACACCAGAGGGCTTGATGATCCGGGGGGTGCCTAAGGACGATGAGGGGACATTTGACCCTCGTACACGACCATGGTACATAGAAGCGATGAAGCAGCCCGGTAAGGTTGCAATTACGCCTGTTATCATCAATTCATCAGGTATTCCTGTTGTCGTAGTATCTCAGACACTTTCCGACAAGTCCGGGGTTATCGGGATTTCTCTAAATCTGGAAAGTGTACGTAAACTGGCCTCCATCAAAGTGGGCCAGGAGGGGTATATCATTATTTTGGATCATACGAAGAAATTTGTAGTCCATCCTACGGCTAAACCGGGCTCATCTCCACAGGAGAAAGTGCTTGATACGTTGTATACTGCGCCGAGCGGGAACTTTAAATATATGCATGAAGGTCACGAAAAATATTTGACCTATGTAACGAATACGGATACTGGTTGGAAAATTGCAGGTACCTTCTATCAATCCGAGATTAGCGATGCCACGGCTGCCATGCGTTATGTAACCATTTTTGTGCTGGCTGGCTCATTGGTGATTGCGCTACTCGCGATTTTCCTGATCACCCGTTCTGTTCTGGTACCAATTCGTAAGCTGCAAAAATCAGCAGAACGAATCAGTGAAGGAGATTTGACAGGCGATTTGGAAACCGGAAAAACGGATGAGGTAGGCGAATTGTCATCTCACTTCCAAACCATGGTCGACAGTTTGCGTACGATGATTCGAAGCGTTCACGAAACGACAGATCGGGTAAGTTCTTCAGCGGAGGAACTGGCTGCGGGTGCAGATCAGACAACCCAAGCGATTGAGCATGTCACCATTGCTATCCAGGAAGTGGCTGTGGGCAGCGAACGTCAGGTGCAAAGCGTTAAGCACGGCTCTGTAAATATGGAGGAGCTTGCTCAGCAAGCAGCGAACGTATCCGAGCGTATGGTGGGCGTATCTGAACATGTGAAGATGAACGCCGAGTCGGCTCAGGAGGGCAGCAAGGCTGCTACACAGGCTGTACAGAAGATGCATGACATCGATGAGACCGTTAACGATCTCGGACAGGCCATGGACTCACTCAATGAGCGCTCCAGTGAAATCGTGAATATTATCAGCGTTATATCGGGTATCGCCAAACAGACCAATCTGTTGGCACTGAATGCGTCCATTGAGGCCGCACGTGCCGGAGATCATGGCAAAGGATTTGCCGTGGTTGCTACAGAGGTGCGTAAGCTGGCTGAGGAATCAGCGAAATCGGCTACCTTGATCTCGGAGCGCATTGAAGCGATGCAGGTGGATATGAATCATGCTCTGGGCGCTATGCATCGAGCGCGGACACGGGTGACCGAAGGCATTGATTCGGTAACCACGTCTGAGCAATCCTTTGCGGAAATCAGCCAGGCCGTGGAACGAGCTATGGGGCATATCAATGACATTACCGGAGTGACTCAGGAAATGGCACGGGGGACTGTAGGTGTCGTAGATATTATGAGCGATATTGCCCACATTTCGGACGAGGCAGCGAGCAACACCGAGTCGATCTCAGCGGCAGCTGAGCAACAGCTCGCTTCTATCGAGGAAATTGCTTCATCTACAGCGGACCTGAGCCAAATGGCAGAGGAATTACGCGAACTGGTTGGACGTTTTCAGGTTGAAGGAAAGTCATAAAAATAATAAAAAGCGCCCGGACACAGGAGATTGTACTCTGTATCCAGGCGCTTTTTTAATGTTTTACATAATTTTTGGTTTGCAGGGTTAGAAGTTAACGTTGGAAGGACTTGCGGCGATCCAGACGGAAACGGACATCCCGTGAGTCGGAAGGACGCAGCGAACTTCTCTGAAACATATTGTTCAGAATCAGTGCGAAAATGACCAGCACTGTCCCATATAATTCAAAACGGCTAATGGCATAACCTTGGAAGTACATGAGTAGCAGCGTGGTAATCGGTACAAAGTTAATAAATAGAATCCCGTTCAGTGGAGACAGCTTGCGGATTCCGGCATTCCAGCTAAGCAGGGCCGCTAGCCCTGGAAGCAGGATCATAAAGCTCATTTCGTATTTAACTGACCACACAGCCTGCCAGTCCGGCACCACAATCCAGTTGAAAGCAGAGGCAAATGTGACGACTACGAAGGAGACGAGAGTTCCGAGCAGGCAGGTTAGGGTTGAATACCGAAGAGTAGACCATCCTGCAAAATGGCTGCCTCCCATGGAATATACGACCCATCCGACGACGCCTACGAAAATAAGCAGCAGCGGCAGTAAATGTTGTCCGGCAAGTGTGAAAAAGGTCCATTTCCCGTTCGTGATCACCAGTAAAGCCCCGGCCAGCGCAATCACCATGCTGATTAGTGTATATTTCGGAGGCATTTTACGGGTCATGACCCACACCATCGCAATGGAAATCATCGGCATTAGCACTTCCATTATAGAGGCTACCAGAGTGCCTGCTGCGCCCATCGCGTGCTGTCCCTGGAAAACGGCCATATTATAAATGGTGAATCCCATGGTCCCGAAGAATAACAACGTCTTGCCCTTGCCCTCAAAGCGAAATGCAATCCGTCCCTCTTTGAGCCACAATAGTACGACTAAAATGAGTGTAACCGATAAATAGCGCAAAAATGAAAAGTACAGTGGATTGATGTGTTGTAATGCAATGTGCGAAACCGGAAACATCGCCCCCCAGGACATACTGGCGATTAGGCATAATAAAGATCCGGTCATGATTTGTCTGTTCATGGTGTACAAAAGCTCCTCCTTGCCGGTCTCAGCGGACATATCTTATGGACAACATCATAAAGGATGGGAAGCTGTTGGTAAAATGATTGAAAATAAACATTATGATCATTTAAAATGATAATAAGTGACAAGGCGCGTCAATTTTGATGGCCCCTTGCCCTTCACAATAAGGGGGAGCAGTAGTGGATCTGAACGATTTAAACATTTTCCAGACGGTGGCTGCGCATGGCAGTGTCAGCAAGGCTGCAGCCGAGCTTAGCTATGTCCAGTCCAATGTAACGGCCAGAATCAAGCTGCTCGAAAAGGAACTGCAAACGCCTTTATTTAATAGACATAAGCGGGGAATGATCCTCAATGCCGAGGGCAAGCGTCTGCTGCAATATACGAAAAGCATTTTATCGCAATTTGAGGAAATGAAACATGCATTTCAGAATACCTCTGCACCTTCGGGGGTGCTGGAGATTGGCATTGTGGAGACTGTCATTGCCCTTCCGGCCATTTTACATGCTTACTATAGCAAGTACCCGGATGTCGAGTTGTCCCTCAAGGCTGGGGTTACAGAGTCTCTGGTGCAGGAGGTTGCAGAAATGCGGCTGGATGGAGCTTTTGTGACCGGGCCGGTCAAGCATCCGCTCATTGAACAGTTTGATGTATTTCAGGAAAAGCTGGTCCTTGTATCCCAAGGAGATGATTTTTCCGTTGAGGATCTTACAACTCGTCCGCTCCTTCTATATAAAAAAGGCTGCGGCTACCGGGGACGACTGGAAACCTGGCTCAAAATGGAGGGCATTATTCCTAAGCAGATCATGGAGTTTGGGACATTTGAGACGATTATCGGCAGTGTGGCGGCTGGTATAGGAATGACCGTATTTCCCGAATCTTCGATCAGCGGGCTAGTGGCTCAAGGCCATGTGTGCGGTCATGCGATGCCTGAGCCGTACAATGAAGTAACAACGGTGTTTATCCGACGTAAGGAAGCCTTTGTTACCAGTACTTTGCAGTCTTTTATAGATGAGATTATCACTCAGACAGAGGCATAGCTTTATCGCTTGGGCTCGGGTACAATGAGAGGGATTTGATCTCATTTTTCTTCCTGAAGGAGGGCTATTATGTTTACAATATATCCGGCGGCTTCCCGATTCAGCTTCGATAAGGGCTGGCTGCGGGGGAGTCACAGCTTTTCATTCGCGGAGTATCAGGATGAGAACAATACAGCGTTTGGTCCTATGCGTGTCTGTAATGACGATGTCATCACACCGGGACGGGGCTTTGGGGCGCATCCGCACAGTGATATGGAGATTGTTTCGATTGTGCTGTATGGGGAACTGCGTCATGAAGACAATCGTGGACATGTAGCAGTGACCCGTTTTGGAGGCATTCAGCGAATGTCAGCGGGCCACGGCATCATTCATACGGAGCACAACGCATCACAAACGGAGGATGTTAGTCTGCTGCAATTGTGGTTTAGCCCGCATACGAGAGGACTGAAGCCGTCATATGAGGCTACAGCGTTCAATCCTGAGCGTCTTCACGGTCAGCTTCTGCCTGTCGTTGCCGGAAAGCGTGTACCAGGCACAGAGGGTGAAATAGCTGCAATCAATCAGGATTTAACGATTTATTTAAGTAAGCTTCAACCCGGAGAACAAGTAGAATTCACACAGGCCGAGGGTCGGCGCGTGTTCTTGTTCGTCATCGAAGGCTCACTGCGTGTGAACGGTGAACATATTCTGCAAGGGCGCGATTCAGCTCGTATTGAGCAGGAGCCGAAGCTTGCGCTGGCAGCAGAGGAGTCTGCTTTTTATATGTTGATTGACTTGCCCTAAAAGGAGGTGCGCACATGGCGCAGCAGGAAACATGGCTGATTAAGCATGCCGTCACGGGACGTAGCTTTGCCGACAGCCGCAAGCAGAGTTTCGATTGCCGTTTGGAATCGGTGGACGGCGTGTTTCGCTTCACGCTTCAAGGGCTGCCGCGTGAGACGGCGGAGGCGATTGTGCGTTATAGCGGGGAGTTGAACGTATTTCGTTTTGTAACGCCGGTAGACGATGGACCCGTGGTGAAGCATTGGTATTACGTCACTCCGGAAAGCGTGGAATATCATGATCAGACAGATGAGCTTACGTTCGAAGCTGGTTCTGAGATTGAATACCATCCCGAGGAGTATTGGGGAGATTAATCATTCCTTTATCATAAATTTTCAGATTTATAATGGACTTTCGAAGGCTCTGCATCATTGCAGGGTCTTTTTGTTATCTGTTCGACATGTTGAGTTCATTGGATACATAATCCTTTGCAGGCTGGTACATTCTATATGTCATATTACGTTGTTCGGCTCATTCGTAAAGGGGGAATAACATGAAGAAAGGACGCTTTCCCAAGTTGCCGAGATTGCCGTGGAGCCGAAGAGCGGTTCCGGCCCCGGACCGCAAGCCACGAAATGCCCGTGTTCCCAAGGGACTGCCTGAGCCCTCGTGGCTGGAACAGCCGTTGCGAACCAGTCTGGACGATAATTTGACCGCACTGCGTGATATCTTTAAGGATTGTTCTGATGTCGTCTACCGTGAGCTCATGATTTCCCCTGAACGCAAAGGGTTGTTGGCTTATTTTGAGGGCACTGTAAAATCGGAGGATTTGCAGGATCATATCCTTCGGCCTTTCATCTTGGGCATGATGCTCAAGGACCCTGAAGTGAACGGCAAATTGGAGCCGCTGGATGAAACGCGTATCTCCATGTCCCAGACCAAAACGATGGATCAATGGAAGATGGTATCGGCAGCGATACTGGACGGCAATGCCGCCTTGTTCGTAGAGGGTACGCCGCGTGCGTACATTTTCAGCGCCAAGGGAGGTGTCCGCCGTGGAGTGGAGGAACCGCAGACCGAAGCGGTTATTCGCGGGCCGCGTGAGGGCTTCACAGAGACACTTCGCGTTAATACGGCACTTCTGCGATTCAAGTTGAAGACGTCGATGCTCAAAATGCAAAGTATGACCATCGGGAAGGAAACCCAAACCAGTGTAGTGATTACCTATGTCGAAGGAATCATAGATCCAAAACTGGTGGAGGATGTTAAAAAAAGGCTCAGTGATATCAAAATTGATGGTGTGCTGGAGACCGGATATATTGAGGAACTGATTGAGGATCATCCGTTTTCACCGTTTCCGCAAATGCAATACACGGAACGGCCTGATACCGTCACTGCACAGTTACTGGAAGGACGTTTTGCTATTTTTGTGGACGGAACGCCCTTTGCTTTGATTGGGCCCGTGACGATGTGGCAGATGATGCAAGCGAGCGAAGACTATTATGAGCGTTTTTTCATCAGCAATATGGTGAGAGGGATTCGGTTTCTTTTTCTCGTAATGGCTCTCTTTCTGCCAGCATTATATGTAGCGGTTACGACCTATCATCATGATATGCTGCCGACGACGCTCATATTGAGCATTGCAGCGGCTCGTGAATCCATACCTTTTCCCGCACTGGTGGAAGCGTTAATGATGGAAATTTCTTTTGAGGCATTACGTGAAGCAGGGATTCGTCTCCCCAAAACGGTCGGTCAGGCCGTCAGTATCCTTGGCGCACTCGTTATTGGGCAGGCCGCAGTACAGGCAGGGATTGTATCGGCACCCATAGTCATTGTTGTGTCGCTCACAGGTATTGCTTCGTTTACCATTCCACGCTTTAACTTTGCCATCACGGTTCGTCTGCTACGATTTCCAATTATGCTGATGGCGGGATTATTCGGATTGTTTGGGATCATTATTGCGACAACGCTAATTGCTACGCATCTAACCAAGCTAACATCGTTTGGCGTGCCTTACATGAGTGGATACAGCCCATACAACCATACGGATCAAAAGGATATCATTGTTCGTGCACCTTGGTGGAAAATGATTAAACGTCCTTCCTGGATTGGTAAAGACAACAACAAACGGGAAAAAGAAAAGATGAATGGGACGCCGACAACCGAGGAGGGATGGTGATGAAGCCCCAAGGCTCTGATACAGGGAAAATACGTAAAACGGCTGTGCTTAGTTGTCTGCTGCTCTGTTCTGTTCTTTTGGGGGGATGCTGGGATCGCCGTGAGGTGAACGATGTGGCCTTTGTGATGGGCACCGGGATGGATAAGGAAGGGGATCAATATCGGGTTACGATGCAAATTGCGCTCCCCGGACAGCTCGGGGCTTCGGGAAACACAGGAGGCGGGGGAGGCACAAGCGGGACGAAGTCCTATTATCTGGAGTCCAAGACAGGCCCAAGCTTTCGGGGAGCAAGCGCCGAGGAACAGCGAGGGGTTTCACGAACGCTGAATTACTCCCATCGCCGGGTGCTGTTGTTCGGCGAGGCACTGGCGCGGGAAGGGATCGGCAATATGATGGATGTATTGGCGCGCGTCCCACAGAACCGTTTATCATCTCTCGTTGTCATAACGAAGGGATCGGCGCTGGAAGTACTGCAGGCGGATGCTCCGATTGAGCAGTATCCGGCAGAAATGGTTCGCGAGCTCAACTATTCCTATATGGAGAACCCTCGTTCAATTAAGCTGCTGTTGAATACGATCCTGCTGGATGGTATTGATCCGGCTGTGCCGGTCATGTCATTGGTGAAGAATGGTCCAGCCAGTCTGAAGGACAAGAAGACGAATATTCAGGTCGACGGGCTGGCTGTATTTCGCAAAGACAGGGTGACCGGCATAATAGATAATCATTTAAGCCGGTTTTTGCTACTGGGTATGAATCAGGCCAAGAATACGGAAATTTTTGTACTTCCACCCAAAGGAAAAGGTTACATTTCCGTAGATCTCATCGAAAATAAGGTCAATATCGAACCCAATATTCGGGGGGATGAGATTCGGATGACCATTCATATAAACTGCAACGGAAATGCAAAAGAGAATGAGACGACTTTCGATATTTCCAAAGAGGCAAACCTGAAGTGGCTGGAACAGCAGGTTGCCGAGCAGATCAAGAAGGAACTGGGAGAGGCTGTTCGTGTTATTCAGCAAAAGTATCATTCGGATGTGCTTGGTCTGGGCCGGGCTATCATTACAAGTCGCCCTGATGAATGGAAGCGGATTAAACCCCAATGGGATCATTTGTATCCCAAGGCAGAGGTCACCATAGATCCGGTCGTACACATCGAAAATATTGGTGCAATCACCAAGCCATTAGGGGTCAAAAAGGAGAATATTCAGAATGAATAAGGTATTTCTGCTGCCATTGGTGCTGTCTATTCTCTTCATGTATCTGATTGACCGCAAAAGTCTCAACGCTGCACCTGCCGTCAACCGATGGATCTCACGTGTATTGTACGTAATTAGTATTGGTATCTGGATCTACGGAACATCGACAAGAAGTTCCGTTTATGTGGCTACATGGCTGACCCGTTTTATTGACATGTGGCTCCCCCCTACGTTGTAACGTGTAATAGATGCCTGTGGGCCAAAAGGAGATGTACCTTTATGAAACAGTTCACAACCAGACAAATCGTGTTGCTTGGTGTATTGCTGCAGGCCAGTATTACCCTTGTACATGCTCCGGCCCAGGCAGCAGATTACGCAAACCAGCATGCTTATTGGACTTGTATGGTTGCCGCCATTGTGCTATGCCTACCGATTTATGTGGTGCTTAGAATTAGGAGGCGTTTTCCAGATCAGGATATGCTTCAGGCCATAGTAAGCTCTCATCCCGTACTAGGACGCATGCTACTCTCGGTGTACCTTATAATTTTCCTGATTATATTTGCAAGGGATTTGAGAATTATTACGGATCTGGTACAGGTTACGCTGTTGCCATTGACCCCAATTGTCGTGATTTCTCTGATTATATTGTTAACTTTAGTGTTTATGGCTAAAGGTGGAATTAGCACTATCGTGAATATGACGGAAGTTTTTGTTCCGCTGATGATCCTGACGCTCTTAACCATGCCGCTTATTTTCGGACGTAATATGGATTTTGCGGTACTGAGACCGTTCTTGCATCCAGATGTAGGTGGAGTGGTCAAAGGGAGCTGGCGCATGCTTGGCTATATGGCAGACATTATGATGTTGCCCTTTGTGATTTTTGGGAAAAATTATAGTCCACGGAGCGCGTGGCTTGGGCATCTGACAGGAACCGTTTTTTTGGTTCTAATTGTGTTACTGGCAGAGCTGGTTATCGGTGTTCCCATTTTGTCACGACTGTTTTATCCTTCGTATGAACTGGCCCGTCAGTTGCAAGTGACCGATTTTCTGGATCGGTTCGATTTATTTGTGGGCGCTCTTACCGTGCCGACCCTGCTTACGAAAATGGGGTTTGATCTGTATGTCATCAGTTTGACTGTCAAGCGTATGTTTGCTCCAGCCTGGGGGAATTTGATTGTTTGGCCAGTAGGTTTGTTGGGTTACGTCTGTTCCTTTATGCTGTTCTCTAACATTGTACAAATATATGAATTCAGCCGGGAGTGGACCGTGGTTATGGTCATGTTCTTTGTCTTCATGCCATTTGTGTTATGGTTGCTACTCCGACCCAAACGTAAAGAAGAAGGCGGCGGTGATAGGCCATCCGGCGAAAAGCAGGATAACAGACAGAAAGACCAGTTGGGAGGCAGAACAGGACACGCCCACTTATAAGATTACTGTATTCATCGAAAAAGTAATTCTTATTTGTCTTTTACCCCTCTGATTGTATACTTGGTAGAAAGAAATACGACTTCTACAAGGGAGGCAACAGAATGGCACAACGCATGGCAGGTAAGAGAGTCGCTCTTGCTGGTCCCCGTAAAGCAGAAGAAATGGCGCTGCTAGTTGTGAAGATGGGAGGGGAGCCAGTACAGCGCCCGGCCCAGGGTACCGTTTTTTTAGATGATATCGAGCTGCGCAACGCTGTTGTATCGTGGGTGAAGCACCCTCCAGACTGGTACATTTTCACGACAGGGATGGGGCTGGATGCCCTGTTCGATATGGCGGAGGATATGGGCGTGGCCGAGCAGATTATGGACTTGCTGCAATCTTCCAACATTGCAGCGCGGGGCTACAAGACGGTCAATGGACTCAAAAAGCGTGGCTTTACGCCAGCAGTACGAGACGAGGACGGAAGTTTGATTGGATTGACAGGAGCTTTCGCCCCATACGATCTGAAGGGGAAGGAAGTGCTGTTGCAACTGCATGGCGATCCAGCCCCACGGTTGGTAAAATGGCTGGACGAGCAGGGGGCAGTGACCCGCCAGGTACTTCCTTATAAGCATATCCCACCTGAGGAAGCAAAATTGCAGGCGTTACTGGAGGATGTTATCCATCGTAATGTTGATGCCGTTACATTCACGAGTGGTCCGCAAATTCGATTTTTGGCCCAATATGCCAGAGAGCAAAATCGAATCGAGGATTTACTGGAAGCTTTCCGTGAGGATGTGATTGCTGTATCCGTAGGGAAGGTGACTGCACAGTCCATTGTGGAAGAAGGGATTGATCGAGTCGTGTTTCCAACCGAAGAGCGCATGGGCGCGATGATGGTGGAGCTGGGCAAATATTTTGAACATAACGATTCGGTGAATGGCTGTGGTCTGAAGATCATGAATGGTCATTGAAATGAGATCAAAATTATAAATGCAGTATGCTAAAAAATGAACTTATATTTCGGGATACAGAGTAAAATAAAGATAAGGGCCTACGAGGTCTTTATCTTTTTTTGTTGGACATGCATCGACAAAGATTGTTGTTATAGCGAAAATGTTTATCTAATATAATGAATAAGTTTCGATGCTACTTAGGACAGGAGCTGAGACGTTAATGAATTCTATTTGTGTATTTGCCGGGTCCAGACCTGGACATTCATCGGTATATGTTGAGGCTGCAGGCAAGCTGGGGGAAGCCATGGCTCGCCATCATATTCGTCTGATCTATGGTGGCTCTAGCAGGGGGCTGATGGGAGAGGTGGCGGATGGAATGCTGGCGGGTAACGGTCAGGTCACTGGCATTATGCCCACCCTATTATTTGATGCAGAGATCATTCATCGGGGAGTTACCGAATTTATTGAGGTAGCAAGCATGCATGAGCGTAAAGCGGCAATGAGCGAGATGGCCGATGCGTTTATTGCCCTTCCGGGTGGCTTGGGGACCTTTGAGGAGCTGTTCGAGGTATTGTGCTGGGCGCAAATTGGCATTCATCGCAAGCCCATTGGGCTGCTGAATGTGAATGGATATTTTGACCCGTTAGTAGAAATGGTGCGTCATAGCGTGCAAGAAGGGTTTACCGGGGCTGAGCATCCAGCGTTATTAAGTATCTCTGCGGACCCGGATGAATTGCTACATATGTTAAAAAATAAAGCAGAGAACTTGAAATAAAGCGTTTTTCGTGCTTGCACAACTGATTGAGGCAAGGTTATGATAAGACCCATAATCAAATAGCGGACAGACAAGGTGCCTTTGCGGTTGAGCAAAGGGTAACAGGGAATCGGGTGCAAATCCCGAGCGGTCCCGCCACTGTAAGGAAGAGGATTTTTTTAAAATGGTCACTCGTGAAAAACGGGGAAGACGAAAGAATCTGTTGATGCCAAGCCAGGAGACCTACCTTGATCTGTATGCACCGTTAACCTTCGCGGAGAGGATGGGTGTACGAAATCAGGAAATCAGGCACACGTTGCTTTTTCCATGTTGGCTAGAGGTTTGCGTGGATATGAACGTGCAGCAGCGTTTGAAGCGTAAACAGACAGATGGAAAACAACGGCAGGCTGGAGGAAGACAAATCGTGTCTTCTTACGCTGTTTGTTCGTCTGATGAGAGATACGTACATAGAAACCCCATCCGGGTAGGATGGGGTTTTTTTGAGTTACAGGATGTCCATAAATCATTGGAATAGATAGCATAGCTGCCCTGAAAAGGATGAATAGGAGGAGCACAATGAGCCCATTAGGAAAATTGCTGGTGATTGGATTTGGACCAGGAGATATGGAACATATCACAAAACGGGCGCTGGATGCGCTGGCCGAAAGTGAGGTCATTATCGGCTACAATACCTACGTTGATTTGATCCGTCCGTTGTTGAACGGACAGGAGATTGTACGTACAGGGATGACAGAGGAAGTGAGCCGTGCGCAGGAGGCGGTTCGCCAAGCAGAGATGGGCAAGAAGGTAGCCGTCATTTCCAGTGGAGATGCAGGAGTCTATGGCATGGCAGGGCTGGTGTACGAAGTGTTGATGCAAAAAGGCTGGCGACGCGAGGACGGGGTTGAGGTAGAAGTCGTACCGGGGATCTCGGCTATTCAGTCCTGTGCTTCGTTGCTGGGGGCGCCAGTGATGCATGATGCGTGCACGATTAGTCTGAGTGATCATCTGACCCCGTGGGAAACGATTGTGAAGCGCGTAGAAGCAGCGGCTTCGGCCGATTTTGTGATTGCTTTATACAACCCGCGCAGTGGTCGGCGTACCCGCCAGATTGTGGAGACACAGTCCATTTTGCTGCGTTACCGCGATCCGCAAACTCCGGTTGGGCTGGTGAAGAGTGCTTATCGTGAACGTCAGCAAGTTATTGTAACGACGCTGGAAGATATGCTGAACCATGACATCGGGATGCTGACGACTGTAATCATCGGCAATTCCTCGACGACGGTGTATGACGGCTTGATCGTGACTCCGCGCGGATATCAGCGCAAATACACGTTGGATGCGACCGAGCAGGCGCTCAAGCCGCATCAGCGGCTCCGCACGGAAGCGGAGCCGTGGTCGCTGGATGCGTCGCAGGCTGGAGCAGCTCCAGCCGTGACTGGACCCTCCGCGAGCGGCGCTGCGGTTGCGACGCAGGCACGCCCGCAAGCGATGGCTGTCGTGCAGGCAACGACTGCTGTGCAAACCGGCACGGCCCCGGCATCGCTGGCGGCAGAGGCGCTAAGCCGCCTCGCTGTCGGCGGCAAGCTGCCTGGCGAAGCCAACGCTCGCTGGAGCGGGCAAGCGCCTGCCGCCAAGAGCACCGCCGGAACGTCGGCGGTGGCCGGAGCAGGGGCCGCAGCCGGGATGGCGCCAGGCGGCTTTGGCAAGCCTGCGCTATTTGAGGTGGGCGTTTCCCCGGGTGTGGGAAACAAGAAGTTCACCGCTCGCCAGATGGCGCTGCTCGCCGAGGTAGCGGGTGATGACGGCGAGCTGGAATACACGCCAGATCATCAGATCGTGCTGCGCGTGCCGTGTGCAGACCCCGAGGAACTGGTCGGGCGGCTGCGGGATGAACGATTCATTGTCATGCCGATTGGCGATGTGTTTAGGGTGAAGGCGTGCGACTTCTGCAATATGGAGAAGGATGACGCTGTGCCTGTGGCTGAGCATTTACAGGTTGTACTTGGCGGATTACAGGCACCCAAGGAAACGAGCATTGCTTTGAACGGATGCGGTATGGCCTGCTATGGAGCGGTGCTGGAGGATATCGGAATCGTCTATCGCAAGGGAGGATACGACCTCTTCCTTGGTGGTAAAAAATTCGGTCGCAATGCTCATGCCGCTCAGCCCGTAGCGGAAGGGATTCCGGGTGATCAAATTACGGACATCGTGGAGAACGTCATCGCTGAATATAAGGAAAAAGGGCATCCGAATGAGCGTTTTCATAAATTTTTTAAACGTGTAGGCGTCGTTGCGGGTTTCCGGCATGAGGATGCACCAGCAACGGTAGAAGTGAATGCGGTTTGTGGTGATTAATGTACTGAAGGCCTGATGAACTGGATACAAGCATATATATAATAGGGCGTCATGCAGGCGCTATCCCTATTAAAGAGGAGGAAAAAATAGTAGTGGATGCAATATTGTTGGTTGGACATGGAAGTCGGGACCCGGAGGGGAACCAGGAACTGCTGGAATTTGCACAGGCAGTGGCAGATCGGGTACCGGAAATGTGCGTGGAAACCTGTTTCTTGGAGTTGGCACGTCCCAGCATTGCTGATGGGATGCAAACTTGTGTGGAGAAAGGGGCGACACGTGTCGTTCTTATTCCGATTATCTTGTTCGCAGCGGTACATGCCAAAATTGATATTCCGATGGCTATTGACCGGGCAAAGGCGAAATATCCGCAGGTGGAATTTGTATACGGACGTCCGATTGGTGTTCACGAGAAAATCGTCAGCATTCTGCTAAGCCGCTTGAAAGAGGCCCGTCCGGTTGCAGTTCCAGCGGGGATGAATAGCGCTGTAGAGGCATCTGTCGAGGTATCTGACGAAGAAACGGCGGTACTTGTATTAGGACGCGGAAGTAGCGATCCAGATGCGAACAGTGACTTTTTCAAAATCACCCGTATGCTGTGGGAGAAGCTTCCTTATACATGGGTAGAGAGCAGCTTTATCGGTGTGACGCAGCCATTCTTTCCCGATGGATTGGAGCGTTGTGTACGATTGGGTGCCAAAAAGATTATCGTGCTTCCCTATTTTCTGTTCACGGGTGTGCTGATTAAGCGCATCGGAGAAATGACCCAGGAATTTGCCGAGGCTCACCCTGCATTACAAGTGGAGATGGGCGGATATTTTGGTTTCCATCCCCAATTGATTGAACTGGTGCTGGAGCGAGCTAAGGAAGGTTTGTTCGGCAAGGTTACAGCCAATTGTGATAACTGCCAGTTCCGTCTGGAGGCGCAGGAGCATCACCATCATCACCACCATGACCACGATCATCATCATGAACATGAACATCACCACCACCATCATGCACATGAGCACGACCATCATGATCACCATACACACAGCCACGATCACACTCATGAGCATGTCCATGCTCACAGCCATGATGACCATGATCACCATCACGAGCATTCACATACGCCATCTGTAGTGAATGGAAGCGGGCAGGTGAAGGGCTCATGATATTCATGCTATGCGGAACGAGCGACGCTCGGGAATTGGCGCTGCAAATCCGTGACAATGGCTTCAGCGTATTGACCTCAGTCGTAACCGAAAGCGCGGCAGCCAGCTTGTCTGAAGCGGGACTAGACGTACGTACAGGCCGAATGACAGCCGATGAAATGGCTGCAATGATTCGGAAGCAGGGAATACAGGCTGTTGTTGATGCCAGTCATCCTTTTGCGGAAGAAGCACATACGAATGCGATGACAGCCGCTCGCGAGTCCGGGGTTCCTTATATTCGCTATGAGCGGACAGGACTTGTATATGACAATCATCCGTTGCTCCACATTGTGCCCTCCTATGAGGAGGCCGCATTACAAGCGAAGCAAATCAAAGGCTCTGTAATGCTTACGACGGGTAGTAAGACGCTCGGCACGTTCACCAAGCATTTGCTCGGAGACCCGGAGATTCGTCTGGTTATACGCATGCTGCCGCGCCTGGACAATATGGAGAAATGCGGCGAACTGGGCATGGAGCAAAAAAATATTATTGCCATGCAGGGACCCTTTTCCCGCGAGATGAACGAAGCATTGTACAAGCACTATGGCACGAACGTGATGGTCACCAAGGAAAGCGGACGCACGGGAGCAGTGGATGAAAAGGTTCAATCTGCATTGGAGCTGGGGATTCACGTACTTTTGATTTCCAGGCCGGAAGTGGAATTTGGCACAGTATTTGATCATTTTGACGGAGTCATCAACGCACTGCGCACAGCAAAAGAGAAAACTTCAATTTGAGTTGAGTCTTGCCCTTGCGAGTCCAGTTAATCAGGAACGACTTCTGGCATGTATTTAAAATATAGTCATCTTAAAACAGGTGTTTTTTAGAGGTATCCATGATTTAGTAGCAATGAATTGTCATTTTCCTAAACTATTTTCTAATTTTCCATAAGGGAGTGGTCTACCATGGATTTCAAAACAGAATTTAAACCGCTAACGGTACAGCCGCAGGAGATTGAAGGCAAAAGCTTCGAGATGATCACTGAAGAATTGGGAGAGCATCCTTTTACAGCAGAGCAATATCCCGTTGTACAACGTGTCATTCATGCATCTGCTGATTTTGAGCTGGGCCGCAGTATGGTGTTTCATCCAAAAGCGATTGAAGCCGGGGTTGCAGCTATTCGCGCAGGACAGCAGGTAGTGGCGGATGTGCAAATGATTCAAGCGGGGCTGAGCAAGGATCGTATCCGTCAATTTGGCGGGGATGTGCATGTGTACATATCTGACCCGGACGTCATGGAAGAAGCGAAAAGGCTGAATACGACACGCGCCATTATTTCGATGCGCAAAGCGATTCAGGCGGGCGAAGGTGGCATCTATGCGATTGGTAATGCGCCGACAGCGTTGCTGGAGCTGATTCGTCTGGTGAAAGAAGGAGCGGCTAAGCCCGGACTGGTGATTGGCATGCCCGTAGGCTTCGTATCGGCGGCAGAATCCAAGGACGAGCTGCGCAAGCTGGATATTCCGTTCATTACGAATATTGGACGCAAGGGCGGCAGTACAATTGTCGTAGCAGCATTGAATGCGATCTCCTTAATGGCTGTCCGCTAGATGCGGTTGTCCGTTTGCTGTATCATGAAATGAATTGGAGCATGATCAGCAGAAGAGGTTAAGGAGGAATTGGCATGGAAAAGGAAGCGGCGTCCGTCGACAGGCCCAAACGGATGAAAAGCGGTGAAGCTCCCGCACCGGACAAGCCAATGCGGTCAGGCTTTACGACTGGAGCTTGTGCGGCTGCAGTGGCCAAAGGAGCGGTACAATTGCTCATCACGGGCATTCCGCCGAAGGAAGCAGTGATATCGCTGCCCGCAGGCTTTGATCATGCGTTTGAGCTGATTGAGCCTGTGTTGGACGCGGACGAAGCTTCCTGCACGACGATCAAGGACGGTGGGGATGACCCAGACGCCACGCATCAGGCGAGAATTATCGCGTCCGTTAGCTGGCGCGAGGAGCCGGGCATTGAACTAGACGGTGGCATCGGCGTGGGGCGGGTAACGAAGCCCGGTCTGCCTGTGCCTGTCGGAGAAGCAGCGATTAATCCGGTGCCGCGCCGGATGATTACGGAGGCCGTCTCAGGCGTGCTCGAGGAGCATGGATCGGCCAAAGGTGTCCGTGTCGTCATCAGCGTACCGGACGGTGAAGAAATTGCCAAGAAAACGCTGAACGGGCGGCTTGGCATTCTTGGCGGTATTTCCATACTAGGCACGCGTGGTGTGGTCGTTCCGTTTTCCACGTCAGCTTATAAAGCTAGTGTCGTGCAGGCCATATCAGTTGCGCAAGCGATGAACTGCCAGGAAATAGTCCTGACCACAGGCGGCAGCAGTGAAAAATACGCCATGCAAATGTATGATCAGCTGACGGAAGAGGCCTTTATTCAGATGGGGGACTTTGTTGGCTTTGCTATAAAGCATGGGAAACGGCTGGGAATGAAAAAGATTATTCTCGTCGGTATGCCCGGTAAGCTGTCCAAGGTTGCTCAAGGTATCATGATGGTTCACTCCAAGAGCGCTCCGGTGGATTTTGGCTTTTTGGCTGAGGTCGCGCGTGAAGCGGGGGTGGACGAGTCGCTTGCAGCGGCAGTGGCAGAGGCAAATACAGCTACGCAGGTGGCGGATATGATGACCGAAGCGAATGCGCTGAGCTTTTTTGAAAAGCTGTGTACCTATGGATGTCAGCATTGTCTGGAGCATGCAGGTGGTGGAATCGTTGTGGAAATGGTACTGATAACGCTGAAAGGGAACGTGCTGGGGAGGGCGAGAGTCGGTGAGTAAAGTGATTCGTGTCATTGGTATCGGTGAAAATGGAGCGGCAGGTCTGTCGCAGGAAACATTGGAGCACATTGAGCGTGCGGACCTGCTGGTTGGTGGAGAACGCCAGCTAGGATTTTTCAAGGCAGCCGCAGGGGAAAAACGAACATTAAAGAGTGGCTTATCCGCGGTTGTGGAAGAATTAGGACGGTTGCGTGAGGACAAGGATATTGTCGTGCTTGCGTCAGGCGATCCGCTTTTTTTTGGAATCGCAGGATACTTATCCGCCAAGCTTGGTGCGGAACATCTGGATATTATGCCGCATCTCAGCTCGGTTCAGCTGGCGTTTGCGCGTCTCGGTGAAAGCTGGCAGGATGCGGTGCTGGAAAGCGTACACGGTCGTCCGATGATCGGATTGGCGCAGCGGATTGACGGACAGAACAAGGTCGCGCTGTTGACGGACGACCGGAATCATCCCGGCGCAGTCGCTGCCTATCTGCTGCATTATGGCATGACGGAATATGATGCCTTTGTCGGCGAGCATTTGGGCGGACCGGATGAGGTGTATCAGCATTATACGCTGGAAGAGATGGCGCAGAGAACGTTCCAACCATTGAATGTGGTTATTTTGCGCCGTCGTAAGGGTGAAAACGTGCCTGCAATTCGGCGGGGATTTGGCTTCGAGGATGCAGAATTTCACCAGCGCAAGCCGGAAAAAGGGTTGATTACGAAGCGTGAAGTGCGCGTATTCAGCTTGTCCGAGCTGCGTCTGACAGAGCGAAGCATCGTATGGGATATCGGCGCAGGCTCCGGCTCTGTAGCGGTGGAGTGTGCGCGGCTGGCCAAGTATGGGCAAGTATTTGCCATTGAGAAGAACGAAGGCGACCTGGCTAATGTCGAAGCGAACAAGATCAAATTCCGCACCGATTTCCCCGTTATTCATGCTAAAGCGCCTGCCGGATTGGACGAGCTGCCAGACCCGGATGCGGTGTTTATCGGTGGGAGCGGGGGAGAATTGTCCGAGCTGATTCGTCTGTGCGCTTCCCGTCTGCGTAAGGATGGACGAATTGTAGTGAATGCTGCAACGATTGAGACGCTACATGACGGTATGAAGGCGATGCAAACAGCAGGACTCGATACTTCGGTGACGTTATTGCAAACAGCGCGCAGCAAGCCGATTTTGAATATGACGCGTTTTGACGGACTCAATCCGATATATGTTATTAAAGGACAGCCGTCGGTGGACGTGGCTGATGAAGTAGCAGGGGAGTAAGCTGGTAATTCAAGAGGGGGAGAGAGACAGCATGAATACGGCGGCAACAGGAACACTTTACGGCGTAGGCGTGGGGCCGGGTGATCCCGAGCTGATTACAGTCAAGGCGTATCGCATGATTCAGGAATGTGCAGTTGTGGCTTATCCGAAGAAACGCCGGGGGGGCAAATCGTATGCTCACGAGATCGTGGAGTTGTACGTCAACCCGGAGGAAAAGGAGATGCTGGGACTCATTTTTCCAATGACCAAGGACCCGGTTGTACTGGAGCGTGAGTGGAACAAAACGGTAGTTGCTTGCTGGGAGGCACTGAGTCAAGGCAAGGATGTAGCCTTTGTCACAGAGGGAGACCCTAATCTGTACAGTACCTTTATTCACTTGGCACGACTCATGAAGGATCTCCATCCCGAGGTGCCGATTGTATCTATCCCAGGGATTTCATCCGTGCTGGGCGCGGCGGCAGCGTTGGAGTTGCCTTTGGCAGACGGAGATCAGCAGGTCGGTATTATTCCGGCTACGGATGATCGGGAAGCGATGAAGCGGGCGATTGAAAATCACGATACGGTCGTGTTTATCAAGGTTGCCAAGGTGCTGGATTTGATTTTGGATGTGCTGGATGAACTCAATCTTGGGGACTGTGCATCAGTCATTACCAAGGTCACTTCTCCTTATGAAATGGTATGGCGCAACGCACGTGAGCTGCGCGGACAGGAGCTTGAATATTTGAGTTTAATGGTGGTGAGCAAATGACGTTGGAGCCCAAAGTATACATCGTAGGAGCAGGTCCCGGCGATCCGGAGCTGATTACGGTCAAAGGTTCCCGGATTCTACGCACGGCCGATGTGGTATTGTACACGGATTCACTCGTGAACGACGAGTTGATTGCCACGGCCAAACCAGAGGCGCAGGTACTGCAAAGCTCAGGCATGGATCTGGAGCGGCAGGTTGAGATTATGAGCGAGGCTGTGCAGGCTGGACGCAGTGTAGCTCGCGTACATACAGGCGATCCGGCAGTGTACGGAGCCATTTTGGAACAGATGGTGTTGCTGAAGCAGCGTGGAGTAGCCTACGAAATCGTGCCGGGCGTCAGCTCGGTCTTTGCTTCTGCGGCCGTGCTGGGTGCAGAGCTAACTGTGCCTGACCTGACACAGACCGTCATTCTGACGCGTGCTGAAGGCCGTACACCTGTACCGGATCGGGAAAAGCTGCGTGATCTGGCTTCTCATCACTGCACAGTGGCTTTATTCCTCAGCGCAACGCTGGCGAAGAAGGTGGTCGTTGAGTTTCTGGCGGCAGGCTGGAGCGAGGACACGCCTGTAGCGGTTGTACAGCGCGCGACCTGGCCGGATCAAAAGATCGTGCGCACGACGCTTGCTCAATTACCCGCCGATTTGCGTGCAGCAGGCATAACGATGCATGCCATGATTTTGGCTGGCTGGGCGCTCGACCCAGAGCTGGTGGACAAGGACGCGCATCGTTCCAAGCTGTATGATAAGTCGTTCACCCATGGCTACCGGAAGGGAGTGAAGCCCGGTGAGTAATCCATTTGCCGCTGTGGCGATCACGAAGCATGGAGTGGAAATGGTCCGCAATTTGGGAGCCAACTTTCCGGGCACGGATGTGTATTATATGTCCAAGTTTGAGCGTGGCGACGAGCAGGAGCGTGGCATTCAGTTGTTCGAAGGATCGGTCAAGCTGATTTTGCCGGATTTATTTAAACAATATAACGGTATAATTTTGTTTATATCTCTCGGTGCAGTGGTTCGTATGATTGCGCCGATTTTGGTGGATAAAAAGGTAGACCCCGCGGTAGTTGTCATTGATGATCGCGGCGAGCATGTCATTAGCGTATTGTCTGGCCATTTGGGTGGCGCCAATGAATTGACCCGCCATGTGGCGGCTGTATTAGGCGCACGTGCGGTAATCACAACTGCATCTGACGTGCAGGGCACGATTCCGGTGGACATGTTGGGTCGGGAATTGGGTTGGGTGGTTGATAGCTTCGACAAGGCCACTCCTGTGAGCGCTGCTGTTGTGAACGAGGAGCCTGTTGCGCTTATACAAGAGACAGGCGAACGGAACTGGTGGCGTTATGACAAGCCTGTACCTGGGCATATCAAGGTATATGCTTCGACGGCAGAAGCATTACAAGAACCGTTTAACGCCGCGTTGGTCGTGAGTGACCGTTTATTGGAGCCGGAGGAAGAAGAGCAGCTTCTTTCTAATGGCGTGCTGTACCGTCCGAAAAGCTTGGTGCTTGGCATCGGCTGCAACCGTGGGACTGCATTGGAGGAGCTGGAGGCGGGTGTGCTGGACACCTTGCAAGAGCTGCGTTTGTCTGTGAAAAGCGTACGGAATATTGCCACCATTGATCTGAAAAAGGACGAAGAGGGCTTGCTTGCCCTTTGCGCCAAATACGGCTGGGAGCTGGTGACGTACACCCCGTCAGAGCTGAATACGGTGCAGCTTCCCAATCCATCGGAAACCGTCTTCAAATACACTGGCGCATATGGGGTCAGCGAACCCTCAGCCTTGTTGTCTTCTGGTGCAGACCATTGGCTGCTGGAGAAGAAAAAAAGCGGCAATATGACCTTGTCTGTAGCGCGGGTTTCCTATGACTGACATCATGAAGCAGGCTGTACAGTCTGATCCATCTGCCGCTACGCGCAGAAGCCGTATTGTTGTTGCTGGCACGGGCAGCGGCGCAGGCAAAACGACTGTTACCCTCGGGCTGATGAAGGCGTTCGCCGACAGCGGCCTGCGAGTGCAAGGTTTTAAGTGCGGGCCGGATTATATTGATCCGACCTATCATACGGCCGCGACCGGAACGCCTTCCCGTAATCTCGATTCCTGGATGACCTCACCGGATACGGTGCGTGAAACCTTTATCCGTGCTTCCGAAGGCGCGGATATTTCCGTGATTGAAGGCGTCATGGGGCTGTATGACGGCAAGGACCCGCTCAGCAATACCGGCTCGACCGCTGAAATCGCCATGCTGACGGACAGCCCTGTATTGCTGGTGGTCGACGTGCGCAGTATGGCACGAAGCGCCGCTGCTATTGTGCTTGGCTTTCAGCGCTTGGAGCCCAAGCTACGCATTGTGGGCGTAATTGTGAATCGCTGCGGCAGCCAAGGGCACTATGGCATCGTCAAAAAGGCGATCGAGCAGGAGTGCGGCATCCCTGTGCTCGGCTGGTTAAAGCGTGATGACGGGCTGGATATTCCCGAGCGTCATCTGGGTTTAGTACCCGCTGTGGAACGCGGCGAGCTAGAGCCGCTTTTCCAACGGGCGGCAGAGCTGATCCGTGCGGGTACGGATCTGGATGCACTGCGGGCATTGGCGGATTCGGCTCCGCCGTTGTCTCTGCCCGCACAACCGTTATTTCCCCCGGATTGGCTTCCATCAGCAGGGCATGAAGCTGATACCGGGGGACGTCCTGTCATCGCCGTCGCCAGAGATGCGGCGTTCAATTTTTACTACCCGGAAAATATGGATTTGCTGCGTCAGGCGGGAGCAGAGATTGTCTATTTCAGTCCGCTGGCGGGAGAACGCGTACCTGAGCAGGCAAGCGGCCTATACCTGGGCGGCGGGTTCCCTGAAGAGTTTGCCGCAGATATCGCTGCAAATACGGTTTTTTTGGAAGATATCCGCAACGCGGTGAGCCGGGATATGCCCGTATTCGCCGAATGCGGCGGTTATATGGTACTGGCACGGACTCTTACGGATCGTATGGGGAATGCCCATCACATGGCCGGAGTTATTCCGTCGGACGTCCGCATGCAGGAGAAACGGGCCGCACTGGGATACCGTGAAGCAACCGCTTTGCAGGATTGCTTACTGCTGGAGGCTGGAGAGACAATTCGGGGACATGAATTTCATTATTCTGTCATGCACTATGACGAATCATCCGCCCCCTACTCCTACGCCTATCAAACCAAGGGAATGCGTGGTCTCCAGAGCGAGGGCTATGCGAAAGGGAATCTTTTGGCAGCCTACACGCATGTTCATCTCGCTTCTCTTCCCAAAGCGGCAGCACGCTGGGTGGAACAATGCCGGGCTTACAGTCAATAGTTTTGCAAACGAGTCCACCATTTCATATAAACGAAAAGAAGCCGATTCCCTGAAAGGGTCCGGCTTTTCTAAATTTCAATAGATTTAAACCTTACATGGTATGGAAGCGTATACATTACTTTTTTGGTGGTACGCTTACATGAGCTTTTTCAGCTGGGAAATCCTTCCCTGACTCACGCCAAGCATGGAGGCGAGTTGTTTTTGTGAAGATGCTGGGTGTTCTTCCATAAGCTCTCTCATTTTCTCCAAAATAACGTCTGTGCGCTGGTAAATTTTTTTCATATGCATATTTTGCTTAAGTGGGGGTGAATGGGTTTCAGTCGCTGTGACCGGAACTAAATCTTCCGTTTTCATCGAGGCCGCACATTCATCGCAGATAAACTGATCTTTAAAATAGGTGTTAGTATCAACCGCACCGCAAAATATACAGTTGGTTGATTTGTACTTACGGAGCATGAGTGTCTGGTCTTCAATAAAAAACTCTAATGGATCGCCGATGTCAATCTCCATCGTCATGCGCAACTCTTTAGGAAGCACAATTCGCCCCAAGCTGTCCAAGGGCCGGGTCATTCCAGTCCTTTTCATTCATGCAACCTCCCCGGTTTTTTAAGATTTATAGAATGTATAAGGTTTGAGGCAATTCTTATCAATTCTATAACCGCAAGCATAAGTTTCTTACAAAAAAGCGGCCCTTCATTGTTAATCAAGCATGGACGCACTTTTTTTCTTACGAGTATACCATAAAGAGGCCGAATCGCCATCGTTCAGATTTATAAATTTTGAATAAGTTTTAATAAGTTTATTCCGAGCGAACATATATGCTATAATCTTCTGCTAAAGGATTTAATAGGCCGTCTGTAGAATTATTTATATATGCCGTAGCTCGGACAATGATGGCGGTGTTATGGGAAATGAATGAGGGCCAAACAGAATTTTCTGAGCGTTTTGACCCCACAAACAAGAATGAATGACACGGACCCCGCCTTTAAAGTCCTTATATACAAGTCAGGCAAGGAGGATTTATCATGGAAAAAAGAAAAGCATTGTTGTTAGGAGATTATTCGTATCCGGAGTTTCACCCGCTGCAAGGGGTGGACGAAGAGATTAGCCATATTTTACAGGATTGGATGACGGTACAATGCAGTGAGAATCGTAAAATGCTGCTCAAGGAAAATCTAGCCTCATTCGATCTATGCATCTCGTATTGTGATAGCCGTAAGGAGGTTCTGTCTCCTCAACAAACAGCAGGACTGCTGTCCTATGTTAGCGGCGGGGGTGGATTGCTTGTGCTGCATAACGGTATTACATTGCAAGGACGGTATGAGATTGCACAACTAATGGGGGCACGTTTCCTGCGGCATCCGGCTGCGGGTCCACTTTCCTTCAAAGTAACGGAGCCGGATCATCCGATTATGGAAGGAATCGAGCCGTTCGAGATGCAAGAGGAGCCATATCGTTTTGATTTTGATCCATTCACTGAAAAAACACTACTGATGGAATATGAACAAGAGGGCCAGTGGTGGCCGGCGGCATGGTCACTGTCCTATGGCTTGGGTCGGGTCGTCTATTTGATGCCTGGACATAATCAGCCAAGCTTCCAGCACGAGGGATACCGCAAGCTGCTGCTTCAGGCCGCTAAGTGGGCTGGACGCTTTCCAGGTTAAACATAGATCATTCCATTCATTGAGGAAGGGGAGCTGCGAGCTTTATGCGGCTCCCCTTTTCAGGTTATACTAGTAGGTAATCACAGGTAGGGGAGGATATATTATGAGCGATTTGTTCAAAAAAGCCATCTCATTGGGGTGGGGCCTCACCGTTGTCAGCAAAGAAAAGGTGGAGAAAGCCGTCGAGGATCTTGTAAACCGGGGAGAACTTGCGCCTTCGGAATCCAAAGCATTGGTCGATCGTCTGATCGAACGAGGGGCAGAGGAACAGGGACAATTCAAAACAGTGATCCGCGAACAGGTTAGCCGCATTTTGCAGGAGCTGGAAGTACCTACCGAAAATGATGTTACAAGTTTGGAGCAGCGTGTAGCATTGTTGGAAAAACAGGTAGCGGAGCTGGAAAAAGAAAAGGCGGCGCTTACGGGTTCGAGCGACGCTGAAGAAGCGAACCGGCTGGATTAAAATGGCGGTTCGTATGAAGCACGCCGGTCGTTACCGGGAAATTGCCATGGCGCTGGCGCGTCATGGCTTTGGCTATATGGTGGAAGAAATGGGGCTGTTCCAGCTGCTGTCATTGCCTCGCAAGTGGCTGACGAGAGAAACTCCCGAGTCCAAAACGCTAGGTGAACGGATTCGACTTGTGCTGGAGGATCTGGGGCCTGCATTCATCAAGCTTGGACAGTTGGCAAGCACACGTGCTGACCTGCTGCCGGAGCCTATTATCCGTGAGCTGGTTAAGCTTCAGGATCAGGTACCGCCGTTTTCATCTGAAACGGCGCGTGGCATTCTGGAGCAGGAGCTGGACACGTCATTAGAGGACATACTGGTTCGTTTTGACGATGTTCCGCTGGCCGCTGCTTCGATCGGGCAAGTGCATTTAGGCAAGCTGCACAGCGGCGAAATGGTCGCCATTAAAATCCAGCGTCCTGGCGTTAATCGCATCATTCGGCGAGATTTGGACATTTTGCGGGAACTAACCGCTATGGCAGCCAAGCGCTGGGAATGGGTAGAGCGGTATCAGCTTCGCCAGATGGTAGAGGAGCTAGGGAGATCGCTCATTCAGGAGCTGGATTACAACCACGAAGCCCGTAATACAGAGAAGATTGCGCTCCAATTTGAGCAGGACCCACATATCTATATTCCGAAAATATACTGGGATCATACCTCTTCCCGTATACTGACCATGGAGTTTCTAGACGGAACTCACTTGGGTAGTCGTGAAGAGCTATTACGCCGTGGATATAACTTGAAAGAACTGGCGCAGCGGCTGGTGAACAGCATGTTGCATCAAATTTTTATAGAGGGATTTTTTCATGCCGATCCCCATCCGGGGAATTTACTCGTTCTGAAAAATGGCAGTCTCGCTTATTTGGACTTTGGCATGACGGGAAGGCTGAGCGAAGAGATGAAGAATCATCTCGCTTCCCTCATTATTGCCCTGATGCGTAAAAATACCGATGCCATGGTTCGGTCTATCGAACGTTTGGGTCTGGTCGAACCGGACACCGACCTGAATGCGCTGCGTGCCGATCTGGACAAGATACGCGAAGATTACTCAGACGTTCCTTTTTCACAGGTCAGTATTGGTGATGCTTTGAACGACCTGTTTGGCGCAGCGCAGCGCCATCGGATTGGTTTGCCTTCGGACGTCCTGTTGCTAGGCAAGGCGTTGCTGACACTGGAGGGGGTCGTGGAGCATCTGGACCCCGACCTCAGTATTATCGCTTTGGCTGAACCCTTTGGTAACAAGCTACTAAAGGAACGCTTCAGCGGTCGTCGTATCCGAGGCAAGCTGCTGGGTGGTGCGACTGAGCTGGTGGAGGCGCTGATGGAACTGCCAGGACAGGCGAGGCATTTAGCCTCGATTATCGGCAAGGGCAAGCTTAAGCTGGAGGTTACTGTGCCGGAGCTGGAAATGCTTCTGCGCAGGCTGGATCAGATCAGCAACCGCCTGTCATTCAGTATCGTACTGTTAGCGTTCAGCATTATTATGGTCGGACTGATTATCGGTTCATCGCTGAATCATCAGGCGACCATGCTGTGGAACGTACCTGCTATTGAAATCGGCTTTGTTGTCGCTCTCTTAATGGTTGCCTTTTTACTGTATTCCATTTTTAAATCGGGAAGGTTTTAGATACCGACCAGAAAGGAGAGTTATGGATACTCATAAGATGAACACTGCCCTAATGGATGGTCTCCAAATTGCAGATGTGCCTTGGCACCGCCTGACTACTCCTTATGGTAGAGGCACGGAGTTGCCACAATTGATATCCAATGGGGAGTACGCAGCCATTGCTGATCTGATAGAGCATCAAGGCACACTGTGGCAGGTTACGCCATGGGTGTTACTTTTCTTATTGCGTAATTTGCATACGAGAAATTCGGATAATATCACGCTGAATGAGTTGGAACTGTACCATGCGGTTGTTGGAGCATTGGACATGGAAAATGCACAAGAGGATTCACAGAAGTCTGTTGACTCCCTAACCATGCTGCTGGACGAAAAATATCTATGGCCGGCAGACAGCGATCCAGAAGAAGATGAACTGGAATGGGAAGAGGAAGAAGCACGTGGTTATGATCCGGTAGCTTTTTGGAGTTATTATGACTATAGCTATCGATTATTGAAGCAAGCACTGCCTGACTTTGAAAGTTTACTCCAGCACCATGCAGACTCGGAGATTGCTGAAGCTTTATCGGAGCTTGTACAGGAATTGCGAAAATTTTAAATATAAGAAAACGAATCAAACGAGCTATGACCGGAAACTAATCTTTTGCTAAGGAGTGATTTTAGTGGCAAAAAAATTAACTGATATACATCGAATACGTCTCCTAAGTCTCCTTCGTGATATTGGGTTTGAACCATCAAAAGTTACTATAGAAAATAAACAGGGGGAAACTGAGGTTATTGATTTAGAGTCCCCGTTACCAAAAGGGTTGCAAGCTGTTTTAAATTCTCGAGGCAGTCTAAGTAAGGAGCAATTACTTGAGATCGAAGAGAGTGTTAAACAATCCAGAGAGGATTGGGATTAGATGGGGTATCTATTTGATACGAATGCAGCTATTGCCCTTCATAGACTTGACTCATCTTTGGATAGAGTAATACGACAAGCTGAGAAAGATAAAGAGAATATTTTCTTTTCTGTTATAACTCAGTCCGAGTTTATAGCCGGGTTGCCCACTGATACTGACTTAGATTCGATACCTTTTCTTGGCGGGGAATTTATTGCAGTTAATTCAGAGATCGCAGTTAAAGCGGGGCGTATCAGAAGAGAACAAAAAGATAAGTTTGCAAGAAAGCTCAAGACCCCAGATGCATTGATTCTTGCGACAGCTATTATAAACCAATTGGTACTGGTTACGGCGGATCAAGATTTACAGTTCGTGGAGTCTGAGTATGAAGTTAAGGTGATCAACTTTAGCAGGTTAGAATCTTAGGAATTGCGAAAATTTTAAATATAAGAAAACGAATAAGATAAAGAAAATGAGCGATATTCCAAGGGAATAGATGATTTCTTTCTATAAACAGCCTTTTAACTCATTCGTCTCTGCGAACCCCTTACGTTATAATGATGGACTGAATGTAACGGACCGGGTCGTTTGAGAGAGACGAGCTGAATGATAGGAGAGCCTTGGCGATTGGCGGCTGGACGGATGCCCGTAACCACACGGGTTGCGAGTCAACACGCTACTCTCTGTAAATATAGGAGGCTGGAACGAGACAGTATGAATCTTAGACAACAATGGTTCGGTAATATCCGGGCCGATATACTTGCGGGCATGACCGTGGCGCTAGCATTAATTCCCGAGGCGATTGCCTTCTCGATCATTGCGGGGGTCAATCCCATGGTCGGACTGTACGCCTCCATCTCGATGGCTATTGTCATCTCTTTTGCAGGTGGACGTCCGGCGATGATTTCGGCAGCAACCGGGGCCGTTGCTGTACTGGTCGTTGGTCTGGTGAAGGATCATGGCGTGGAATATCTATTTGCAGCTACCATTTTGGCAGGAATCATTCAAGTGCTGCTGGGTGTTTTGAAAATAGGTCGCTTTATAAGCTTTATTTCACAGCCAGTCATGACCGGGTTTGTGAATGCGTTGGCGATCCTCGTCTTTATGGCTCAGCTTACTCATTTTCATGGAGCCAATTGGATCATGTACGCGATGGTAGCGGGGACGCTGCTCATTGTGTATATTTTACCGAGATTTGTGAAAAGCATCCCCGCTCCATTGACGGCAATCATCATCATGACGATCATTACGTATGTATTTGGATTGAATGTGAAAACGGTAGGAGATATCGGGACGCTAACCAGTTCGCTGCCTTCATTCCATTTGCCGCAAATTGAGTGGTCGTGGCATACTTTGCGGATTTTGCTGCCGTATTCCTTTACGATGGCACTGGTTGGACTGCTGGAATCGCTGCTGACAGCCAGCATTTTGGATGAAATGACCGAAACGAAAAGCAATAAAAACCGGGAAGCCCGTGGGCAAGGGATTGCCAACTTTGTAAATGGCTTTTTTGGGGGTATGGGTGGTTGTGCCATGATCGGACAATCCGTCATTAATGTAAGCTCAGGCGGAAGAGGACGTCTGTCCACTTTCACGGCTGGAGTGTTCTTGGCTTTTCTGCTGCTTGTGCTTGGCGGTGTTGTAAAGGAAGTGCCCATGGGCGCATTGGTGGGTGTCATGTTCATGGTGTGTATCGGAACCGTGGATTGGAAATCGCTGCGAAACATTGCCAAGGTTCCAAAAGCAGATACGTTAATTATGGTGGTCACGGTGATCATCGTGGTGGCTACGCATGATTTGTCCAAGGGCGTAATCGTGGGCGTACTGCTAAGTGCTCTGCATTTTGGCTGGAAAATGGCTAAAATCCGCATCAGTACGACTGAGGATCATGAAGAAAAGGTGTACCATGTCAGGGGGCCGATGTTTTTCGCCTCAACGTCTCATTTCGTTGATCATTTTGAACCTACGGATGATCCGGACCGCGTTGTAGTGGATTTTAGCCATTCGCATGTTTGGGATCACTCGGCGGTTACTGCTATTGGTAAGGTGCTGCAAAAATACAGAAACTCAGGTAAAACTATTACCCTACAAGGGTTAAATGAGGAAAGCCGTTTAATTGTAGAGAAACTCGGCGGTCCTGTAGTTACAGAGCCACTTGTGTGATGAATCGTATAGCATAAATCAAAGCTTGAAATGAAATTTATTCATTTCAAGCTTTTTTTATTTATTTCTGAAATAAAACAACACTTTTCTTTCCTAAACCATAGATAAATATGACAAATTTTCATCAAAGTATTGACGTAATAATTGGGCAGGAATACAATCATTCTTATTAAGCAGAGCAAATACATAGGAATAATTGAAAATTGAAAGGTATGCACATATGAACTTAGACTGGGACTTTATTGTAGAGAGCTTGCCGCTATATGGAGAAGCCATGTGGCTGACGTTGAAGATTGCCTTTTTTGCTATTCTGTTTTCACTAGTCGTCGGTTTGCTATGCAGTATAGTACTGTATTACAAGGTGAAGGGAATTAGCGGCATCATTGTTGCCTATATTGAGCTTTCACGAAATACGCCGCTGCTTGTACAGTTATATTTTCTGTATTACGGGTTTACCAAAATAGGTCTGCATATGAGCGAAATGACGTGTGCCATTGTGGGCATGACCTTTTTGGGCGGGGGTTATATGGCTGAGGCGTTTCGTGGTGGAATCGAAGCCGTAAGTAAAACGCAAACGGAATCCGGGCTGAGTCTCGGACTGTCCAAGATACAACTGGCGAGATATGTTATTTTGCCACAGGCTTTTGCCATCAGTGTTCCGTCTCTGGGAGCGAATGCGATTTTTCTGCTCAAGGAGACTTCCATTGTTGGCGCCATTGCTTTATTAGATCTGATGAATGTGGCAAAAGACCTGATCGGCATGTACTACAAAACGACAGAATCGCTAATTCTGCTGGTATTGGCATATCTCGTCCTGCTTTTACCTTTGTCGATACTGCTGACGTGGGTGGAAAGGAAGGTGCGATATGCTGAATTCGGGGATTAATGTGCTTTTTGAGGGTTCGAATTTTGAGCGTCTGTTAGGGGGATTGCTCGTTACGCTGGAGATTGCATTACTTTCCATTATTATCGGTACTCTATTAGGCATTCTGATGGGATTGCTGCGCACCTTACAATCAAGACCGATTCGGTTTGTGCTGAGATTATATTTGGAGACATTCCGCATTATTCCGATTTTGGTGTGGTTGTATGTCGTATATTTTGGATTTACTCCTTTGTTGAATGTGAATATCAGCGGAGAATTGACAGCAATTATTGTATTCAGCCTGTGGGGAGCAGCAGAGATTGGAGACCTTGTTCGGGGTGCATTGGAATCACTGCCCAAGCATCAGGTGGAATCCGGGCAGGCACTGGGACTGACATATGGGCAGTTGTACCGCCATGTACTCATTCCCCAGGCGGTGCGCCGAATGCTTCCCGGATCTATTAATCTGGCGACACGGATGATCAAAACCACTTCATTAGTGGTGCTGATCGGTGTAGTGGAAGTGGTCAAGGTCGGGCAGCAGATTATTGAGCTTGGTGTAATCAAAGCGCCTTCGGCATCCTTTTGGGTGTACGGCTTTATTTTCATATTGTATTTTCTCGTATGCTATCCGTTATCCAGACTTTCCAAAAGATTTGAACGCAGATGGCAAAATTAGCAGGATGGGGTGGGGGTCATGGGAGAGGCTGTTGAGGTTTTACTCGAAATTCGAGGGCTGCACAAAAGCTTTGAAGACCGAAAAGTACTACAACAGATTAATCTGGACGTAACGAAGGGGGAAGTCGTGGTCGTTCTAGGTCCTTCGGGATGTGGAAAAAGCACGCTCCTCCGATGTCTCAATGGTCTGGAACCAGTCCAGAGTGGAAATATCCGTTATAGAGGGCAGGAGCTGACGGATAAGAAAGTAAATTGGCGTGAGGTGCGGCAGCATATCGGAATGGTGTTCCAAAACTATGAGCTGTTTCCGCATATGACGGTCTTGGAAAACATATTGCTCGGCCCGCTTAAAGTTCAGCGGCGAAACAAGCAGGAGGCGCTTGAGCAAGCGGAGCAGCTATTGGAGCGAGTGGGTCTACTGGATCGCAAAGATGCATATCCGAGACAATTATCAGGTGGGCAAAAGCAACGGATTGCGATTGTGCGTGCCCTGTGTATGAATCCGGAAATTATGCTTTTTGATGAAGTCACCGCATCCTTGGACCCGGAAATGGTCAGAGAGGTGCTGGATGTCATGCGAGAGCTGGCCCAACAGGGCATGACCATGATTATCGTGACGCATGAAATGGGATTTGCCAAGTCGGTAGGAGATCGTATCGTTTTTATGGATCAAGGACAGATATGCGAAATGACTACGCCACAGCAATTTTTTACCCAACCGGAAACAGAGCGTGCCCAGCACTTTCTGGATATATTTCAGTACGAAACGATATGAGCATTTTGCATCAATCCCATGAGCGACTTCCAATCACAATATAGAGATCGAAATGTTTCTATTGGTCTCTATATTGCACCCAGAAGCGAAAGAAACCGAATGATGCAAAATGCTGACAAACAGGGGGAGGAATACAGATGAGAAAAGGAATGAAGTTGACGACGTTATTACTGGCTTTGAGCTTGCTGCTTGTTGGTTTGGCGGGATGTGCAGGGGCTGGTAATACCAACGGTA
Organism: Paenibacillus sp. FSL L8-0158; assembly: GCF_038592965.1. Lineage (GTDB taxonomy): Bacteria > Bacillota > Bacilli > Paenibacillales > Paenibacillaceae > Paenibacillus > Paenibacillus polymyxa_D. The sequence continues at coordinate 5,399,872 of NZ_CP151949.1, read as the reverse complement.
GTTCAGGCTCGGCTAAATTTGCTTCAATTGAGGACATTAAAAAGAATGGCAAGATTCGAATCGGTGTATTTGCAGATAAACCGCCTTTTGGCTACGTGGATTCAGAAGGGAAAAATCAAGGCTTTGACGTCTATATTGCGAAGCGGTTTGCCAAAGATCTCTTGGGTGACGAGTCCAAGGTGGAATTTGTTCTGGTGGATGCTGCCAGCCGGGTCGCCTATTTGGAATCCAACAAGGTAGATATCATCATGGCTAACTTTACGGTGACGGATGAGCGTAAAGAAAAAGTCGATTTTGCCAATCCGTATATGAAATTATCCTTTGGCATTGTGTCACCTGATAGCGCTCCAATCACCACGATTGACCAATTGAAGGGTTCGGATCAAAAGCTGATTGTTGCCAAGGGAACGACGGCTGAAACCTATTTTACGAAAAATTATCCTGACATCAAGCTGCTAAAATTCGATCAATACACAGAGATTTTCTCAGCCCTCAAAGACAAACGCGGCGCCGCGATTGCCAACGATAATACTGAGCTGATCGCCTGGGCAAAGGCCAACCCCGGCTTTACCGTAAGCATTCCAGCCTTTGGTGGTCAAGATACGATTGCCCCCGCAGTAGCAAAGGGAAATAAGGAGTTGTTAGACTGGATCAACAATGAGCTGGCTACGCTGGGCAAGGAAAACTTTGTACATCAAGCCTACAAGGACACACTGACCTCCGTTTACGGAGAAGGATTTACGGATCAGTTAGTCGTAGAGGGCGGCAAAGTGGATTAATCATAGTATAAGTTGTTGTTTTACTATAAAGAAGCGTTGGGACTGCAAGCCCAACGCTTCTTTATTAATATGGGGGAAAGGGGTCTTTGGCAACTCCTTAATAAAATTGCATACTTCCGACAAAAGCTCTTGCATGCTAGTAGATTTCATTATATAATCCTAAATGATAATGAGAATCATAATCATTCATAACAGTCCTTAGGTGCATGCTCCCAATATGAGCCTAAGTGAATAGGATGGTGATATGCACATGGCTAAAGCAGATCTGGCTACTGCCAGAAGACAGCTTCGGAGTCCGAATAAGGTAACTCGCAGACGAGCTTTGAGAACGATCAAAGCTGCGAAACGCGCGAAGTAGCAGGTTCCAAGTCAACTGCAAATGGTGATACCAGTGTCAAATTTTTCAGTCTCCTCGTTTTGATATTGCACCTGCTTTCCTGATGGTAGTACACAGGAAGGCAGGTGCCTTTTTTTGAATAATAAAAAAACCAAACTCAAAATGAACATAAAAACGGAGTAGACGGAATAGTGCTGTACAAGCGAAGCACTATCCGACTGCGTAGTGGCACAATATGAAACTATTTCTTTTGTGCAAACAGCCATTCAATCATATCCTGATTTTGCAGAGCCGGAACCCAGGAGAAGTGCCCTGTAGGTTTGATAATCCCTGCTTCGTATTCAGTAAAATGAATGAGGTTTCCGTTTTGTGCTTTAATGGCAGCGACCATTTCTTGCGAGTTTTTAGGACTTACTGTGGTGTCGTCTGCAGCATGGAAGGCCCAAATAGGAACGTTTTTTAATACCTCGACGTGTGTAGGTTCAACAGGCGCGTACATGTTAACGGCTTTTTCATAGTTGGTCAAACCGGCAATCGGCACACCTGCGGCGAACAAGTCAAGATTTTTTTCCAACAGTCTCCACGTACCCATGGCTCCTTGAGAAATACCAACAATATAGATTCGGTTGGTATCGATCGGGTATTTTAACGCCGTTTCACGTACCAAATCGGCTACAGCGCTGTTGCGTGGCTCATCCGCCCAAATGAATTTATGCTCCAGGTCAATCGGACTTTGTGGAGCGATTACGAAGGATGGGTGTTTGGCTTGCTGCTCAGGAGAAGCCCAAGTAACAGCTCCGGCATTTGCCAGCAAGTTTACTCCATTTCCGTCACCACGTTCGCCGTTCCCGTGCAGAAACACAACCAGAGGGTAGGTTTTGCCGGACTCTACTTTAGGCTCAAACGTAAAGTAGTTCAGCTTGAAGCCTTCTTTATTTTCAAAGGTGTTTTTTTGGAAATCGTCCACGATCGGTGTAATTTTATCTGTTGCTTTTACAGTCTGTGCAGAGGCTGGAATGACTGTTTTTTTTGAAGTTGCAATATCTTTCTTTTGACTAATAATATAATTCAACGTGTTGATGCGGTTAACTGCGCTTGTTGCATCATAAGTAAGGGTACTTGCATTTTTATCTTGCGTATCCAGCTCAATCACGACATATTTACCATGAGTACTGCGGTTGGTGATGGCTCCAGTATCATTGGTATATATACCGGTGACGGTTCTGTCTGTATATACATCATTGAGTACAGATTGAACCTGAAAGCTGGAAGTGGTTAAGGATGCCCCGTCAATATTGGTGCTGTATTTCAGTACAACAGCAGATACGACCTCGCCCAAAGGCTGTACCTGAGTAAGCAGGGTAGCCTGTGGCGCTGGGACATCGGCTGCTGCGGCAGAGCTGGAGGATGGGAAAAAGATCGTTAGCAGGAACACGAAAGATAATAAAACAAGGGCAAAACGTCTTCTTTGCATGAGTTTAATCTCCTTTGGTGTCATTTTTTAAAGCGCTTACTACATGTTCGGGACGGTTGATTGTATGCTGTGGAATTCATACAAATCAAAAAAAGGCAAACTCCGGGTACACAAGTGTACTCGGGTTTTGCCTTTTCAGTAACAATCCCACTTGAAGGATAGCACCTTCATTGAAATCTGACAAGTGAAAGCGCTACAATTTTGGATGTTTTTTATAAAAAAAGGTTTACTTCCGCAACGGAGGATTCTACAAAAACCCTTAAAGCCGCTTGCAATTCGAAGTAGATAGACCGAACTCATTGTATTCATCTATAGCGGGCAACCAAGATACCGGGCTTTTCAACGGTAATATTGTGGTATATAATCTACTTAACTTAACACTGTTAACTTATATAACAATGTTAACAAAAGGGGATGAAATCATGAACCAATACGATGTTATTGTCATCGGTGCAGGATTGGGTGGCTTGTCCTGTGCAGCGAGACTTTCCGCGCTCGGTTACCGAACAGCTGTTTTTGAAAGCCATACTTTGGCTGGCGGTTTCGCAACTGAATTTACAAGAAAGGGATATACCTTTGATGTCTCCTTGCACGGTGTCGGCGGACTCGAGGAGGGCAGCTTCGGTCGGCTGTTAAAGAACTGCAATGCGGATCAGCGAATTGTTCCTCTCCGCAAAAAGCACCCTTACTCCATTCGTTGGGAAGGGCAGACCATTGATATTCCGTCCGATGTTCAGGAGTATGTGCAGCTCCTCAAAAACATGTTTCCTGCTGAGGTGAAAGCCATTGATAGTCTATTCGCGGGCATTCGTCGTTTTGAAACAGGCTTCTCTGCTTTTTCTTCCCTCACTTCCTGGCGCAAGGCGGCTGGCCTGCTCAAAGCAGGAACCTTCTTCCGTTGGACGCAAATGACGACCTGGGAAGCTATAAGACAATTCGGGTTGTCTGACCGATTCACGGAATTTTTCACTGCGCTGTGGGCCTATTATGGATTGCCTCCAAAGCGGCTTGCGGCCTTGTATTTTTTTATTCCCTGGATCGGCTATCATTTGGAGGGGACATATTACATTGAGGGAGGCGCACAGGCTTTATCCAATGCATTGGTGGACGCTATTAAGTCAACGGGAGGAGAAGTTCACCTGCGCAGCCAGGTATCTGAGATTATACTCGAACGCAATAAAGCAGTTGGAGTCCGTCTGAAAAAAGGCGATGTATATAAAGCTAACTGGATTGTGTCTGGTATCAGTCCCCATCATACGTATGGCCGCCTACTGGAAAACCATGATGCTGCCCGTCGTGAGCTGGAAGCTGTCAGCAGTCTGGAGACCGGCACGTCTCTCACCCAGCTATATCTGGGATTATCATGTGAGCCTCATGAGCTTGGCATCACCGAAGAAGACTTAATCCTGTGCAATGAGCCGGATTCGGAAACAGATTATGAAGTTATGATGAGCGGCCAGTATACCAAAGGCAACTGGATGCTCACGAATTATAACGCCATGGACCCTAAGCTTAATGAACCGGGAAAGGGTGTCATTGCAATTACATTTTTGGACAGATTGGAGAACTGGCCTGCCGCACGTCCCGAATATAAAGCCAAAAAAGAAGCCGTGACACAGCAGATACTGGGATGTCTAGAACAGCTGTATCCGGGTTTTCGCAGCAAGGTAGTGGTGGCCGAATTGGGCACACCGCGCACGATGCAGCGTTATACCGCTAATCCAGACGGGGCCGTTTATGGCTACGCACAAACGGTCCGGCAGTCCGGTATAAAAAGACTGAAGCACAAATCAGCTGTGAATCGTCTGTCATTGGTAGGGGCCTGGACACAGCCTGGGGGCGGGTTTCAAGGGGTTATGAACTCGGGTATAATGGAAGCTGATCGTATCGCCGCCAAATTGGGGTAGGCAGAAAGGGCAAGTACATCTACTCATGAAACATATCAAACGCCGAGAACGTGAAAGCAGTGAGATCCGCCGGAAAATCATTGAGGCCGCCCGGTCGCTTTTCCTGAATCAAGGATATGCCGAAGTCTCCATGCGCAAAATTGCGGATCAGATCGAATATTCACCAACAACTATTTATCATTATTTTGCCAATAAGGAAGCCGTGGTCCGTGAACTGCTGGTAGAAGGAAATACCTTGTTCCTGCAGGCTCTTCAGCAACGTGTGGATGAAGCACAGGCAGCGGGATTGAACGCTCTGGACACACTGAAAACGGTATCTGATGCGTATGTTCGTTTTGGAACGGCTAACCCGGAATATTACAACATCCTGTTTATCAGCAACCTGGAATCTGTAAGCTTGGTCAGCCTTATAGACAGTGGGCGTTTTAAAGGCTTTGAGCTGCTTGAAGCTGGGCTCAAAGCCGCTATGGAGGAAGGCTGCATCATGCAAGGAGATGAGCGCTTGTTCGCCAGCTCTGTATGGAGTATGCTGCACGGCTTGACTTCTTTGCTCCTGAATTTTGAACTTCCTATGGCAAAATCCAATGATGAATTGATCGCATTCACTATAGATACTTTCCTCAGGGGGTTAAGCCGCTGACGCAGCGGCTAACTTTCTTTACCTCGCATCACTGTACATGCGAATCCGCATACGACCATTCCGAAAAATTAATAAAGTTCCAAGTCTGAAAGCTGCTTAAGCACGGCTTCAATGCGACGTTTATCTTTTTTGAGCATAACGAGCTGCAAAGAAGCAAGAAGCAGATCTGAGATATTAGCCCAAGCGTCTGCTTCCATAGCGGGAAGAAGATCCCGATGAATCATAATATCCAGCGCCTCGGTTGCAATTTTCTGATGAAGCTCACTACCGGATAGCCATTCAATCACCTGCTCAGCTGTAGGACGGGAGTAGGCGAAAAGTACTGCCCAGCCATCGACCGGATGATTGACCTTATCCCGTATCCAGTTAATGACCTGCGGTGAATGAAAATGCTGTAGCTGCCCATTAGCGGTGTATCCTTCTAATTTGTCTTCTGCGACCGAATGCTGTAGCAGGTGATTGCAAACACATACCAAGCCTTCCTGCTCGGGTAGGCAGCGGGCGCTCAGATAGGCGCGTGTGGACGCAAATGCACCCTTAGCATGTAGGGGATTGTTTTGAGCTAAAGATGTCCATACTTGCGCGGTTTCCGGTTCCCACAAGGAGCGGACCCAATCAGCAGCCCCAACCCCTGCGGTCTCCCCTACCCAAACGGCCCATGTAGAGAATGGAAGCTGGCTATGTTGAATGTTCTGCCAGTGCTGCTCCCAGGCAAGAAAAATATCCTTTGGATCATAGGCTTGAAAAGCCTGCAACACAGCAGGATGATCTACGCCATGCATGGTGGTGTAATGGATCAGCGTTTCCAACGACTGCGCACTCTCCAGCTTCATCGTGCAAAACATGTTCAACCAGCGTTGCCACAGTTGTAGTGGGGGACTGTTTAGCTGAATACCATGCTCGTCTGACACGTTAGACCAATCCCACAGCCATAGCCCGTGCAAGGTGAGCATGGTTTCTATATAGGCAGGTAGATTTTCAGCGAGTAGCGTAAACTGATCCAACTCATGATCATAACAGAACACCGCTGGCTCTGTTGCGGATGTCGCCATATCAAGCAGGATTGGATCACCCGCACCATTATAGTTTAAAATTAGATATCGTTGTTCGTCCGCTGCTGAGTCGGTGTTTTCTCCATAGGATGTAAAATAGCTTATATACTCATGATTCCAGCCAAATTCTCCTGTAATATCGTCAAGGATATTCGGTTCTTGTTCAAGGCCATTACTGCTTTCATATAAACAAGCCGGTTCATCGGCTACAATACAGTGTTGAGGGAGGCACCATAGCAAATGTAAGCTGCCACACCGCTGTATCAACTCAGACAGGGAGGCAGGCAAAGGTATCTGCAGCCGTTCCTCCAGCTCAGTTAGTTCACTAGTAGAAATCCCCTTCGACCATTGGTATACCACGTCAGACATCCCACCTTGTCTCAGACGGTCGGCGATCTGTCCCAGCTTTTCTAAGGTTTGTGCAAAATGTACTGTCATTCGTATTCGTCCTCCTCTTACTCTACAACCCGGCAATGCTCTTTTTGCAAGGATGCTAGAATTTCATCATGAAGTGCTATCGCTGTAGGTTCATAAATGATTGCCACTTCGCGTCCATATGCATAGTTAAAACGCACATATCCGCCTAGAGTCTGAAGAAAAGCCATGCAGATATGCTCGTTTTCGATCCATAGGTTTGTGCCAAAATGCTGTTTAAAACGCTGAGCCAATACCTGTATAGATGCTGGAGCTATTTGCAAGGCTTGATCGTTCGGATGGGCTGAACCGCAAGCTTCTGCCGTCTCCGGTGGATTAAATAGTAGAAATGTTGCTGCTCTATCCAGACTGACAGGTTCAAAATAACGGGGGAATGGCTCTATTCTTCCGAATTCATCCCTTAGTATATGCTCCAGTGTATCTGTAAATGGGGTTTGAACATCTAATGACTTCGTAGTAATGACCTCTGAATGTCGCGGTAGCCACAGCAAGCCTTCGACCTGAGGGTGCACCGCTAGAAAATCACCATCTATGGAGCTGCCGATGACCACGCACTCGCCCAGCTGCTGCACGGTGATCGGACAGTTATCATCATGCGTCCATAGCTCGTAATCCGCATAGGCTTGCAAAAGTTGAGGATCAGGTCGTTCAATCACCAGCAGGCCGCAATAGGTGCCTGGCCCGTAGCGGGTGAGAAATGAAGCATAGGGAGTTGGCAAAGTTATGCCATAGGTATGCTCAAAGCTTGTCAGTTCATCGGCAGCCACCGGCATGTGTTGTGTGGAAACCCAATACATATGAATACACCTGCTTTCCGGCACTCTATCTATAGGATGGAGTCCAAGTGTAAATGAGAGATATGCTATAATCAGGAAATAAAATAGTTATAAATTAGTCTATCTTAATTCCGTAGGAACTACAATTTGTGAGGGGACGAAGGAGGAACACATCTTATGACATCAGGGGTACAAGCCTACATCGATCCAATTTTTGAGGAGATTGACCAGACATACGCTTCTGAGCAAAAGCGCATCGCCGAATTCCAGACCAAAAGTGTCCTTCACGAAGGGATTCATGAATACTTAAAAGTTACCTGTAAGAAGGATGGGCTATGGGTGGATACCCACGAACCGTTTGATTGGGATCGTCGTAGACCGGATACGAAAATTTCTGGGTTTACAGATGGGGTAACATTGCAGCAGGTGCAGGACGAATGGATGCCTATGTTCAGGGAAAAGATAGAGGCGCTATTTAATTCGGAAGAATTCAGTTCCATGTTCTTTCGTTATCGGCTGGAATTTCATCTGGAAGTGGTCTTGGAGAATAAGGCCAGTCATTTTACATTCTCGCTCCTGAATGAAGATAAACGGCAGCAACTGTTAGCCACTATCCAACATTTTGTGGAGCAGAAGCTCAACCCCTCCAGTAAAGCTGTGCCGAAGGAAGAGGACGATTTTTTCTTAGTAAGGCACTTGCTTGATCCTCATTTGTACCCTGTAGACGCCCAGCGGATGAATGAGCTGTTGAATCGAATGGATGCCAAAGTGAAAGTCAGCCGCAAGCGTGAGGAAGCATGGAGGTATCAGCTCAGCAGAGGCTTAGAACATTGGGCTGAGGATGAATTTTTGGACAAGTATGCAGATCGAAAAGAAAGCTATGGGCTGGATTATAAAGTGAAGCCCGATATTCTGCCTTCAGATATTCCCGTTCCAGCCATGGAGATGTTCCTGTTCGCTGCGATGCGATTGGGTTCGACTAATGCCGATGCACGGCAGAAGTATTTGGAGATTGCTGCACAGTTGGGTTCAGATCAGGCAGCCCAATGGCTTAAGAGCGGATCAGGAAGCATCCCGGCGTTATATACAAGCGAGCGAGTCACCTGCCAAGCGAATGATATTTTGCAAACACTGGAGGTCCAGATTCGTTCTGAGGAAGAAGAGAGCTATAGAGAAGTACTCGTATATTTATGCGATATTTTAAAGAAAGGCTTTACCAAGGAATATCGGATGAAGTTCAAAAGCAAGGTGAAAAACTACCTGCCTGTACCCAAGTTGGCTAAATCTACGTTACATCGTTTCTTCGCCAATGCACTTGAATACCCTGCGCTGCATCCGTTGCTGGCTGAATATGCTGAGGTCGTGATGGAAGAGTTCAAGTGGTATAACGATGTAGAACCAGGTGAAAAGTCGGCGATGCCGGGAACCTATGCGGTGATGGGACTGGGCCTTAAAGGAACGGACTATTTCCCATTAGTGAATCGTTATATGAAGCTGGTGGACAGTGAGCATCAGTCCGTACAGGACGGTTACGGGGCTACTTTTGCCGAAGCGCATGGGCTAACACCTGACACGATCCCCGTTTGGACGAGGATTCTACTGGCAAGCAACGAGTCTGCCAAACCACTGAAGTCATCCGGAATCGAAACCGTAGAGCAGGCACAGGTATTGGTGAAGGAGCTTGAGAAGCTGGAAGACTACGAACAAGAGGTGCTCGTTTATCGTATATGGGGTGGTGCGAAGAAACTAAAAAACAGCCTGAAGCAGGCTGTCCCTGAGGTAAAAGAGTTACTGGAAACGCTTATTCCATAAAAGATGTTTCAGATTGGCAAATACCCATTCATTGATTTCTGTTTGGTCAACGGCATGGACCAGTGCTTCAAGGCTGTCAAAAGTTTGTATGCTCATGTATGGAGGCTCCTCTCTTAGCCGCTGGCTTATGCTGTAGCTTTTGTAATATCTTTAAGATGGCCTGGCGATTTTTCGCATCCTTAATGTACTTGGGAATGGAATGGGAAGCCGTACGCATCATACCGGATGTAGGCTTTTCCCGCAACTCGGCAGAGATATAGGAGAGCAGGTAATTCAGGTGTATCCGGTTAAGCGCCCAGACAGGTTTACCCCGATAGTAATCAAGGAAGTACAGCTGGAGCTGGAAAATAGGGTCTTTTCCGTTTTGGATCACGTCCGTATGCCATTCGCGTGATTGAACACGATGCACCGGAACCTGATTGCGTGTCTCACAGTGCGGACAGTTTATATTCGTATTTTTATGGAGTTTCGTTAGGTCATCATGGATTACGATATTAAAATACCGCTCGCAATGGTTGCATACGCCGCGTGCATAGAATGTATACGATTCTGGCTGCTGATACGTGTAGTAACAATGAGAGCATCGAACAACGTAATAACAGTCTTTTTTGGATATGGAAATAAAAGCTTGGCCCTGACAACGGGGGCAGTGAACAGCTACCTGTTCTCCTCTCCTAATCACGGCGCTAAAGTCATATTTGTATCCATATTCATCTTTGAAGCGTTTTTGCTCCATATTCGTTCCTCCTTTTCGGAAAGAGCGTAAAAACGTACATTTTATGATTCGTATGTTATAATATTCCTCAACAACAGAACGGCTTAGATGGGCGGTCGGCTAGTCTCCTGTAAAGGAGGTGAGGATTGTGGAGGTTAAAGACACCCTAATGTTGATGATTCAATTCGCAACGTTGGTGATCCTAATTCTTTCCTTCCATAAAAAGAAATAGACCGCCCTCGACAAAGGCAAGCGGTCTATTTCAATGATCATCCTTTGACACGGCTACCGCCCTTAAAAGCGGCAGTTTCCAAAGAGTGAGGATGTTGACGCATCTTCACTCTTTTTTAGAATATACATCTTATTCCCATTTTAACACTTGAAAATGGCCTTTTCAATGCGCCGAAGGGTGAAAAGGTGAATAGGACGTGCAAAAGGAGACGGTGAACATGAGCATTTTTACAGGGCTGCAACGTCCGCAGTTTCAGGCTTATTATGATGAGGCTTTTCTAATAGAGCATCGTTTTGAAAATAGTATGGGCTTTCCGCCTTCTTATATAGATTATGTCAAAACTCTTGGTTACGGGCGACTATGTGGCTTATGGAACATTCATATTCCTCTTGGCAATCACCCGGATTCATGGCTGCATCGTTATCATAACTGGCGGGCCTGGTTTGATGATGTACTGGAATCAGAGGAGGTTTTACAAGAAGCAGCGCTGGAGCCAGATGGTTTTCCGGAGCTTTTGGAGCATGCCGTTCCTTTCGCTTCCAGTGGAGAGGATGACTTGCTGATCTGGGATATTCAATCGCCTGATGAATGGGGAGAATTCCCAATCTATGTTTTGAATCTACGCACATGGGGCCATTTTCGGTATGTAGCCTCGGATTTGTATAGCCTCGTCGAAGCGTTGGTGGATGAAGAGCGCGTGAAGTCGGTATTGGGGACAGAGCGTACACCATTCCCTTATACGTTCGAGCCCTTTTAATAGGTCAAATAACCACCTCGGCATTCAAACTTCAAGGTGGTTATTTGCGTTGCTATTCATCTGCTAGTGGTCTTCATATTGGGCTAAATATCGCTGTACCAACTCATATCCAGCCACGCCCATTACCGTATATTGATTATATTCTTCCAGTTCCAGATTACGTATATATTCATCACCACAATACAGATGGCCCGCACAATTAAAATATTTTAGCTGCTGATGTTCCTCGGATAGAGGGCGCTGATCGATAATAGGCCATGCTCCCTTCGTCAGATTTTGGGTGGCGGTGAATATAACTTCAAATCGGCCGCGGTAATTTGTGAACGGAAGATATGTCGTTTCACCCTTGTACGCTTGATTCTGACCTATGGATAGAACCCCGAAGGAGAACGCTTTTTTGAATCTACCATACAGTGCGCAAATCACCTGACATATCGCAAATCGGCCGTCATGCAGGGGGATAACAAAAATATCGCCTTCCCGATGCTTGATTCTCTTGAACACCATCGTCAGGCCAGCTCTTCCTGAATGATCTCTGTTTTTAGACCTTTAGCACTGGTAATCGTAATGCTGATCGCATCATAGCCGTTCCGCTTGGCCTCTTCAAAATCGCATCGTTCGCCATTGATCAGCTCTAGCTGTCCATTTTCATCCACATCGTCTGCAAACTCGTCATCCCAATCCACATTATAAAAGGCAGTCAAGCTTACCTCGAAAGTATCTTCACCATCTTCGTCCAGATAGGGCAGCAGGGGAGTGCGATTGTTCTGCTGCTCCTTGGTATAAACTTCGCATAGCAGAGCATCGTAACCATGGCGGGTTCCATCAAAAATCACGAGTTGTTCCCCTGTGACTGCATCTTCTGCAATAATGAGCTGGGGGGCAAATTCAGTCGCAGCGATCAGCTCATCCATGAACTCTCCATAATAAAAAATGTGGAATTTCGTATGTTCTGCCTGTGAACGAAGCGTACCTGTCCACTCCTGCTCGACCCACGCCTCCGGGTTTTCGGGTACAACCCAACCCTCCAAATAAGCCGGTCCCTGCTTAGCATTATGTATTTCTGTCATCAGTAGGCCTTCCTTTCTTCTCGTAGAGTAGTTCAATTACCTGATTAAAAAACGTTGTAAAGTCTGTTGCCACCAGATACAAATGTCCACATTCGTTCTGCTCTGCGATATCATAGTTTAGTTTGTCATCATAAGCATGAAGATGTGTGCGGTCCCAGTAGTACACATACGGGGTGTATTCATTACATATCAGAACGTAAAAATTGTCGCCCGCATCTGCACCAATCAACAAAGCGCTCTCGACATGATTGATTTCATCCAGAAATTCATCATTAATCGCTAGAAGGTCATGATTTTTGTTGGAAACCTCATATCCGAAAAAACAAGTCAAATCAATGTCTCCGTTATCCACTCGATCGAAGGGCACATTGCAATAAAAAGGGGCGGCTACATAAAATCCGTTATATTGCGAAAGAAAACGTTTATAGCCAGCGGGCAATATACGCTGTATCTGTTCCTCCAATGCTGCGATCTGGGCAGGCAAAAGCCCTGATTCAATTGCGAATGACATCAACAACCAGCCTCCTTGATCCTAGTAAACCATAGATCTCTTTTTTGGAAATGAGACGACGCAGCGGTACATCGTTTGTGAGATCATGTCATGGATAGGGTGACGATTTTGTTGTTCTCATTCACTTCGACCTTCACATTTACTCCCAGCTTATCCTTAAACAGCTTGCTGATATTGATATAGTCATCCTTTACCGCACGGCTTGAACTACCGGTTGTGCGAGTCATCCCAGCGGTAATGATGGAACGGACGTATGTTTTATCGAGCTTGGCCTCAGGATTATAGGTATAAATCATCTGTTCCTGTTGATTGTAATAATGGGTTAATCTCGTGTAGTCGTTAGCATTCTCATACTGCTTTTCCTCACGCACATACTCGGGATGATCCATGGTGTAGTGGACTCCTCCGTCCAGAAAAGGATTTTCCTTGGAGGGTCGGAGTTCATATTGTCCATAGGCTAGTTGAAACAGATACTCTATACCTGAGCCCTCCGCCTGGTAGTAGAGCTGACGATCGTCCCCTTTTTTATCTATAGCCGTATAGCTACTGATTAAAGGCCAGGCGTCATACTTTTTATCCTTCACCTCAATGGCAAGCTTGTAATGTACAAGCACCTTTTCATTTTGAAATAATCCAAAGCTGCTCATAATAAAATACGCAGGCACACATATGATTCCGATAATCAATATGAATATAAATATTCTTACACGCATAAGTAGAGTGATTCTCCTTTGGTTGTCGATTATGTGGACAGCTCATGTTGGGCAGATGCGCCGAATTGCCTCATGTTGCAATAATTGCTCCAGCGCATGTTGTGCGAAGGGCATGTTTTTATGTGCGCGAAGCAGTGCAAAAGCGGCCCCCTTGACTAAGATATATGTATCACTGCGGATCAACTCTCATGTCTGTAGTTCGATAAAGCTTCTTCCGGTCCGCCACCCTCCAGCAGTACCATAACCGCATAGGAGATCGTATCAATCCAATCGTCAAGGGTGTTGATCTGCTCTATGGTCAGCAGGTTGTTACGCTGCAGCATACTATCAGGATACAATGCCCACGCCCGTGTATATTGGCAAATCCCCCACAGAGCGGCAATCAGCTCCCGTTCTACGGATGGTTTCTCCAACTCATCTGCCAGAACTTCAATGATGGTCATCAGCTCATGAAAGTTGTCCTCGATCAGTTCGCCTTGGAAGGGACGGAGCATTCCTAAAAATCCGCCTTGCATTTTGGGATGCTCCAGATCTTCATGAATAAGAGAATGACAGCGTAACAGCTCGCGAGCCTCCTGTTTATTCATTCAGTTCCTTAATTTCTGCCTGGATACCTCTGCATAGAAAGCTACCGGACAGTCCCGACAAGGCATCAATATCAACGACCATGTCTGCTTCTTCATAGCGGAAATCAAGCTGCAAGATGATGTTTTCTGTTTCTACAGGAGTTAATACATGCTCTTTGGTTTCCAAAAATGTAAAAGTCACTGCATAGCGTGGAACGTCTTTTGCTGGAGCTTCAGGGATCACAGGTGCCTCAGCCGAAGGCTCCAGATCCGGTGATTTAGGGACAAGCACGCTAGCGTAAGATAGCTCAATCGTCAGCGTAATCTGGTCTTTCGTCATATTAGCAGCCGTAATTCGGTCATAATGAAAGGGAGGGAAATAGCCGAGCTTCTCGACAATGCTGTCCGCGCCTTGAATAGAAACGGTTGGAGAGAAGGCCAGTTCCAGTCCGATGGACCCTGCCAATTGGTCTTCATATTCTGGATTGATACGGATAAGGGCCTGTTCTGGCTCTACTTTCAAAATCGTGCCTATAAAATACTGTTTGCCATGGATCAGAACAATATCATGCGGAACGAACGGCAATGCTCCCCCAGCTTGATAATGAATGAGATATTCGTTTTCTTTTTTTTCAACGTTGTGAACTTGAATTTGCATAAATTGCAGCCTCCTAGGGTTAATGGGGTGACGGATTGTTTAAGTGTGACGTAAAGGGTACGGAGTCCACGATTGAAAAACATACTTCATATCCGGGGTATCCTGTTCGAGCATAAACGGAAGAATATCCATAATGGCGCGTGCTTTACTGCCAGCATAAAAGTTGCGCGAGCTATGTAACAGTTTGTTTGCCTTTATTAACTGGCTGAGCTGCAGCATAACGTCTTCCACGCTTGTTCGGTCAATACGTTCATAAACGTCCTGACGGATCGAAACAAGCATCCCGCAATTGTTGGGAGATTGACCCATAGGGTCATTGGACAAAAGAATGTATATTTCCGGCGTTGTCCCTTTGGTATATGACTTACCAATTCTTATACCATAATATATGACATGAAGATCGAATTCACCTTTTATATGGACTGTGGTCCTGTTCATTAAAATCGTTTGGAAACCAGTTCAACTTCGCGTATACTAGGAAAGTCATATATGGAACGGCCTGAGCCGCCTTGCGGCCGTATGTTGAGTTACATGAACAGATTCAACGATAACGGATATGCTCCCTTCCTGAAAAGGGTAGAATGAGAACCGATACAAAAATGGGAATTCTGAACTATGGAACGATAGATGTCATATGGCACATGAACCTATTTTACGTGACACATATTCAATACAGATAAGGGAAGTGAATACCACTTGAAGAATTTTGCAGCATTAGGCGTAGAGCAGCATTGGGTAGAAGCCTTGAAAGAACAGGGAATTTCATCTCCAACTCCTGTACAGCAGGAGTCGATTCCACTGTTGATGGAAGGTCAGGATGTGATTGCCGAGGCACATACGGGAACGGGGAAGACGCTTGCGTTTTTACTGCCGATTCTACAAAAGCTGAATTTGGACAAACGGCACCCGCAGGCGCTCGTGATTGCACCTACGCGTGAATTGGCGCTCCAGATTACAGAGGAAGCAAAATGTTTGGCTGCTGCGGAGCCGAGTTTATCTCTGCTAGCTGTTTACGGAGGACAGGACGTGGAGCGTCAGCTTCGTAAACTAAAAGGCGGTGCACAACTGATTATTGGTACACCTGGGCGACTGCTGGATCACCTGAGACGTGGCACGCTGGATCTGGGTGGCATTAAAATGCTGGTCCTGGACGAAGCCGACCAAATGTTACACATGGGCTTTTTGAACGATGTGGAGACGATTCTTCAGGAAGTTCCTTACCGGAGACAGACGATGCTGTTCTCCGCTACGATGCCAGCCGGTATTCGAAAGCTGGCTCGTGTATATATGAACGAACCTGTAGATGTCAAAGTGAAATCCGCTTCTTCCGTTCCGGTGAGCCAAATCCGTCAGGTTGTTGTGCAAACAACAGACCGTGGTAAGCAACAGGCATTGGTGGATATGCTCAATACGGATCGTCCGTACTTGGCTGTTATTTTCTGCCGTACGAAGCGCCGGGCTGCCAAACTGAACGAAGAGCTGCAAGAGATGGGCTTTGAGAGCGGTGAGCTTCACGGGGATTTGTCCCAGAACAAGCGGGAGCAAGTGATGAAGGCGTTCCGTGAAGCGAAACTCCAATTGCTCGTAGCGACTGACGTAGCTGCGCGCGGCCTGGATGTAGAAGGCGTCACGCATGTCTTTAACTACGACATGCCGCAGGATGCCGAAAGCTACATCCACCGCATCGGGCGTACCGGCCGTGCCGGAGGCAAAGGCGTGGCGGTGACGCTCGCTACGCCAAGGGATATTCCAGAGCTTCGGAACATCCAGAAAGTTGCTGGTGTCACATTCACCAGCAGTGAGGGCGGCGGACAGCGTAGACCTGCTTCCGATACGGCTGATCGGCAGGGTCGAGAACGCCGCTCGGGCAGAAACGACCGCCGTTCCTACGGCGGCAACGACTCCGGCGGTGGACGCCGGGGCAGCGGTCGCGAACAGGCGGGCCGTCGTGACAGTGCAAGCGGCGAACGTCGCTCTAGCCGCGGCAGTAGCGAGCGTAGCGGATATGACCGCAGTAGCGGCGGTTCCGCACGCGGAGGCCAAGGTCGCTCGGCAGGGCAAAGCAGCGAGCGCGGTGGATATGACCGCAGCAGCGGCGGTTCCGCACGCGGAGGCCAGGGTCGCTCGGCAGGACAAAGCAGCGAGCGCGGCGGATATGACCGCAGCAGCAGTGGTTCTGCGCGCGGAGGCCAAGGTGGCCGCGGTGGACAAGCCAAAGGCGGCCCGCGTGGTGGTCAAGGACAAGGAGGCCGTCGCGGACGGTCCAGATAGATAAAACAGGAGCATTCTCATAGAATGCTCCACTATGGTTATCATAATAGCCCCGGGGAGGCTCATCTTCCGGGACTATTGTAATCTTTATCCATACCGCTGAGAGAGCAGCGCCATAAGATAATTTCAAAAAGATAAATTTGGAGGGGTTATACATCATGCAGGAACAGGATATGGGCAAGCGCGCCATGGTCTCAGCATGGATCAGCCTGATTAGCAACATCCTATTAACCGGCATTAAGATTATTACAGGACTTATGTTCAACAGCAAGGTGCTGGTAGCCGATGGTGTGCATAATGCCGGGGACGTGATTGCCTCTGCAACCGCACTGGGGGCGATGCGCATATCCAGCCAGCCGCCGGATGAGGACCATCCTTATGGGCACGGCAAGGCAGAAGTGATCGGTGCAAGCGTGGTGGCGGTCATATTGTTTGGAGCGGGCATATTTATCGGCTATCATTCGATTGCAGCACTGTTCGAACCGATGCCACAGGAGCATATACTGGCATTGGTGGCCGCCATTATTTCCTTGCTCTGGAAACAGTGGCTGTATATCTACACGATTCGTATCGGGAGAGCGGCCAATAGTCAGGGGCTTATTGCAACGGCAAAAGATCATCTCGCTGATGTGTACGCCTCTGGGGCTGCTGTACTGGGTATCGGCTTGGGGCTGATTGGGGAGCACTGGAGCATTTCAATCTTATCTTACGGCGACCCTATTGCCGGATTCGTAGTGGCATTGCTAGTTCTGAAATTGGCGTGGGAAATGGGCCGTGAATCCATAGATGTGCTTATGGAAAAGGCGATTGCAACGGAGGAAATTGAGAGCTACGCCGCAGCCGCACTGAGTGTAGCCGAGGTTCAACGTATTGACCGTATCCGTGCCCGTGAGCACGGCCATTATATTATCGTGGATATCCGCGCTTCAGTAGATGCCTCTTTGACGATTCAGCAGGGACACGATATTATTCGACTGATTAAGGGGGCTGTCATGAAGCGGGAACCGCGGGTTTATGAGGTGCTTGTCCATTTGAATCCATGGTATGCGGACGACCACTAGAACAGATGGCGCGAATTGACAGATAACTTGCAGGAAGGGTATGCTTTTAAAAGCCGAACGATGATGAATAAAAGCGAGGTTACCCGAAAATATGCGAAAATTTTTAAAATGGTTAGGCATTTCTGTGACTGCGGCGGTTCTTTTAGTGGGCGGATATTATACGTATTCTATATATCATTTTACGAATCAAATTTCGGTTGCTTCCGGACAGGATTCGAAATTCAAACCGCAGGCACAAACTCAAACCAATGTACAACCTGTAGAGGTATCGCTCCCACCGGAATGGGATGGGACAGAAAGAGTGAATATTCTGCTGCTAGGCGGCGACTCCCGTGGAGAGGATTCAGGGCGATCTGACTCCGTTATGGTTGCCTCTATTGATCCGGTTACGAAAAAGGCTACACTGATGTCGATTCTTCGTGATACCTACGTCAATATCCCAGGTCATGGGCAAAGTCGATTGAATGCTGCTTTTTCCTACGGTGGACCGGATTTGACCAGACAGACCGTGAGCGACCTGCTGGGCATACCGATTCAATATTATGTATACACTGATTTCAATGGCTTTATTGCGTTGGTTGATTCTGTGGGTGGTATTGACCTGGATGTCGAAAAAGATATGCATTATACCTCCAAGGCAGATAAACACCAGTTTGATATTGATTTGAAAAAGGGAATGCAGCACATGGACGGTAAAACAGCCTTGCAATATGTACGCTTCCGTCATGATGCGACTTCCGATTTTACGCGTACGGAGCGGCAGCGCAAATTCATTACCGAGCTTGGCGGTAAAATTCAGTCAACCTCATCTTTAATTAAACTACCGAGTATTTTAAATAGTATTTCTCCTTATATTGAAACGAATCTGAGTACTACGGAAATGCTGCAATTGGCTTCATTGGGCTTTAACATTGATGCAACAACAGTAGCGAAGCAGCAAATCCCGCCGAATGAATTGGTGCGCGGGGAAACCATTAAGGGTGCGCAAGTGTTGGGTGTGGACGAAAGAAAGCTCAAGCGCTTCATACAGAATCTTTTTGAACAGGGAAACAAACCTGTGACCAAGACGGTGGATGCTGCAACCACGACAAATGATACTCCATAACAATTCAAAGCAAGCGAAGTTCGTACGATGACGTACAACTTTGTTTGCTTTTGTGTTTATTTGGGTATAACCTTGTATATTTTGTTCCAAAAATATATCGTAACTATGAAGCACGTATACTCAATTGTGTAAAGAGAAGGGGAATGTGGTGTGGAAATAACTCCGGCATGGAAAGACCGATTCAAGAAGTTTTTTCTGAACAACAAGTTTGTGTTATTCCTGCTGGTACTGCTGCTAATCGGCTTGAATATCTTGGTGCTTACCAAAATTTCGTACATATTCACACCTGTCATGGTGCTGTTAAAAACGATCATTCTCCCTGTCATTTTATCCGGCGTGTTGTACTATCTGTTCAATCCGTTGGTTGATGTACTGGAGCGTAACAAGGTGAAACGAGTATACTCCATTGTTGTATTGTTTTTGCTCATTATAGGGGTTATTGCGATTGTAGTTACATCGGTGGTACCTGTAATCCGTGATCAAATACAGGGACTTATTCAAAATTTCCCTGCCTATAGCGAGCAAGTACAACGACAATTCGAGAAACTGATCGGCAGCGATTTTGTAAACCAGTTCCAGAACACGATTCAAATTAATCCATCAGAGCTGGCCTCCAAAGCTTCTGAAAAGTTATCTAGCTTTATTAATAATGCATGGACGGGTGTGGGCAGCTTTTTGGGCGTGGTTACAGAAACGGTACTTGCGATTGCCACGGTTCCATTTATTCTGTTCTACTTGCTAAAAGATGGACACAAGCTGCCACAGTTTATCCTGAAAATGCTCCCGCCTATGTTTCGTAAAGAAACAGATCGCATTATGACCGAGATGAATCATCAGGTCAGTTCCTATATTCGTGGGCAGATTATTGTCAGCTTTTGTATTGGGGCGCTGTTGTATATTGGTTATCTAATCATTGGATTAGACTACTCTCTGACGCTTGCAGTCATTGCATCCTTTACGAGCGTTGTCCCCTACTTAGGTCCCGTCATTGCCATTACACCTGCATTAATTGTAGCCTTGGTCACCTCACCGATTATGCTGCTCAAGATGGTTATCGTATGGACGGTCGTACAGCTCATTGAGGGTAAATTAATTTCTCCACAAATTATGGGCAAATCTCTTCGAGTGCATCCGATCACGATTATCTTCGTTATTCTGACCGCAGGCAATTTGTTTGGTGTGGTGGGAATTGTACTGGCGGTTCCGGGGTATGCTGTCTTGAAAGTAATCGTTACACATCTGTATAGCTTCTTTAAAAAGCGTTCGCATCTTTATGAGGCGGATAAAGAGAACACAAGTCTTTACGAAAAATAAAATTTTTCACTATAAAATTGATATGGGGCCCCTCTTGGGTAACTGTGGCTACGCGTGCTATAATTAATGTCTATCCTTATTCCAAAATAGAAAGGTCAGACTTTTATGATAAAACTCAGCATTCTTGACCAATCTCCGGTATCGGAAGGCATGACGCATGCGCAGGCATTACAAAAGACCGCTGAGCTTGCTATAGAGGCGGAACGCTTGGGTTATCATCGTTTTTGGGTATCAGAGCATCATTCTGCCGCAAATCTTGCAGGGTCCAGCCCGGAGGTACTGATTTCACATCTGGCCGCCCGTACCCGGGCCATTCGAGTGGGGTCAGGTGGTGTGATGCTGCCTCATTACAGCGCTTATAAAGTAGCGGAAAACTTCCGTGTGCTGGAGGGATTGTATCCGGGACGCATTGATTTGGGTCTGGGAAGAGCGCCTGGAGGAATGCCGATTGCTACCAGAGCACTGCAAGAAGGCAAAATGCGAGGTGGTGTAGATCTATACCCTGAGCAGTTGGATGACCTGTTAGCCTATTTACATGACAGCACAGGTAATGATCATCGTTTTGGTTCGCTACAAGCGATGCCGCTCATAGAAACTGTACCGGAAATGTGGCTGCTCGGCTCCAGTGGTGATAGCGCAGGTCTGGCAGCCGAGCGTGGCGTGGGCTTTGCGTTTGCGCAGTTCATTAATGGTGAAGGCGGCACAGGTGCTATGAAGGAATACCAGGCAAGCTTCCAGCCTTCCCAGCATAGTGACCAACCCCGTTCGCTTGTTGCCGTATTTGCGATCTGTGCGGATACCGAAGAGGAGGCGAATCGGTTGGCTTCCAGCATGGACTTGTCTCTTGTACTATTAGAGCAGGGAATGCGCTCCGCTGGAACACCTTCCGTGGAAAAGGCGCTGGCGTATCCGTATACGCCGTTTGACCGGATGCGGATTCGTGAGAATCGCAAACGTATGGTGGTCGGTTCGCCCGAACAGGTGAAGCGTCAGATTGAGCAATTAAGTAAGGACTATAATGCACAGGAGATCATGGTTGCGAGCATTATTCATGACTTTGATGCCAAAATGAAATCTATACGTCTCATGGCCGAAGCATTTGGACTGCCTTCTGTACAGTCATAATGCAATTCGCCGGATTTAAAAGATCACAGCTTCGAGGAGCTGTGATCTTTTTTTGAACTTTTTGAGGAAATATTGGATGATATGCACTGTATGAATTAGGAAATAAACCAGTTAACACTTGATAATGATTATCAATATCTTTATTATATAAAGATAGAATGAAGTTTTGATGAAAGTCGTGCGTTAAGCCCGTGACTATATATATTGGATAAGGGAAAGGGATGATTCCACATGTTTCGTCTGAAAACGGCAAATCTGGATATTGCTTATGAAGATCGATTGATTGTAGAAGATCTGAACGTAGAAATACCGCAAGGGAAAATCACAGCCTTGGTGGGCGCAAATGGTTCTGGCAAATCCACCATTCTGAAGACGATGGCTCGCATCATGAATCCTAAGGGCGGCAGTGTCCTGCTTGACGGTAAATCCATTCATAAGCAATCCACCCGGGAAGTAGCTAAGCAGCTGGCTATTTTGCCGCAAAATCCGACTGCACCGGAAGGATTAACCGTGACGGAACTGGTATCTTACGGACGTTTCCCCTATCAAAAAGGTTTTGGTTCCATGAAAGCGGAAGATCGCAAAATGGTAGAGTGGGCCATTCAAGTAACGGGAATGAGCGAGTTCCACGACCGTCCAATTGATCAGCTTTCTGGCGGTCAGCGTCAGCGTGCCTGGATTGCTATGGCACTTGCGCAGGATACGGATATTTTGTTTCTGGATGAGCCGACGACATTTTTAGATATGGCGCATCAACTGGAAGTGCTGCATTTGCTGGAGTATCTAAATACCTCGGAGGAGCGCACCATTGTTATGGTCGTGCATGATTTGAACCATGCGGCCCGGTATGCTCAGCATATGATTGCAATCAAAAAAGGGAAAGCTGAAGCGGTAGGAACTCCAACTGAGGTTATGTCCCCTGATGTGCTGCGTGAAGTGTTCGGGATTGAGGCGGATATTGTAACAGATCCTCGTACAGGTGTACCGCTCTGTCTTCCGTATGCTTTGGCTGGACAGCCTGCGGTAAGCCAAGCCGTAAAAGAAATGAATGTGGAAGATAAGCAACCTGTGGGTTCTGTTGCTGAGCGACGTGATGCTAGAGCACAAGTAGCGGCAAGAGGTTAAAGGGGACATACCATGAAACCACTGGATTACGATCAGCTTGAGCAACTAGCGAACATAGTGAGAGTCACACCGGAGGATGCAGTATATTCCGGGCCAGTGGCCGAATGGCTTGAACCAGATAAGATCCGCTCTGTGATGGAGTATTACGGCGATCTTCTGCGTGCTGAAGACGATTTAACCGCAGCCGTTTATTTTGTGAACCAGTTGCGTGGCCTCGTGTTTGCGCAGCATTTTATGGTGTCACTGTGTGAACACCGTTGGGATCTGTCCGTTTCTAATCTCAGATTTCATATTTGTTATGAAGGTCAATATCCCTCTATTAGCCTTCAGGTCATCGACTTAACAGAGCTGGATAATACGTGGAACAATGGGGATCACCGTTCTTCCAAACAGGCTCAGCAAGTGTTACGAGACTTTTACAGTTTGCAGATGCGACCCATATTGGAAGCAATTGCTACAGTGGGGAGCGCATCTATCGGCCAAATGTGGGGACAGTTTCCGTTGGCATTGCTGTATTTTAAGGATAGAGTACAGCCATCGTTGACTGATCCTCAGGATGTGGAGCGCTTTGAACAAGATTATATGTATGTGACACGTGAACTTGAGGGAGAGACATTCGGGCGTAAAAGAAACCCGTTTACGGTTCGTCTCGTTGAATTGGACAATCCTTACCGCCCTGGTGAAAATACCTACATGAAACCGTCCTGTTGCCAATATTACAAGACAGGTGGAGGTCAGCGGTATTGTTATACTTGCCCAAAAATGTCCGCTTCCGAACGCGAAGAACGCAGACTCGAAGTGGTGGCATCACGGTAAAGTCTCTGTGGATGTTGGCATGTCCGTCACGTTTTGGTTAAAATAGGTTATGTAATCTAAACCAAGCGACACGAAGGAGGATGCTGTATGTCTGTCTATTCACATAATGCCGTAACACCAGCGAATCAGGAGGTTTCTCTGAATACTTACGCTGGTAAGGTGCTTGTTATTGCGAATACCGCCAGTAAATGCGGACTTACCCCGCAATATGGGGATTTGCAAAAGCTTTATGACGAATATAAGGATCGGGGATTAGTTGTATTAGGCTTTCCTTGCAACCAATTTGGCGGTCAGGAGCCGGGCAGCAGCGAGGAAGCGGTTGAATTTTGCCAACTGAATTACGGGGTTACTTTCCCGGTATTCGCCAAAGTGGACGTCAACGGACCGGATACAGCCCCTCTGTTTGAATATTTGAAAAAGCAACAGCCTGGGGAACAGGAAGATGGGACAATTCAGTGGAATTTTACGAAATTCATTGTGAATCGTGAAGGTGTACCTGTGGGTCGTTTTGAACCGAAGGAGTCACCAGAAGCGATGAAAGCAGCCATTGAGCAATTGCTATAGTAGCTTAGCCTTCATTCCAAAATATATGTTTAAAAAGGTCTGATTTCCGGCATGTCTCCGGAAGGCGGACCTTTTTTTGTTCTCTACATGTGCATTTGTCTAAGGGGGGAGCATCATGTGAAAGTCGATTCCATGGGCATAATCAGGCGGCCTACAGGGAAAACTGAATGAGCAAAAAACATTTCAGCAAACAGTTGATCTCGTATATCCTTTCTTTTTTAAATGTGGACAAATTGTGAATATCACAAAAAGCTATTGTAATGTGAAAAATATCACACTATAATAAGTGCATGAAGTGAAATAAATCACAAACGCTAACGAGCTGTTTACGTGAAACTATTCACAATTATTATACATTTTATGCCCACACACCAAGGAGGAACTTAACATGAAAGTAGCAGTTATCGGATGTACACACGCAGGCACAGCAGCTATCGTTAACACAGCTAAATGTTATCCAGATGCAGAAATTACCGTTTACGAGCGTAATGATAATATTTCATTTTTATCTTGTGGTATTGCGCTGTACGTAGGTGGTGTCGTCAAAGATCCGCACGGACTGTTTTATTCGTCTCCAGATCAACTGTCTGACTTGGGTGTAGTGACCAAGATGCTTCATGAGGTAACGAGTGTGGATACGGCTGGCAAGTCGCTGCATGCCCGAAATCTCCAAACAGGTGAAGAATTTACAGACACATTTGATAAACTAATTGTGACCACGGGATCATGGCCCATTATTCCAAAGCTGGAAGGCATTGAACTTGATCATATTTTGCTCTGTAAAAACTATAATCATTCCAATGATATCATTGAGAAAGCCCAGCACGTACAGAACATTACAGTCGTGGGAGCTGGATACATTGGTGTTGAATTGGTAGAAGCTTTCCAAATGAACGGTAAAAACGTAACACTGATCGACAGTGCTGATCGTATATTGAATAAGTATTTGGACCATGAGTATACAGACCGGATTGAAAGTTCCCTGAAGGAACATGGCATTAAGCTGGTACTTGGCGAGACGGTGAGTCGTTTTGAGGGGACGAACGGTAAGGTAAGTAAAGTCGTGACCTCTAAAGGAGAATATGAAACAGAACTTGTTATTCTCTGCATCGGTTTCCGACCTCAAACGGATCTGCTCAAAGGTCAGGTAGATATGTTGCCTAACGGTGCGATCATTGTGGATAATTATATGCAAAGTAGCTGCCCGGACGTGTTTGCAGCAGGCGACAGTTGTGCAATCCGCTATAATCCGACCGGCAAAACGGCTTATATCCCTTTGGCAACCAACGCAGTTCGTATGGGGACGCTGGT
The DNA here is from genome assembly GCF_038592965.1 of Paenibacillus sp. FSL L8-0158. Lineage (GTDB taxonomy): Bacteria > Bacillota > Bacilli > Paenibacillales > Paenibacillaceae > Paenibacillus > Paenibacillus polymyxa_D. Next base: position 5,374,746 of record NZ_CP151949.1, on the reverse strand, counting down.
AGCACGTAATCTGGTGCAACCAACCATTGCCTACATGGGAACCCAAGGAACTTCGGGTATCAAAATTTACGAAGACAATATCGCAGGAACAGGCATGACGGAAGCTGCGGCAACAGACGAAGGCATGACTGTAGAAGCTGTAACCATTGAGGACAGCTACCGACCTGAATTTATGCCAACCTCCGAAAAAGTGTTACTGAAAGTGGTATATGAGCAGGAGACGCGGAGAATTCTGGGTGCTCAAATTATGTCGAAGGTGGATTTGACGCAATCCATTAACACGCTATCCGTAGCCATTCAAAACCATATGACCATTGACCAGTTGGCCTTTGTCGATTTCTTCTTCCAGCCGCACTATAACAAGCCTTGGAATTTCTTGAACGCGGCAGGTTTACAAGCATTGCCTACAATATCCGAACGGAACCCAGTTACTGTATAATTAGATTTGTCTGTGACATTGTTCATAAGTTTGTCAACAATCTGAGGCGTACTGATGAATCCTTATAGTACAATATAGAGTAGCATAAGGATCAGGGGGGAAGTAGCTTATGAGTTTGTTTTATATCCTTTTTCTTGTAGTCGTGGCCATGGTAGGCCTTGGTGGAGTTCTTTGGTTCTTAAGAGCAGTTGAAAAGGAAGAATACAATTAAATGTAAAGCGCGTAGTAGCGCAGTAGATGTAATAATACAGAAAAACAGTCCTTTTTTCAGGGGCTGTTTTTTTTATAGTTACGAAAGTGATTTTTTTCACAAACTTAATCACTGATTTTAAATAAAATATGAAAGAAGAATATTTTAGTGAAAAGATATTAAAGGAGCGGGGACATATGGCGAGCTATAAACCGGGGCAAATTGCTGAAAAGACGGTGGAAACAGGAGTGGCCAAGGCGAACAACCCGTGGACTGTAGCGGTGGTATTGGGATTTTTGGCAGGTGCATTTATTGCACTCGGGTTTTTGCTGGATATACGTGTTATTGCAAGTGCACCTAAAGAATGGGGAAGCATTGCCACCTTTATTGGAGCTGCGGTGTTCCCTGTAGGTCTGGTATTAGTTTTGATCGCCGGCGGAGAATTGCTGACCGGCAATATGATGGCGGTCCCTTTGGCGAGATGGGCAGGGCGGATTAAGACAGGAGTCATGCTTCGTAATTTGGCGATTATTACGCTCAGTAATTTTGCAGGTGCGTTATTCGTTGCATTTTTCTTTGGGCATGTGCTGGGTTTGACAGAAACGGGCCCTTACCTGGACAAAGTGGTGGATATGGCAGGACATAAGCTACACGAAAGCTTTTTGCAGTCTTTTATATCGGGGATAGGATGTAACTGGCTCGTAGCACTGGCTGTATGGTTGGCATATAGCACAGACTCCATTGGCGGCAAAATTATTGGGATTTGGTTCCCGACCATGGCCTTTGTTGCTATTGGATTTCAGCACGTTGTTGCCAATATGTTTCTCATTCCGGCGGCTATTTTTGCAGGCCACTTTTCATGGGCAGATTATGTTATGAACTTCATTCCGGTCTGGCTGGGGAATTTTGTAGGAGGTAGCCTGTTTGTGGCTGGAGCCTACTGGTTGGCCTATTTGAAAAAGCCTCAAGCCAACGCACATCCAGTGAATGAATCTCCAACTACTTCTTCGGTTGCACATCCAATCCGTTGATTGGTCCTACTTAATCACGGTACTTTAAACAGCAATGAACAAAGCAAATCCGCCATGACAGGCCCGGGGGAACGAAACCTGTCATGGCGGATTTTTTTGGGAGTGGTCCATGATTTGGCATGGAGGATGAGTGTGCTCTCGTCCATGATGCCTTGATCTTTTTTTACCCTCAGTAAGATATGATGAAACAGGATGTTGAAAAAAATTATGATTCTTAAAAAATCCGTTTTGCTCTATGCAGCAGACGGATTTTTTTAATATTATGGAGAGCGGCTGTGTGGGAAAATCCTTCTCTTGCCATAGGCCAAAGCTGTGGATATGATAAGATCAGTGTAATTTTTGGAAACGGTAACGGAAAGGAGCATCAACACTATGGATCATCGCAATAGCACGCCTCCTGAGGCCACGCTTCAACAAGACCTACAAAGGGGACAGCGGATGACGGAGCAGCAGGACGGTATTTTTCCGGCTGTATGCCCGTTAGATTGCCCGGACACGTGTGGGCTCCTGCTTCACAAGGAAAATGGAAAGATAGTCAAGGTGACTGGAAACCCAGATCATCCCATAACCAAAGGGGCTATTTGTAATAAAGTTCGCAATATGACGGAGCGGGTATATGATCCTGATCGGGTGCTCTATCCGTTGAAGCGTATAGGCCCCAAAGGAGAAGGGAAGTTTGAACGAATTAGCTGGGAGGAGGCGGTCGATACCATTACAGGTCGGTTCAAGGAGCTGATACGTACGGACGGACCGGAATCTATTCTCCCCTACAGCTTTTATGGCAATATGGGCGTATTGAGTGTGGATGGAATGGATCGCCGATTTTTTAATGCGCTGGGTTCAAGCCAACTGGATCAGACGATTTGCAGCGTGGCTGGGAATGAAGGCTGGGCATCCGTTATGGGTTTTAAGGGCGGCACCAGCCCGGAGGACACGGAGGATGCAGACCTCATTATTGTGTGGGGTGGAAATGTTATTAGCACCAACATGCATCAGGTCGTTTTGGCTGAGAAAGCACGTAAAAAAGGTGCTAAGGTGGTCGTTATTGATGTTCATCGCAACCGGACGGCGCAATGGGCGGATTGGTTCATTCCGTTATATCCGGGGACGGATACGGCGCTCGCGCTGGGTGTTATGAATGTGCTGTTCGCTCAGGGACTGACGGACGACGAATTTTTACATCGCTACACAGTAGGTCATGAGGAACTGCGCGAGCATGTTAAGACATATACACCAGAGCGAGTTTCGCGGATTACCGGCGTGCCGGAAGCGGATATTATCCGTTTGGCGGAAATGTACGGAACTGCGCGAGCAGCGTATATCAATATCGGTAATGGGCTTCAGCATCATGATAATGGCGGTATGAACGTACGTGCGGTTACATGCTTGCCTGCGCTCACTGGACAATGGCTAAAGCACGGCGGGGGAGCGTCACGCTCTAATGGCGCTTATGGCAAGCTTAACGGCGCCCATCTGGCGCGTCCTGATCTGCGACAGAACCCGGATGCCCGGGTGATCAACATGAACCGGATCGGAGAAGCGCTGCTACAGAAGGAACAGCCGATTAAGGCGTTATTCGTATATTGCAGTAATCCGGTAGTTGTAGCCCCCGATTCGGAACGGGTGACTAAAGGATTTGAGCGAGAGGATTTGTTCACAGTCGTTCATGACCTGTTTCTTACAGATACGGCTCGTTATGCCGATATTGTGCTGCCTGCAGCGTCTTCCTTTGAAGGTACAGACCTATATAAATCCTACTGGCATCACTATGTCCAGATGCAGGAACCCGTCATTGCTCCACTCGGAGAGAGCAAAAGCAATTATGAGCTGTTTAGCCTGCTCGGGCGGGCTATGGGCTTTGACCAAGCTGCCTTTACGGAAAGTGAAGAGGAGATGATCGCAGGCGCGCTTGATAATCCAACGAACCCTTATCTCAACGGTGTGACCTTGGAAGCCTTAAAGAAGTCACCTTTTGTAAAGCTTGATATGACGCCAAAGGCCACTTATTTGGATCGTTTAACCACGCCTTCAGGCAAGATTGAGCTATATTCGGAAAAAATGAAACAAGCAGGTCTGCCTGCGATGCCTTCTTATGTGCCGCTGATTGAAGGGTATGATGGAGAGCATCGACCGCAAGCGGACGAGCGGTTTCCATTAATGTTTATTTCACCACCAAACCATAATTTTTTGAATTCTACTTTCGCTAACTTACCCAAGCATCAGCGGCTGGAGCGGGAGCCTTTGCTACAAATCCACCCGGAGGATGCTCAGACAAGAGGCATCGCGGATGGGGAGCCGGTTACCGTATGGAATGATCGAGGGACGTATGAGCTGAAAGCCAAAGTCACCGATCTGATGCTGCCCGGTACAGTGATTAGCCAGGGATTATGGTGGAAAGGCAAAGGACACAGACAGCGTGCCAATGTGTTAACCTCTGATCGCCTGTCGGATATGGGGCAGGGGGCTACTTTCTTCTCAACGGTGGTGAATGTGAAGCGCCAATGAGATTATGCCTTTTATGGCGTCAGATGCAAAAGGAGAAACAAAAGATATGAAATGGTTGGAGTCTTATCCGAAAGAAGTGAAAGTGTTTCTCGTTGCCAGCCTGATTAATTCTGCTGGAAGTTCCCTAATGTGGCCGTTGGTTAGCATGTACGTATTTGACGAACTGAACCGTAGTATGGGAGATGCAGGGATTGCCATTTTAGTGCAGTCTCTGGGCGGAATTTTTGGTCAAGTGCTGGGTGGCGCCCTCTATCACCGAATTGGAGCCAAGAAATTGATTGTTGGCTCACTGGCAATGAACGCGCTGGGACTTCTCACGCTCCCATTTACCAGTGGTCATTGGGTAGCGTTTGTCATCATGATGGGTTTTATCGGGTTTTTTAATGTCGTATCTGTGCCTGCGATTCAGGCGTTTGTAGGTTTTCGTTTCGCTGACCGCCGTGGAGAGCTGTTTAATATTATTTATGTCGCTAACAATATTGGGGTTGCAGTGGGTACGGGATTGAGTGGCGTGCTGGCAGACCTTTCCTATCAGCTCAGCTTTGTGATGAACGGGGTGACTTCTGCGGTATTTGCCGGATTCTTCTGGTCTTATCTAAGTAGGGTGGATCGGGAAGAGGGAGAAGTTCAGCTCAGCAAGTCTGTGAAGAAAAGAGAGGAAATCCCAGCTCGATTGCTGTTTCGTGATACCAGGCTGTATCTCTTTGTGGGATTAGGCTCGCTTTTTTTATGGTTCGGCAATTCGATCTGGAATACAGGAGTGTCTCCCCATATTATTGAGCAGGGCTTGCCTAAAACGATGTATGGGTTACTATGGACACTGAATGGTATCCTTATTTTTGCCGCACAACCCATTATTTTTTGGATAAAACGACTGTACGCTCATCACGCTTCAGCGCAAATGACATGGGCTGGAGGATTTTACTTGGCGGCTTATATTGTCATGCTGGGCACACAGAACTATACTGGGATGATATTCGCTATGGTTCTGGCGACCCTGGGAGAAATGCTGATTGCACCTGCGGTTCCAGCATTCCTGTCTGATCATGGAGGTCGGGGTGCACCCTTTTACATTGGGCTTGTGGGGGGCATTGGCGCAGCCGGACGGGTAATGGGGCCTTATATTATGGGGAAATTGTATGATGGCGGTGGGTTACCGCCTACACTTTGGCTGGCATCAGGCGTAGCGGTGTTGTCGATCCTGTTTTTCGTCCTGCACAGCTGGTTGAACCGTTCCCGGCATCATTCGGATACTTTGAATACTACGACGTCCAAGGCGGATATTCCCAGTTCTTAAGTCCTAATAAAAATGCAGTAATATGCTGTGATTATGGTACAATAAGTGACGGATGGTTGTAGTTATTGCTTCAGGAAAGCCTTCACAGGAAGGATTGAAAGGAATTGTTTACAAGTCAACTCTTGACGATACGTCATTCGGAGATGAAGGATGCTCCTGATCTGATTGCGCTGGATGAATTGGTATGGAATGAACGCACGGCTCCCGCTTCGCTGTCCTGGAAGTCGCGCGGGGAGTTTCTGCGTAATACGCCTCCAGGCTCTCAACTGGTCGCCATCGAACAGGAAGTACTCTGCGGGTATATTGGATTTCGTCCTCCAACGCTGTTGGCTAGTAATTGTCATGTACTCGAAATAAATATAGCTGTACATCCAGCTTATCATCGCAAAGGCATTGGGACGGCACTCATGGACTCCATGAAGGACTTTGCAGCCGCCGAGGGCATACGCAAGTTGAGTTTGCGTGTACTCTCATGCAACACGGAAGCCCTTATGTTTTATGAAAAAAGTGGTTTCACGATTGAAGGACGTTTGCATGAGGAGTTTTACATAGCAGGCCAATTCGTGGATGATGTGTTAATGGCCTATTTCTTAAAATAGGCGGGAGGCTATAGACAGCAATATTCGCTTTTATGTCCGGCTTAAACCAACAACGCCGCAGACCTGATCAGGTCTGCGGCGTTGTTGTACAATACAATATTACCGAAGTTGCTTCCATTCATTTTGGAGCATACCATACACTGCGTGGTTCATGTAGCCCTCGGGCAGCAATTCAGCTTCGCGTACAATGCCTTCAAGCACAAAGCCCAAACGTTCCGGAATACCGCGGCTGCGGCGGTTCGTCGTTGCACAACGGATTTCGACCCGATGCAAGTCCAGCTCCATCAAAGCATATTCAACGAATACGCGGCAGGCGCTGGTCATAAGACCTTGCCCTTCGTACCCGTGTCCAAGCCAGTATCCGATGCTAACGGAGCGGTGAGTCCAATTGATCTCATGGTAGCTGATGATGCCAGCAAGCTCGTTGTCTATCCAAATCCCAGCGGTCAGACTACCGTTCTCTGCGGCTTGTTTCAAGGCGCCCTGCACGAACTGCTCTGTATGGCTGATTTCCGTGGTGGAGTCTACCCATGGAAGCCATTGACGCAGACGGTCACGGGACATTTCGATCAGCTCAAACAGAGGCTGCACATGCTCCTTGGTGAGCGGCCGAAGGACTGTGCGTTCGTCCAACGCATATGTAAACATGATTGATCCCCTCTTTCACTCGGAAAATCGCTAAACCAGCCAGTCTAGCATTTAATCCCATGCTACCTTATTCTGCGAGAGTCGTCAAAAGGGAGAGGAAGCTTCAAATTTTATAGGTCCCACCCGGAACCGTTCATGCTCGTATACATATTTCAGATCTAAATCCCCTACAAATTCGGTTGGGGATACACTGCCAGATACAGTGGCTTGCAGAGGAAGCTGTTCGGCATCATACATTACGACAGAGCTAAAATCGAGATGCTTTGTAAATTGGGCTGGATCATCGTAAAATACTGATGCTTTAGAGTCCATCGTGTGTGTAACACCGTCAATCGTGACAGCAATATGAACCTGGCGGTTGTGGTCACGTGGCTCCACTGAGCTGTGTACGCGCTGGGATACAGCATCTGCTGCCGATTCGACTGCATATTCTTCCATCGTCCGTGCGTTAACAATATGCAACTCCTGCAATTCGACACCCGTTCCCGAGGCACGCGTGAGGACCACGACGGCTTCACGCACACCATCCCCGTTCACATCCCTATAGTATAATTGTGGTGCGGTGGAGATATCTGCCGAGCCCGACCATCGGAATGTGTGGCGTTGTTGGCCGATTTCCAATACAGCTGAACGGAATAATCCCTGTGACGGACTAACAGCATATAAGCGGACGGATGAGTCTTCTGGAGCGCTGGCTAGCGGACGAGATTGTACGGTTTCGTTCACCGGGTCCGGTGAAGGATGGCCGGAAGTCATGACGGAAGAGGACAAGAGCATAGACAGCAGGATCACGATGAGCAGCTTAAACACGGGTGGGTCTCCTTTTCCGGGCAAAATAAAAGATATATACACTATAACGAATTTATTTACCGAAAATGTTAACTCTTTTTCATAACTTGTCACTTTTTTTTGCTGAAGAGAGCATAAGGATTTTCATTTTATTGAGTTATGCGGTGTGAAAGGGTATATTTAAGGGAACATGTTTTACACAGATTATACGGAAGAAAGGTTGATTAGCGTGGAGAAGCCGATCACTCCCCCCAATTTTATTAAAAATGTTATTGAAGAAGATCTACGTACGGGTAAGGTAAAGGAGGTTGTTACACGATTTCCGCCTGAACCAAACGGATATTTGCATATTGGACATGCCAAAGCTATCTGGATCAATTTCTCGTTAGGAGATGAATTCGGAGGACGCACAAATCTGCGTTTTGACGACACCAATCCGGCGAAGGAAGACACGGAATACGTGAACTCCATTCAAGAGGACGTGAAGTGGCTCGGTTATGAATGGGAGGAAAAACATTTTGCCTCCCATTATTTCGAAGAAATGTACAAGCGTGCCATTCTGCTGATCCAAAAGGGTAAAGCCTACGTGGATGATCAAAGCGCGGAGCAAATCCGTGAAACTCGTGGCACACTGACCGAACCGGGGCAAAATAGCCCTTATCGGGATCGCAGTGTGGAAGATAATCTGAAGCTGTTTGAAGAGATGCGTGCAGGCAAATATCAAAATGGTGAAAAGGTGCTGCGTGCCAAAATTGATATGGCTTCGGGAAACATTAATTTACGTGATCCGGTTATTTACCGCATTTCACACACAGCACATCACAATACAGGCGACACATGGTGCATCTATCCAATGTACTCCTATGCTCATCCGCTGGAAGATGCGATTGAGGGAGTAACACACTCGCTCTGTTCGCTGGAGTTCGAAGATCAGCGTCCGCTGTATAATTGGGTTGTAGCTGAATGTGAAATGGAAAAGGTACCGCACCAATACGAATTTGGACGGCTGAACCTGGCTCAAACCGTAACCAGCAAACGTAAGCTCAAGCTTCTGGTCGATGAAAAGCACGTAGATGGTTGGGATGATCCGCGTATGCCGACGATTTCCGGTTTACGTCGTCGCGGCTATACACCGGAGGCTATCCGCAACTTCGTATATGAGACAGGCATCTCCAAAGCCTACGGAGTCATCGATTTGCAGGTACTGGAGCATTTTGTGCGTGAGGATTTGAAGCTTAAAGCACCCCGCACCATGGCAGTTATAGATCCGTTGAAGGTGGTTATCACAAACTATCCTGAGGGACAAGTTGAAATGCTGGAGGCGGAAAACAATACGGAAAATCCGGAACTCGGAACACGCCAAATTCCGTTTTCCCGTGAAATTTATATCGAGCGTGAGGACTTCATGGAGAATCCGCCGAGCAAATACTTCCGTTTGTTCCCTGGTAATGAAGTACGTCTCAAACATGCTTACTTCATTAAATGCAACGATGTGATTAAGGATGCAGACGGAAATGTAACGGAAATCCACTGTACCTATGATGTAGAAACCAAGAGCGGATCAGGCTTTACTGGACGTAAAGTGAAAGGCACGATCCACTGGGTAGAAGCTACTCAAGCTGTTCCTGCCGAATTCCGTTTGTATGAGCCTTTGATTAACGCAGAGGATACGGAAGAGATTGAAGAGGATGCATCGGAAAAAACATTCCTTGATCAATTGAATCCGAACTCTTTGGAAATTGCTCATGGCTATGTTGAGCCGAACATGAAAGAAGCTCAATCACAGGACAAGTTCCAATTTTTCCGTCATGGTTATTTCAGTGTCGATCCGAAGCTTTCCAAACCGGGTGAGCCTGTATTTAACCGTGTTGTATCGTTGAAAAGCTCTTTCCAATTGCCTAAGCAATAGACTGTTGGAAAGTGTGGGAGAGATGGTAGCTTCGTGCGACCAAGTTGAAAAGGAGTCTGCCGTCGGCAGACTCCTTTATTTTACGCATGCGCGCTCTTTATACATGATCGTTGACTTGACGATACTCTATTGTTGTCTTTGCTAACAAGCCAGAAGGGAAGAGGGGATACCTCATTCCTCTAGTGTTGTTAAGGGGCATTTTCTATTCGTTTGTGCCCGTTGGCAGTCCTGGCTGATAACCGTTCTTGTACAGCATATACCACATGATAGCGAATCCCGCAGAGCCAAGTAGGGCGAAAAAGACCCCTGCATGGTACATCATTTCTCCACCAAAGTTCTGGAATAGCCAACCTCCCGCAAAACCTGCTACGATACCGGATATACCACTCCAGGTCAAGGTATATACGGCCTGTCCGGATGATCGGTACGCTGCAGGGGTAAATAGGACGGTCAACTGGGTGCCTACATAGAAGTATCCACCGAAGGTGACGCAATGAAGTGCTTGAATGAACACGATCTGAATCGGGTCTGTGGCCAGAGCCATCAGTTCCCACCGTAAGGCAAACAGCAAACTGACGAGTGCCAAACAACCTACCATCACGGTCATTTTTTTCTTCAAGAAGCGATCAAACAGCAAAAAGACAATAATTTCGAATACCGATGACATAAAAACAGCAAAACCAAGCATCTGTTTGGACCCACCCAGCTCGGTGATGTACAGGGACATAAAGGCGCTGTTGATCGAATTCGGGATGGATACAAGGATGCCCAATAAAATAAAGGATATAAAGTATCCGTTCATTAAAACACTGCCAAAGCCGCGCAAATGGATGGTTGCTGTCTCCACAGTGCTTTTCAGTGGTGGAATCGACAAGGTGCAGATCAATGCAGCCAGAAGAAGTACCGTAAAGATGGTGGATATGCTGGATATCCCCGTTTGGTCAATAACTATGCCGGCAACTGCTGCTGTCACAGCCCAACCGAAGGAGCCCCATATACGGAATGCACCAAATTTCCGGTCTGTGCCCTCAATATAGCTGAGAATTAGGCTGTTGCTTTGCGCAAATAAAGGGCTTTGGAAAAAATAAAAACCAATCATCGACACATAAATCATGATATACGTATGGACATGAAACAAAGCTTGTAGCAATAACAAGGTACCTATAATCATAAATAGCAGAATACGTCGGAGGTTACGGCTTCGGTCGCTTGTATAGCCCCAAAAAGGGTTCGCGAATACGGATACAAAAGGTCCGATGGCCATCAAACTCCCGATTTCCAGCTTGTCCATGCCGATATCTTGCAGATACAACGGGAAGAAGCTGGAGAAAATGACCATAGCTCCATATAGAAAAAAATTATACAGTTTTAAGGAATATAGAGGAGTCTCTTGAATTTCTCTCTTTTGCAAGACAAGCCATTCCTTTCTTAGCCCGATAGAGAATTGCGCATCGATGCCGATCTGTGGGGAGGTTCTTTATTCCAATGTATCATGTGTTGAAAGGGTTAACAAACCAATAAATTAACAATTATGTAATAATTAAATTTTGTTCAAAAAATTCATGATGCATATTTGCAATTGTTTTCAGAAAAAAAGGAGGACTTATTTGTGAAAGTGACTGGTATTATCGTCGCAGGGGGACGTTCCAGACGAATGGGACAGGATAAGGCTCTGCTTGAGATTGATGGAGCCACTATGCTTGAACGGATGTATACTACATTGCAGCAGGTGGCCCAGCGGGTTGTAGTAGTCACTCGTGACGACCAAGGATATGGCCTGAGTGGTATGGAAACTGTGTCTGATGTTTTTCCGGGCATGGGGCCCTTGAGCGGTATCCATGCAGGATTATCTGCATCTACTACGGAGTGGGGGATGGTTGTCGCTTGTGATATGCCCTTTGTACAGCCAGAGGTGCTACATGACCTGCTCGCTGTAACTAAGAAATGGACGGAGTTGCAAGGAACGAGGGAACCAGCATTGCAAGCAGTAATACCTTCTATGGATGGACGTATACACCCGTTGCTGGCTGTATACCATCAGAGCGTGCTACCGTCTGCCGAGGAATGTTTGCGTAGTGGACGGCTTCGTCTCACCGATTGGTTGGACAAGCTGAACGTTCGTTATGCGACAGTAGAAGATTTGCCGGGAGTGAGTGAAGACATGTGGTATAAGGCCGTGTTCAATATGAACAATCCGCAGGACTACCAACTTGCTATAGAGCAGTTGAAGCATAGTGTACAACAGAACACGCAGAACGTGAAGAATTTAAAGGAAATACGAGAGGATTAGAAACGTACAAGCTTCCTACGCGAGGACTATTTAGGAGAGCAAATATACTAGAGAAATATGATGGACTAAATTTGGGGGAATATAATTATGCTGGAAGCTATTATCCATGCCGTTTTATTGGCATTGGGATTGATTTTGCCTTTGGGGGTACAAAATGTATTTGTGTTTAATCAGGGGGCGTCCCAGTTGCGATTTCGCAATGCACTGCCTGCTGTCATTACAGCGGGTGTCTGTGATACAATCCTGATCACGCTTGCGGTTGGGGGCGTGTCCCTTATTTTGCAGCAATTTCTATGGCTCACGAACGTACTCTATGCGGCGGGCTGTTTGTTTCTGCTGTATATGGTCTGGACTCTATGGAGATCGAAGGCAGCTTCCTCGGGAGAAAGTCAGGCGATGCGGCCGAAACGCCAGATGATTTTTGCCGCTTCGGTATCGCTATTGAATCCACATGCCATACTCGACACGGTTGGCGTAATTGGAACCAGCTCCCTCCAATATGACGGCGGGGAACGCTGGGCCTTTGGTCTGGCCGCCGTGTCCGTATCTTGGATATGGTTTATCGGTCTGGCAACGGCAGGGCGTCTCGTGGGACGTATGGATTCAGAAGGGAAGTTTGGGACTGTGCTCAACAAAATATCGGCACTGATTATTTTAGGCCTGGCAATGTATATGGCGATAAATTTTATTACCAGTATGTGATCCAAGCCTGGTTAGAGGAAAAACTTCAATACAGCGAATACCCCGCTCAAAGCAAAGGGAATACCGATCAAAAACAGCATAAAGGCCAGACAGCCTGCACCATTTACACCGCCTGCAATTCAGGCGTCCCGAGGGTTGGATGGATTGTATAATACCTTCATTTTGCTGCCAACCCGGTTGAGGCTTAGGTTGGTGCTATAAGGATTCCAGAATTCTACGGCTTCACCTGAAGCTGTATAGAAGCGCACCTTTAATCGGCGGGTGTAGCTAGTATCTACCGGATCATCTCGGTCAAAGGGAACGACATCAATATCTACTTCGATATGCGCATCAACGATTTGCCCCTTGGTACGGACCCAGTGGCGTTTACGATAACGATGACGACGGATCGTTCTGAATCCCAAATAGATGAGTAGCAGTCCAATCAAGCTGAACAATGGCATCAGCAAATCGGAGCTAAAATGAAACAGTACACATTGAAATCAATTGAGATGATAATCTACTCCTTTAAACAAAGCGATAATCAATATATCGGACGTTTTTTAGGAACAGTTTAATTCTTCCATAGAGATAACGGCAGAGCTGTATGGAATATAAAAAGATCCTACTTCACTGAGAAGTGGATCTTTTTTAATAGCTGCGAGAATTACTTTTTGCTCGATAGGGACATATCAAAATCAACATCCTTAATAAATTCGATAACCTCACCATTAGGGCTGTGGACTAATGCATTTGTTACAACCAGAGGAGGTTCGCCAAGTGCAAGCTGATTGGGTTCCACAAAGGTTCTTGCTCCGTGGGCAAGGGCTTTTTGATATATTTCATCCACATTGTCTACGTAAAATGCCAAGTGTAATAAAGCCCCGTGAGCAATCTCTTGCTCGGATGAAGCCTTTTTTCCTTGGGCAGGAATGACAGCATCATTATCAAAAATCTCGAGACAGGTTCTCTGATCGGGTGAGATTAGCATGGAAGCCTCTTGAATTCGAAAAGACGGAAGACTCCAGTGATGTCCTCTTTTAAATCCCAATACCTTAGTATAAAATGCAATAGTTGCTTGGTAATCACGGGCCTGAATGGCCACATGAGCTAATCCCTTCACGCTCATTCCAGATCCTCCTTATATGTAAGTGAACCTTATTATATGAATAATGATGAGGTGATTATATATTTATAGTAAGCCTTTTATACTATATTAATTATTAAATAAAAGTTAATTTGGGTGGAAAACATTATTTTTTAAAATTCAGATCAGGAGGGGCTCGAAATGCAGCATCACATAGACGATATAGATCACAAAATCATGAAATTGCTACAGCATGACGCTCGGATAACGATTTCCCAAATCAGTAAAGAAATCTCGATGTCACAGCCATCCGTTAAAGAGAGGATAACCAAGCTTGAAGAACGAGGGATTATTTCGGGATATAGTACCGTATTTAATTTACGGGAACTGAATCGGGGGACGACTACATTTATTCTAATAAAGACAGAACATTGCCAAGAGCTGATTGATTTTTGTAAGGAGGCGAAGGAGGTTACCGATTTATTCCGCATCAGTGGGGAATTTAATTATCTCATTAAGGTACAAAGCGCGTCGGTAGAGGAAATTGCAGAGTTTCAGGATTCACTAGTCAAGCTGGGTCCTTCGAAGTCGCATATTTGTATGAAAAATATACTGGAGAACAGGGTTCTGCTGTAAGCCAAGCCAATCGAAAAAGCGCGTAGTTGGAATATAGAGCATTCGGAATAACTGTGTTTGTGAAATGAAAATAAGCGAATGTGTAGATGAAATAAAAAAAGTGACGCTGAATTACAACAGCGTCACCGTAATGCCTTGCTCCAGACGCTTCACGTCCTGGAGCTCGATCTTCCCGGCCATGGCGTGCAGAGCTGCCGCTGTGCCGCAGGCCGCTCCCTGCCGTAGCAAGGCAGGGAGATCCAGCCCCGTCGCCGCGCCGGTGACCAGCCCGGCGACCATGGCGTCACCGCTGCCAAGCGCGCTGATAATGTCCGCGTCTGGCAGGCTCACACGGTAGCGCGCGTCACGCGTTACCGCGAGCGCCCCGCGCGCGCCGAGCGAGATGACGGCCAGCTGCGCTCCGGCTTCCAGCAGCTTTGATGCCGCTGCTTCAGCGGCATCCGGGCGCGCTGCGTCGATTTCCGCGAAGTGGGCGGCCTCGTCCTCGTTAGGCTTCACGAGGTCGGGCTTTCCGCGCAGCCCCAAGCGCAGCGCCTCACCGCTCGCGTCCAGCGCCACCCGCGCGCCGCGCGCCTTCGCCAGCGTGCACAGCTCGGCGTACAGATCGGGCGGGCAGCCGGGTGGCAGGCTGCCGGAGAATACGACCCAAGCCGAATCCTCGGCAAGGGTCTCGATTTTGCGCCGCAGTGCGGCTAATTCAAGCGGTCCAACGGTCGGTCCGCTCTCAATCAGCTCGGTCTGCGTGCGTGCGGACGGGTCGAGCACGGTAATGGCGAGACGGGTTTCCCCATGTGCCGTTTCGATGAAATCGGCGCTTACGCCTTCTGCGCTCAACCCGTCAATGAGCAGCCGTCCGGTGTGTCCGGCAGCAAACCCGGTCGCTCGTACAGGCTCGCCTAGCGAGCGGATGACGCGGGCGGCATTCACGCCCTTGCCGCCCGGTACCGTCAGGCCGCCTTCAATGCGGTGAACGGCATTCAAACCGAAGCCTGCAACCGTGTAGATTTTATCCACAGCCGCGTTAAGCGTTACGGTGGTAATCACAAGGCATCACTCCTTTAAGATCAGCAATTCGCAATATTTGATGCCATTCGCTCATGCTAAGATATTAGCTTTAATCCCAATGCTGCGGCAAGAATCATGGCGATGAATAAAACACGCAGTACGCTTTTTTGTTCACCGTACAAGAACATGCCTGTAATTGTGCTGCCAACCGTTCCGATGCCTGTCCATACGGCATAGGAAGTGCCCATAGGCAAACTTTTCATGGCATAGCTGAGTAGAGAGAAGCTAAGAACAAAGGATAAGACCATAAGCACTAAGGACTTCCAGCCTTTGCCCACCGTAACTCCCTTCATACCGATGACTCCTAACACTTCCGAGCACCCCGCGATAACCAATGCAATCCAAGCCATTATGCGCCACTCCCTTCCTGAACATCACGGTCGGTAACTAACTTCAGGCCGACCACACCTGCCAGCAAAAGGGCAATTAATAGCGTTTTGGACCATTGAAACGGTTCTCCGAATAGCAGCATTTCGCCTACGACTGTTCCCCCTGTCCCTAGTCCGGTGAATACAGCATACACTGTGCCTACAGGCAGTCGGTTCGCAGCCTTCATGATTAAATAAAAGCTGGCCACCACGGCCAGCACGGTTACAGCCCAGGCGAGTGCAGACTCCGCATGCTTCAAACCCGATACCCATACGACCTCAATCAGGCCGCCAACAAAAACGTAAATCCAACTGCGATTCATGATGAATGTTCTCCTCAAAAATAGATTTTATAAGTTCGACGGCTTCACGCTTCATGAGGTGAGGTTAACGTAATCCCACGCCAAAAAATAGGCCATGCAGCGTTCAGTCTTCGGTGGTAGTTGATGCTTCCACTGTACAGTAGCTCCACCATGATTCCGTCCACCAGTGTCATGAAGGCTAAAGCCACATCCACTGGCTCCATATGCCCAAAGGGTTCCCGATCCCGTGTATTCCGGAGGCGGCGAGTTAATTTTCGCTCCATTTTATCCAGAAAAGGATTAACAATATCCAGCACCTCGTGATACAACGATACAGGCGGAAAGAAGGAAAAGCGAATCATAAACTTGGCTGAGTTGTTGCTTTCATATTCCTGTCCCATCCAAAACAAGAAGTCATGCAGGGTATGCTTAAGCGGCTGATCTTTACGTTCCGTAAAGTATTCGAAAATACGTAAATTCTGCTCTTGAAAGGCATATCTCGCTACCTGTAAAAACAGATCCTCTTTGCCTTGGAAATGCGCGTATATAGACGGTTTTCGGATACCAACCTCAGCGGCAATACTGCTCAAGGAGGCTCCCTCATACCCATTGGTGGCAAATTGAAAAAGAGCGGCCTTTCGAATCTCTTTCATCCCCATCATTATCACCTACCTAACGTTCGTTAGTTTATTTTTGCACGAAAAAAAGTAAGTGTCAACCAGCGTCATTTCGTTTTGTATAAAGCTTTTTCTTTGGATTCTTTTTTATCAACAATTTAATAAAAAAGTGGGAAGAAATAAGGGGCTCATGTACAATATAATGAAGAATACCTGTCAAATGCAGTCCACTGGAAGTGAGGTTAGTTATGAGGCGAAGCTTACTAGCCGTATTGATCGCGGCTATGGTGTTTATTATTTATTATTTTGGCTTGTTTAATTACATCGGCAAAAATGAAGGAACTGTCATCAGTATTTTTTCCACCCTGACAGTGATCTCCATCAGTCTGATTATTTTTACGGAGAATCGTAACCCCTCCACCACGATGTCCTGGATTTTGCTGCTGGCATTGCTGCCAGTCGTTGGACTTCCTCTTTATTTTCTGTTTGGGCAAAATGTATTCAAGCGTCGCAAGTATGATAAAAAGGCATTGCGTGACCAACAGGCTTACGACCGCATTGAAAAGGATGCTTTGCAAGTCAAACGAGATCTGACCTGCTTTACAGACGAGCAGCAGCAGTTAATGCGTTTGGCCCGCAGACTGGCCCGCTCCCCGATTTATTTTGCGACAGAAACTCAAATTTTGAACAATGGAGATGAAACCTTCTCCACTTTGCTGGAAGAACTGCGCAAGGCGCAGCATCATATCCATATGGAATATTACATTTTCCGGTCGGATGATATCGGTACCAGCATTCAGAAAATTTTGATCGAAAAGGCTAAAGCGGGTATTAAGGTTCGGTTTATGTACGATGCGGTGGGCAGTATTCAGTTATCGAAGTCATTTTTGAAGGAAATGAGAGATGCAGGAGTAGAAGTCGTTGCATACGGCGGTGCTCGGATCTTGTTTTTCTCCAGCCGGGTCAACTACCGTAATCACCGTAAAATTGTAGTTATCGACGGTAGTATCGGATTAATTGGCGGTCTAAATGTGGGAGATGAGTACCTCAGTCGCAACAAAGCCTACGGCTTTTGGCGTGATACGCATATGATTGTGAAGGGCGAAGCTGTGCGGACGTTGCAGCTTATATTTTTACAGGATTGGCTTCATATGACGGGCGAGTCGGTGTTGGATCGCGAATATCTGACTCCAAATATTGAACCCATTACAGACGGAGGCGTGCAGATTATTGCCAGCGGCCCGGATAATGAGCGGAGAGTGCTCAAAAATCTGTTTTTCTCCATGATCACGTCCGCTCGAAAATCAGTCTGGATTGCCACTCCTTATTTTATCCCGGATGAAGATATCCTGACTGCCTTACGGATGGCTGCTCTGTCCGGGTTGGACGTGCGTATTCTGTTTCCCGCAAAACCGGATAAATGGCTACCGTTTCTCGCGTCTCATTCGTACTTCCAGTCGTTGTTGGAGGTTGGAGTCAAGGTATATGAATATGAAAAAGGTTTCCTCCACTCCAAGCTCCTCATCATTGACGGGGAAGTTGCGACCATCGGGACAGCCAATATGGATATGCGTAGCTTTCATTTGAATTTTGAAGTTAATGCTCTGTTAATTCAAACGCACAGTGTGCAGCAGATGGTAACAGACTACGAACGAGATTTACACTCTGCCAGTCTGATCGTACGCGAAGAATTCATGAAAAAACGTCTGTTCAAACGTTTGATGGAATCGCTCGCTCGGCTGCTTTCACCGCTGCTGTAGGGCATAAACGAATTCGCTACAGCACTATTCCGTAGTTAAAATGTAGTAAAGCCTAAAATATCCTGTAGACGGTATATAATATCTTTCCAAAATGTTGAATGATCCTCGTAAGCTGCTAGATCCAAACTGTATTCAGCCCCCTGATTATTCCATAGCTTATCAAAATAGGCCGCAACCTGTCGGGTCAGCTTGCTGTCCGCCGGAGCGGCCACCCACAATTCATTTTCCAGATTCAAATCATTCAGATTACGGGGGGTCAGATTGGTAGAGCCACCCCAAATGATATGCTCTCCTTGCGCCTTGGCGATATAAATCAGCTTGGTATGGAATTGCTCATGGGTGGTATGATACCAGCGAATTTGAATGTTCCCGCCCGATTTATCGGACAACTCCTGGGCAACCGGACGATTGGGGATGCCGATTTTTTCCTGACCAAACGCGTTTTCATTGGGGTCCAGCAGCAATTGGATGTTTACACCGCGCGCAGAGGCATCCAGCAGGCTATTCAATACTTTGCGGTCAGCTAAATAAAACATGCCCATATGAATGCTGTCACCTTTCTTTGTCTGCCCGATGCCATCCAGAACCGAGGTGTACACTTTGCCCTCAGTTAGATATTTGATTCGATAGCTGTCCTTACTCGATGGAACTTTGGGTTCGACCTGTGGTGTATAGGCAGGAAGCTGTCCACCGCCCGAAAAGTCCAACACCGCCTGCTCCGCTTGTAAAATGTCTCCGATGATCGGCCCCTTCACCTCCAGCGCTACATTGGAGTGATAGGCGCTCGCGTCGTGCACGTTGCCTGTAGAAATGAGCGCTGTCTGTTCGTTGGCAACCAATTTTCGGTGATTGGCCTTGACGTTTAACAGCTTAAGATAGGAGCGAGCCGTAACATCCGGTCCGTCACTGGCCATCAGGTTGGGAATCCAGCCTGTGCCCTGCTGCTCGAACCATTGGAAAAAGGTACGCCACACCGCCGAATAGATGGGCGTAGAGTCCCACAGGGGATCTACATCGGTCTGCACGACTTGAATCCCTGCTCGCTTCATATTTTCCAACAAAGGATTGGGAGCAGAATTGTAGTTGGTATTGATTTCATCTGTAATGAAAAAGATAGGCATATCAGGATGAGCTTTCTTTTTGGCAATAAGATGATCGGTCATTTGTGCGCTGACTTGGGGGAAGCGCTGACCTTTATGCTTATAATCGTTGAACAGAAACAGATCGATGACGATAAATTGCTCGGCTTCATCAATGATCCCGAGCATACGATTCAAAATTTGTCCTTCATGCTGTGCAGTATTACCATTCCCGGTGGGATAGGTCAAATCTGTCCAGAAGTTTACCTCATGGGTTGAATACTCCTGACTCTCATAAGAGACGAACGGAGGCAATGGTTTATGGGTCTGATACAGCATGACGGCAATCAGCCAGAGGATAAGTACCAGAATGGCGATTTTAAGGGCACGGCCCTTTTTTTTAGTTCTTTTTTGATATTCCGGCACAGAATGCAGCGGATCACGTGTAATCATATGACGATCAACTCCTCAATTGAATGCTGCATTCCGTTTTACCGTGCCGGAACATGCAGTTTTATGATGGGATACTGTCAAGTTATTAACGCAAGTGTGCAGGATTGACGCGGATGCTGAATGGAATGAAATGGAGGATGTTTTACTATTCATTGAGGACATATGTCCTTTATAGAGAGTCTGCCCTATAATTTAATATATAGAAAAGTCATTTACATGGGGAGAATAACGATTTATGAGAGGGATTTTGTTTGCTTTTCTGGGAGGGGCGTGCATTACGCTACAGGGTGTAGCAAATACACGGATTAGTCAGGATATCGGTACATGGCAGGCGGCCACTGTTACTCAGCTAATAGGCTTTATTTTGGCAGCATTAGTCTGGATGGTTACAAGGGATGGCAATATGGCTGAAATGAAACAAGTAAAGCCAATGTATCTTTGGGGCGGTGCCTTTGCAGCTATTATTATATTTAGCGAAGTCACGGCAATCCAACATATTGGGGTTACGTTCACGATCTCGGCGCTGTTAATTGCGCAGTTGTGTTTAACCTTCCTGGTAGATATCAAGGGATGGTTCGGTATTGTGAAGCAAAAGATGAAGCTGCCACAATTTATAGGTATTGGTATGATGATCGCGGGTGTAATTATTCTAAAGCTCTAAAATAGAATTTTAATTCGTAAAGATAGCTTAGAACGCAGAAATTGAAGGTGAGCTTAGGAATGAGAGAAATTCAGGATCAAGAGCAGCTAAAATATTTTTTGCAGCTGCATGAGTTGGAATCCATACTCTACGAGCCACTACATCCTTATTTGTCGTTGCATCGTTTGGAGCAAGGGGAAAGGCTCTGTTCACAGGGGGACTCCATCGAACATTTATATATACTGGTGCAGGGTAAGGTCAAGATTTATACCAGTTCTACAGAAGGGAAAACCCTGATCCTTTGCTTCAAAACACCGATCGAGGTCATAGGAGATGTTGAATATATTCGGAGTAGTCACGTCATCAACACGGTAGAGGCAGTGTCTCCGATCTATGTGATCGGTATTCACCACCAATGGATGAACAAATACGGCAGAGACTATGCTCCTTTGCTGCAATTTCTACTGGATATTGTCACGCGAAAGTTTTGCCTGGACTCCGATTTTTCCAGTTTTAATCTCATGTATCCGGTGGAAGTCAGGCTGGCGAGCTACCTGTTATCGGTTTCTTTTGACGAGTCGAATACGGCTTTTCATGAGGAATTACGTGCATCCAGTCTGGTAGATGTGGCAAATTTGATCGGAACCAGCTATAGGCATCTCAACCGTGTCATTCGCAAAATGATTGAAGATGGATGGGTTGAACGGACAAAAGGCTATATTGTCATTCGGGACAGAAAAGGTTTGAGTGAACTGGCAGGACATAATATTTATGAAACATTGTAATAGGAGCATGTAGTATAAAGCAGAAGAATATCAAGGATCATCAAGGGAGAGTTAACATATGTTATTAGGAATTGTATTGGCGGTTATCGCAGGTGCCTTGGTCAGTCTGCAAACGATATTCAATAATAAGGTGAATGAACGGACAGGATCGTGGGCTACAACAACATTGGTACTGGGCACAGGGTTCTTGGCTTCCTTACTCGGGAGTCTTATTTTTGAGGGGGAAAATACATTTGCTTTACAGCATATGCAGCCGTGGTACTGGTTCAGTGGCATGATTGGTGTCGGTGTTGTGTTCTGTCTGGTACAAGGAATGAAGCGACTTGGCCCAACCTATGCGATCTCCATTGTATTGACGGCGCAATTAGGTACCGCCCTGTTGTGGGATTCATTAGGATGGCTAGGATTAGAAAAAATTCCGTTTACCTTTAATAAGTTGATCGGTGTATTGGTCATTATCGGTGGTATTCTTGTGTTCAAATTTGGGAAAATTGCAGAAAAGCGGCAGCTCAATTAGGAGCGGCTTTTCTGTAGAGTTTCCGAAATAACTGGTTTATTGCGAATTTAGAACATGATCTATGGGTAAGAAAAAATGTTCACGATCGTGTATATATTTTTCCATCCATGATACAATGAAAGTATCTTAAAATAGCCATTTTAAGGGCTACGATATTTGATATAAGAGACGATAAATAGATCGGTTACCGTGTTCGGGAACGGTCTTATTTGTGCTTCTTGAACTTGATACAATAAACAGAGTGACTTTGGATGAGGTGGAACATAGATGAGTAGTACAGAGAATGAAAAAGGAGCACCTGACGGTTTTAACAGATCCGGCTCTTTGTTACCTGCCGCAAGGACAGGCGAAAGGAAGATTGAGCATGTCCGCCTTTGTTTGCAAGAAGATGTGGCCGGACAAGGTATCACCAGCGGGCTGGAGCGGTATATCTTTAAGCACTGCGCTCTGCCGGAGTTGCATTTTGACGAGGTTCGCCTGGATACTACTTTTTTAGGACAGGCTGTACGAACACCGCTGCTAATTAGCTCCATGACAGGCGGTAGCGCCGAGACAGGAGCGATTAATGAGCGATTAGCAGAGACAGCGGAGAGACGCGGCTGGGCATTGGGCGTCGGTTCGGTACGGGCTGCGGTGGAAAGGGAAGAATTGGCTTCAACCTTTGCAGTCCGCCGTCTGGCACCCAGTATCCCGATCCTTGCCAATTTGGGTGCGGTCCAGCTGAACTACGGATTTGGCGTGGACGATTGTCGCCGTGCAGTAGACATTGCTGGAGCAGATATGTTGGTGCTGCATTTGAACGGATTGCAGGAGATTTTCCAACCCGAAGGGAATTTGGATTTTAGCGGCCTGCTTAATCGTATCGAGGAGTTGTGTCGTCAGCTTTCAGTGCCTGTAGGAGTGAAGGAAGTAGGTTGGGGCATAGATAGCGAGACGGCATCGAGACTGTATGATGCGGGTGCAGCCTTTATTGATGTCGCTGGTGCAGGCGGGACAAGCTGGAGCCAAGTGGAGAAATTTCGCAATCCTGATCCTGTGCGTCGCGCGGCGGCGGAGGCGTTTGCGGATTGGGGTAATTCGACCGCTGATTGTATCGTGGAAGTTAGAGCCGTTCAGCCACATGGTGCTCTGATCGGCAGCGGTGGACTGAGAGACGGCGTCGATGCGGCGAAGGCACTTGCTTTAGGAGCAGACATGGCTGGTTTTGGGCGTTCTTTGCTCGGTTCTGCGGTCGCCTCCAGTGAAGCGCTGGAAGCACGTTTGGAGCAGGTCGAAATGGAACTCCGAACGGTCATGTTTGGTATTGGGGTAGATGGAATAGAAGGGCTCAAAGATACGACTCGACTAAGAAAGAAGGTAAACGGATGAGCGGACATATTACATTGGTTCCGATGAATGTGGAGCAATATGATCGATTTGAACAACGCTCGCTTGCCGACTATGCGGATGAGAAAATCCAAGCAGGTACATGGACGGTTGAAGAAGCACCAGAGCGAGCGGCAGAAAGTTTTGCTCGATACCTGCCACAGAGACTAGACACACCTCATGCTCACCTGTATATGTTGATGTTTTCCAATGCCGGGGGGCAGAGTCAGGAGGAAGCTGGCTATATCTGGTTCAATATTACGGACGGCGCGCAAGGAAAAGAAGCTTTTCTACTGGATATTTTTGTCTACGATTCATACCAGGGGAGGGGTCTAGGTACGCTGGCGATGGAGGCTTTGGAACAGGAGGCTCGCAGACTTGGAGCTGTCCGCATCGGTTTGCATGTATTTGGGCATAATGAGCGAGCTTTGCATGTATATCGCAAGTCGGGCTATCGGATTACAGATATCCAGATGAGCAAAGAAATCTAAATAGGGATATAGTAAAATCCTGAATTCCATAACCGTATGCTTGCCGCATGTATAGGTTCTCATATATAATGTGGGTTGGTAAACTAACGGATGGCATAACGCATATTTTATATAAACGGGAGTTGTTCTGATTATGGCTTTAAAAGCGGGGATTGTGGGCTTGCCGAATGTGGGCAAATCAACACTTTTTAACGCAATAACGCAGGCGGGTGCGGAATCCGCAAACTATCCATTTTGTACAATTGACCCCAATGTAGGCGTCGTTGAAGTACCGGACGAGCGGCTGGATAAGTTGACCGAACTGGTTGTGCCGAATAAAACGGTGCCAACGGCATTTGAATTTGTTGATATTGCAGGACTTGTGCGCGGTGCGAGCAAGGGCGAGGGTCTGGGTAACAAGTTTCTGGCTCATATTCGTGAAGTGGATGCGATTGTACATGTGGTACGTTGCTTT
The DNA here is from genome assembly GCF_038592965.1 of Paenibacillus sp. FSL L8-0158. GTDB lineage: Bacteria > Bacillota > Bacilli > Paenibacillales > Paenibacillaceae > Paenibacillus > Paenibacillus polymyxa_D. The sequence continues at coordinate 5,350,749 of NZ_CP151949.1, read as the reverse complement.
GAAGATGAGAACATTACCCATGTAGACGGCAAAATTGACCCGATCAGCGACATTCAGACCATTAATTTGGAACTGATTCTGGCGGATATCGAAAGCGTAGACAAGCGTATTGAACGTTCCCGCAAAAACATGAAGGGTGGCAACAAGCAGTACACCCAAGAAGTTGAAGTGCTGGAGCGGATCAAGGAAACGCTATATGCTGATAAACCTGCGCGTAGCTTAGAATTGTCGGATGAAGAACGGCTGATTGTACGCGATCTTCATTTGCTGACGATGAAGCCTGTACTCTACGCCGCTAATGTTAGCGAAGATGGTGTAACGGAAGCCGACAGCAATCCATATGTGCAAAAGGTACGCGATTTTGCCGTGGCTGAAAATGCAGAAGTGGTGCCGATTAGCGCCAAGGTAGAATCTGAAATTGCTGAGCTTGAAGGCGAAGACAAGGCGATGTTCCTCGAGGAACTGGGATTGGCTGAATCCGGATTGAACCGTCTGATTAAAGCAGCATATCGCTTGTTGGGCCTGTATACGTATTTCACGGCAGGTGTGCAGGAAGTTCGCGCTTGGACTATTCACAAAGGAACGAAGGCACCGGGTGCTGCGGGCGTAATTCATACGGATTTTGAACGCGGATTTATTCGTGCCGAGGTTGTATCCTACAACGATTTGGTTGCTGCTGGTTCGATGAACGGGGCCAAGGAACGTGGTCAGCTTCGTCTGGAAGGTAAGGAATATGTAGTGCAGGACGGAGACGTTATGCATTTCCGTTTTAATGTTTAATATATAATTTCTAGAGTACAATACTTGATTCGGATATATAAAAGACGATGTATCAAGTATGTGTGTTCTGAAATGTGCTAGATTACGTGGTCGCTGCCTATATTAGGGCGGCGACTTTTTTTATTGAATTACATGTCGTGTGGATTTTTGCAAAATCCTAAATTAGTCAGTATTTCTTGTAGCTAATTCATGAATTAGTTGGTATAATAAAGAGCTGTAGCCAGTGAAATTGAAGCTGGCTTCATATTAATTTAACTGAAGAGGTGAATCGCTTGTTGGACCGATTGCAATCATTGGCGGACCGCTACGATAAACTGAGCGAACTGCTCTGCGATCCGGATGTAGCGAACGATAGCAAAAAACTTAGAGATTATTCCAAAGAACAGTCTGATTTACAGCCTGCTTATGAAGCATATACCGAATATAAAAATGTCGTTGAAGAGCTAGAAGCTGCAAAAACCATGCAGGGTGAAAAGCTGGACGACGAGATGCGTGAAATGGTCAAAATGGAGATTGAAGAACTGAGTGTTCGCAAGCGGGAGCTAGATGAAAAAATCCGTATTTTGCTGCTGCCGAAGGACCCGAATGATGATAAGAACGTTATTATTGAGATTCGTGGTGCAGCGGGTGGTGACGAAGCGGCACTATTCGCAGCTGATTTGTACCGGATGTATACCCGTTATGCCGATACCCAAGGCTGGCGTGTAGAGCTGATGGACGCGAACATGAATGATCTCGGGGGCTTTAAAGAGGTTATTTTCATGATTAACGGTCGTGGTGCATACAGCAAAATGAAATTCGAAAGCGGCGCACACCGCGTACAGCGGATTCCTACGACGGAATCAGGTGGGCGTATTCATACATCGACATCTACAGTATCCGTTATGCCTGAGGCAGAAGAAGTGGATATTGAAATTTCCGACAAGGATATTCGCGTGGATACGTTCTGTTCCAGCGGTGCGGGCGGACAATCCGTTAATACGACCAAGTCGGCGGTGCGTGTAACGCATATGCCAACAGGTATTATGGCAACCTGTCAGGACGGAAAATCCCAGAACTCCAATAAGGAGAAGGCGCTGCAAGTTTTGCGTGCCCGTATTTCGGATATGTTGCGTCAGGAAGAGGAAGCCAAATATGCAGGCGAGCGTAAGAGCAAAGTAGGTACCGGGGACCGCAGTGAGCGTATACGTACCTACAACTTCCCGCAAAGCCGTGTAACGGATCATCGTATTGGACTAACTATGCATAAGCTGGACCAGGTGATGAACGGGGAGATCGAAGAAATCGTATCGGCGCTCACGATTGCAGAGCAGGCTGATTTGATGGAACAAGAGGTTTAAGTTTTGGGGAACGAACGCGATTGTGTGTATCGGATGTCGCCGGAACGGAACATGAGTATCAGAGAAGCCTTGGTTGAGGCTTCTTCTTTTTTAGGAAGCTGTGGCGTTCTGGAACCCCAGCATAATGCCCGCTTGCTGCTGGAGCATGTACTCGGGTTGGAAGGCACGGCGTTTTACGCCGCTCTGGGTGATTCGTTCCCTTCCTCCGTCAAGGAGGCGTGGGAACGGATTATAGCCCGCAAAGCTGCGGGTGAACCGGCGCAGTATATTATCGGACGGCAGGAATTTTATGGCCGCCCATTTATGGTTTCGCCGTCGGTGCTGATTCCACGCCCGGAGACAGAACTGCTCGTCGAGGCGATACTCCAGCACGGTGATCGGCTGTGGCCAAGCGGCGCTCCGCAGGCGCTCGACATCGGCGCGGGCAGCGGTGCGATTGCCGTGACGCTGGCGGCTGAGCGACCGAGCTGGCGCGTGGCGGCTGGGGATATTTCGGCCGCTGCGCTAAAGATGGCGGCTCATAACGCCGCTGCGAACGGCGCAGCCGTAGAATTCCGCGAGGGCGATTTGCTGACGCCGTTCGCGGGAACGGCGGTGGACATTCTCGTGTCCAACCCGCCGTACATCCCGGCTGCTGACATCGCTGGCTTACAGCCAGAGGTACGCGACCATGAGCCGCGGATGGCGTTGGATGGTGGTCCTGACGGGCTCGGCCCGTATCGGGCAATGCTGGAGCAGCTTGGACTCCTTCAGGCACCACCCCGGCTAATCGGGTTTGAACTGGGGATGGGACAGGCCAGAGATGTGGCTGGCCTGCTGGAACAGGCAGGTCATTGGAAGACAATCTTGATCGTGCCGGACCTTGCAGGGATTGAACGACATGTCCTGGGTATAAAAGTTTGAATTTGTGAATGATACGTTTGGAATTGTCAAGAATGAAGAGAAGTATTAGAGGATTGGAATACCCTCCAGATTTCCTGAAGAGGAGGACTGGAAGGTATTTTTAATTACTGCATTGAAAATGTATAAATTTTAAGGATGGGAAATATTGGCCGAGAGATTAACATTCGCGCTATTTCCTACAAAAATTCTAATGCAGAAGTTGCTTCCAGACGATGCTCCGAACAAATTTATAGAGTAATTACCGTCATAGTCAACATCTACTGGCTCTCCAAGGGTCTTATAACCTAGCCAATCGTCTTGGGCAAGCTGATAGGATACATTAGCTGGATATGAATTACTGGAGTATTGCCAACCTTGTAGCATGATTTTGCTGACACCGCTGGGAATAGAAAAAGTACTAGTGTAGGTAGCGCCATATTGTAATCCATTATACTGGAAACTGTCCACAAAGGCGTTTGTTGATATATTTCTTTGTCCATCTGAAGTATTCCCTAACATGATCTTCCATGCTCCATCAATATTCTTTACATGTATTACTTTTCCGGTTTCAGATTTACCGGAATTATCCTTTAAGTTCACGTATAATGAGTTACTGTTTTCAGTATCGACTGAAGTGATCTCGAGAGAGCTTAAGTCTGTACTGTTGCTGAATGCTTTATATTCTTTAATTTGTTCCTCAGAGTTGGAGAAGCGCTGATCCACAACCAAAGATGTAGCTTTTGTAAAGTCACCACTTACCATAGATGTGAGGAAATCTTTAACCACTTGGCTAGCTTCAGATTCAGGTGCTTTTTCAGCAAAGCTTATATTCCCGAATGAACAGATACTCAGAGTCAATGCAACTAAAATTAAACTCACTTTTCTAAGAAACATGATTTAGCCCTCCATATTTAAAATATTTTTTTATCCGATAGCAAACCACGACCCTCCTTTTTTTTGTATATTTGTATTATCTCGTAAAAAAAGAAAGATTTGAATGAGCCTAAGGGACTGATGTTATATATGTATTCATAAATACGATGTCGGATTTTGATGAAAAATTGTACATTTTATCGGCAGTTTCATTTGCTATACAATTACTTTAGAATAAGAAGATATAGTCGACTACCTGATTTGGAGGATTCTTATGCTTCGTAAATTGAAAAAGATGGATACGGGTATCATTTTCATCCTTGCGATGTTGATGGTCATTAGTGTATGTGCAACATACAGTGCGGGTATCTATTTTGAAAAAACAGGACAGGGTCATGGTAATGACTACATCAAAATGATTATCTTTTATGTGCTTGGTTTTCTGGTGATTTTGAGTCTGAGTATTTTCGATTATCGCTTGTTTGTAAGGCATTCCCTATATATTTATGGATTTGGGATTTTGCTACTTTTGTTAACAATCTTTGTAGGTGAAAAGAAGAATAATGCATCTGGTTGGCTGGATATAGGGGGATTAAGTATCCAGCCTGCGGAATTATTTAAATTAATCCTGGTTCTCTTTATGGCCTATGTATTAGTGCGTAGGAATAAGCAAAGAGCACAAATGCTCTTCTGGCGTGATGTAGTGCCGATTAGTATGATCACTTTTCTACCTTTTGTGCTTGTTTTGGCTCAGAATGACTTAGGTAATGCACTAAGTTATATTATTATCATGTTTGGAATGTTTTGGATTGGAAATATAAAGATGGCTCATGCGTTGATTGGTTTACTGCTCATAGCAGGAACGGCTAGCTCGGGAATATTTTGGTACACACATTATCATGACCAGGCTAAACATTTTTTATCTGATACCATTGGAAAACCTCACTTGGTTAACCGCTTTGATCCTTGGTTGGTTCCAGAGAAGGCCACTAGAGATGCTAAATATCAGACTGGTAATGGTAGGCTGGCCATAGCCTCAGGTAGCATGCTGGGTAAAGGATTTACAAAAGGTAGCTCAGTTCAATCGGGGCGTGTGCCGTATACGTATGCAGACTCGATCTTTGTTGTAGTGGCGGAGGAGTTTGGCTTTACTGGTTCGTCGCTATTGCTGGTGTTGTACTTTATTCTAATTTACCGGATGATTGTCATTGCGCTAGAGTGTCGGGAACGGTCAGGACCATATATAATTGTCGGAATTGTCTCCATGCTGCTATATCAGATTTTTGAAAATATCGGCGCTTTCCTCAATATCATGCCGCTGACAGGGATTACGCTGCCGTTCATTAGTTACGGCGGGACTTCTCTGATTATCAACATGGCGAGTATGGGCGTCATTATGAGCATTAAGATTCACGGTCAGGAGCTGGAGGATGATCTGCCACAGCCTTCCAGAGCGAGCTTGACGAAGGAGAAAAAAGCTTAGTATGCGTGGATTGTAAGTAAGTAGATACGAATGGATATTTGTATAAAGTAAAACGGTGTAACGAAAAGGTCCAGATTGTGAAATCTGGGCTTTTTCATATTCGCAGATCATAAACAAACCTTTGCCCTGAGCATTTTAAGAGACTCATAGGTTTAGATTCTCCCAATCCGGACAGACTGATAGACATGATAGAGTTTGGGTTTGGGGGGACGAAGATGAGAAGTTGGGTAAAGCAAGCTGCAATGATATTATTTTGTATTTCGATATTAATGATGTCTTGGGAAGGTCAAAAAACGGATGCCGCTATGACCACTGGAACAAGAGGAATCTTAGCTTCAGGAGTGGCAACAGCAGGGCTGAAAGTGATTCCACATGATTCCATTCGACTGCGTATTTTGGCCAATTCGGATCGCCCGGAGGATCAGTTGGTTAAACGCGAAATACGGGACGCTATTGTACAGCAGATGAATGCCTGGGTGGGTGAGCTGGAAAACCCGCAAAGCTTAGACCAAGCGAGATCATTGATTGATGCTCATTTACCTGAAATTGACCGTTTGGTAGGTATGGAACTGGCTCGTCGCGGCATTGCGTATGATCATCAGGTGGAACTGGCGAGCGTACCTTTCCCAACGAAAATGTACGGTGGTCTTGTCTACCCGGCAGGGAATTATGAGGCACTTCGGGTTACGCTGGGGCAAGGAAAAGGTCAAAATTGGTGGTGCGTGCTGTTTCCTCCGCTATGTTTTATTGATGCAGGCAGTGGGGAAGCAACGGCACAAACGGTATCAGCAAAAACGAATCACGGAGATAGTCGGACGAATGCTACTGACAAGGAGCCAGAAGTACGTTTTTTTCTGTGGGATGCACTTACGGGACTGTGTAACTGGGTGAGTGGTTTGTTTGCCTAAACGTTGAGGAGTGTAAGTTTCCCCATATGCTATAATGGAACTTACGATAGATATACACATGGCAGAGCCAAATGAACTGATCTTTCAAAGTAGCTTTATGGGGATCAAACGAAATAAGTGGCTTGTATGACAATAAGATATGGGATGATCTGATATGAGCGATAAATCGAATCAAATGCAAGACTTGCGCGGAGAATTTGTGCAAAAGGAAAAACCTGAGCAAAAGCTAGATGAACAGGGAATTCGCGAGCTGAAGCAGGCATTGAAGTCTTCCCATACACAATGGTGGGATGTAAGATGTTTGGTTCCTGTGAGCAACACTGACGGGGATGTTTCTGACGAAATTTGGGATGAACAGACTCTGATCACGGCGGAAAAGGGCATACGCGAGGCCGCCTTACTCCTCCAAGCTGGAGAGACGGTAGCCTTTCCTACGGAGACCGTGTACGGCCTGGGGGCCGATGCTCGTAGTACAAAAGCGGTGGAGGCGGTATTCGCTGCCAAAGGGCGTCCCTCCGATAACCCGCTCATTGTACATATTTCTGATGCTGATCAATTAGAGGGTATGGTAGCAAAAATAAACGATACAGCCCGGGCGCTGATGAATATGTTCTGGCCGGGACCACTGACTCTCGTATTGCCAGTGGTGCCGCAGGCACTGTCATCACGTGTGACAGCCGGTCTGGACACGGTTGGTGTGCGCATGCCAGATCATCCGATAGCGCTGCGCTTGATCGCTGAAGCGGGTTGTCCGTTGGCTGCGCCAAGCGCCAATCGTTCGGGAAGACCTAGTCCGACCCTAGCACAGCATGTGCGGGAGGATCTGGAGGACCGCATCGGCGGCATTTTAGACGGAGGTCCCACAGGGGTGGGACTGGAGTCCACGGTGGTGCAGGCGGGTGACGACGGAACCGTCACCATCCTGCGTCCCGGCGGCGTGACGGCTGAGCAGCTCGCTGCGGTTGCTCGCGCCGTCGTGCTGGACCCGGCGTTGGCTGCTACGCCCGGGGAAGACGCGGACAGCCCGGCGCCGCGCTCACCGGGCATGAAGTACACGCACTACGCGCCGCGAGGCCGCTTGAGCGTGGTACAAGGCCCGTCGTCCGTTGAAGTGACGGGCTGGATTCGCGCTGCGCTGGCGGAGGCTTCCGCCAGCGGGGAGCGCACGGCAGTGCTCGCGTTCGACGAGCACGCCGCCGGCTACGCCGGAGAACGCGTCTACACGCTAGGCAAGCTGGACGCGCTCCATGAGGCAGCGCAGCGCCTGTACGGCGTGCTGCGCCGCTGCGACGAGGACGGCGTCACCTACATTTTGGCGGAATCCTGTCCGCCGAAGGGATTGGGCGACGCCGTTATGAACCGCCTGCTTAAAGCGGCAGGTCACCGAATCGTCCGCCTGTAGCTACTGTCGAATCAGAGCCTCTTATATTAAATCTCCTCCCTCCTCGTCTCGGTATTGGGTACTTTCAGTGTATGCTTGTACTGATTTGCCCCTTGTCCGCATAACGTGTACAAGAACAGACGGATAATGGAGGGATGGAGTATGCTGACAGCCTCTGCCCATGCCGGGCAGGTTGTAACGATTCTGATCATGGCGGTAGCGCTAGGAATGGATGCGTTATCGCTGGGTGTAGGGATCGGCATGAAGGGGATACGCCTGCGAGACGTGCTGCGCATCAGCACTGTTATTGGTTTTTTTCACATTCTGATGCCATTGCTGGGAATCTTCACAGGCCATTATATGAGTTCTTTATTAGGTCATGTGACGACCTACTTCGCAGGGGGGCTACTCATCCTTTTAGGCGGGCATATGGTGTATAATTCCTTCAAAGGGGACGGCGTACAGGTATTGGATCATCGTTCGCCTTTAGGTCTTTTGCTGTTTGCACTTGGGGTGAGCGTGGATTCATTTTCTGTAGGAGTGTCACTGGGGATGTTCCAGAGTGATCTGGTGCTGTCCGTTCTGGCATTTGGTTTTTGCGGAGGAGCAATGGCGATGTTGGGCCTGCTGCTGGGTCGCAAGGTCAGCCGTAATCTAGGAGATTACGGGGAAGCAGTGGGCGGTGCCATTTTGCTGGCATTCGGCTTTATGTTTATGTTTTGATTTTAGCGCAGACAGTGTAAAATAAGTGCAGGGTTAAAGTAAGGGATTAGGATTATAGTAATCCTCTGTTTATATATTTTTTAACATACGGGGGGTGAAAACGTTGAAGAATATCTTATTTGTATGCACAGGGAATACCTGTCGCAGTCCAATGGCTGAAGGGATGCTGCGTAAGTTGGCTGATGAGCATGGACTAGAACTGGAAGTGCGTTCTGCGGGAGTGGCAGCGATGGAAGGCACGCCGATATCCCGACATGCAGAGGCGGTTCTACGTGATCACGATATATCCGATCAGATCACCTCAACCCCTTTGAGTGACGGGCTTGCCGGGTGGGCGCATCTGATCTTAACCTTGACGCAAGGACATAAACAGCACGTAATTCAGCGCTTTCCCCAAACGGCGGGCAAAGTATTTACGCTTAAGGAATATGTGGAGAACCGGGATGCGGTGTTGAATGATGTACAGGAGTTGGATGGTTTATATGCTTCACAGCAGTTGATGGCTTCACTCGGACAAGAGCTATCGGCGCAGGAGCGTGAACGAATGATTGAATTACACCAACGGATTCCGGGCTTTGATATTTCAGATCCGTTTGGCGGTTCGCGAGAAGACTACGATGTCACAGCTGCGGAAATCCGCACGGCACTGCATAAGCTGCTGGACAAGCTAAAGGCGTCTTCCGAATAAAATCGCTCTTACTCATCTATTTTGTACGGAATCTGTTGATTTTCGACGGTTAATCCGTTAAGATAAGGTGGAAAAATGAGAATCCGATGTAACTGGCGACAAAAGTGGGATTAACCACGATGGAGCATCGGATATACGGCCGGTCGCCTGGGCAAAAGAGCAATTCCACATAGGTGTGGACTGCTCTTTTTTCATATACGAGCTATGCCAGATTTTTAGCTGAGAGTTGATTGCTTTAAAGGTTCTTCCATTTTTTCTGCTCGAAAACTGAAACATCGGCTATAATATAGTCAGATTGTGATCAGGAGAGAGTGTGTTGAACTTGGGGCATGAGACCGTGCCTAGTCTCTGAGAGGCTGTTCAACCAAAGGAGGTTCCAATGGTGGGACAATTGGATCATGAGATTTCGCTGGAAGCACAGACCACTTCTGTCGCGCGGGAAATCGCAGAAGCAGCCAGTCTCAAGGCTGGTCGCCTGCTGGTTATTGGCGTTAGCACAAGTGAAGTGGCTGGAAGTCGAATTGGCACGGCGGGAGCGCTCGATGTGGCTCAGCAACTGTTGTCTGGAGTAGAGTCCGTTCGCAGAGAGTATGGCTTTGATGTGGCGTTTCAATGCTGTGAGCATTTGAACCGAGCGCTGGTCGTTGAGCGGGCTGTGCTGGAGCGACTGGGACTGATGGAGGTTGCAGCTGTTCCTATTCGTACAGCAGGAGGCTCTATGGCTACCGTCGCCTATCGTTCTATGAGCGACGCGTGTTTGGCGGCGAACGTGCAGGCTCATGCCGGGATAGACATCGGCGAAACGCTGATTGGCATGCATTTGCGACCGATTGCTGTTCCATTTCGCCCAAGCCTTCGCTGGATTGGCGAAGCACGTGTGACAGCGGCGTTCACCCGTCCTCCACTTATTGGCGGACAACGGGCGGTGTACAGTCTGGAGCAAGAAGTCGGCGGAAACTGCGATTAGCATTTGGCATGGCGACATGTTTGTACTAATCGTTTTTGCAATGATGATGAGGTACCCAACAGAGGAGCAGGCGTTTGCTTGTATACCCAACAATTGACTATGGAGAGGGAGTAATCAATCATGATGGAACACCTGCGTAAAAGTGACCCAGCAGTGATGGAAGCAATGGGACTTGAACTGAAACGACAACGCCACAATATCGAGCTAATCGCATCCGAGAACATTGTCAGTGAAGCAGTAATGGAAGCCATGGGCTCCGTGCTGACGAATAAATATGCTGAAGGTTACCCGAACAAACGCTACTATGGTGGCTGTGAGCATGTAGATATCGTTGAAGATATCGCACGTGACCGCGCAAAAGAACTGTTCGGTGCCGAGCATGCTAACGTGCAGCCCCACTCTGGAGCACAAGCCAACATGGCGGTGTATCTGGCGGCTCTCAAACCTGGAGATACTGTACTGGGTATGAATCTGGCGCATGGTGGCCATTTGACACACGGAAGTCCGGTTAACGCTTCTGGCTTGTTGTATAACTTTGCTGCTTACGGTGTACGCGAAGACAACTTCCGCATCGACTACGATGAAGTGCGCAAGGCAGCCTTCAAGCACCGTCCTCGTCTGATTGTAGCTGGCGCGAGTGCATATCCGCGTACTATTGATTTTGAAGCTTTTGCTTCCATTGCCAATGATGTAGGTGCTCTGTTTATGGTGGATATGGCACATATTGCAGGTCTCGTGGCAGCGGGAATTCACCCAAGTCCAGTTCCGCATGCCCAATTTGTAACAACAACGACACACAAAACGCTACGTGGTCCGCGTGGGGGTCTGATTCTGACTCGCAAAGCATGGGCGCAAGCGATTGATAAAGCTATTTTCCCTGGTACTCAAGGGGGGCCACTGATGCATGTGATCGCGTCCAAAGCGGTTGCTTTGGGTGAAGCGCTCCAGCCATCGTTCAAAACCTATGCGCAAAACGTAGTTCGCAACGCACAGGTGCTGGCTGAAACACTGTTGGCTGAAGGGATTAACATTGTATCCGGTGGTACGGATAACCATCTGATGCTGTTGGATACGCGCAATTTGAATATCACAGGTAAAGAAGCGGAGCATGTATTGGATTCCGTGGGCATCACAGTCAATAAGAATGCGATTCCTTTTGACCCGACCAGTCCATTCGTAACCAGCGGGATTCGTATTGGTACACCTGCTGCAACATCTCGTGGGATGGATGAAGAGGCTATGGTCAAAATCGGTAAAATCATTGCTGAAACTCTTAAAAACCCGAAAGATGATACTGTATTGTCCAAAGCAAGCCAAGCGGTTGGCGAGTTGACAGACAAGTTCCCGATCTATCCAGGAACTCAATACTAATTCATCGACATTCATAATCTTTATGTTATAGGCTGTTTTCCTTCCGTAAGCCGGAGGAGAACAGCCTTTTTTTGCTTCCGAACGACTCGAAACTTACATTTTTGGGTAATAAGCGATTACAGTAAGGGTTTATGCGCGCGCGCTTCCTTCATATCTACGACAAAGGAGTGATTGCATTGAGTCAAAGAAAATCCGCGCAATTATTGCAGCAACTTGTATTCGTGGGACCGATGGCGTTGTTTTTCGTCTTGATTATGGTCATTCCGTTCCTGCTGGGACTGTATTATTCTATGACGAACTGGGATGGAGTATCTGAGAATATCCGATGGCTCGGGCTAGGGAATTACGTTCATATATTTAGGGATGATCCAGATTTCCGTAATGCGTTCTGGTTTACAGTTCGGTTTACCGTATGTGGTGTCATTCTGACGAACCTGATTGGCTTTTTCCTAGCCTATGCACTTACCAAACCGTTGCGTACCCGTAATGCACTGCGGACTGTATTTTTTATGCCCAATATGATTGGCGGCTTGCTGCTCGGTTTCATCTGGCAATTTATATTTGTACGCGGCTTTTCTGCGGTAGGGGAGGCAACAGGGCTTTCCTTTTTTAAACTGCCGTGGCTGGGTGATGGGCCAACTGCTTTTTGGGGAACTGTCATTGTGTTTGTATGGCAATATGCAGGTTATCTCATGGTTATTTACATATCCTCGTTAAATAATGTCCCGCATGCCCTGATTGAATCGGCTCAAATCGACGGCGCGAGCCGAAGACAGATTTTGCGTTATATTGTAGTGCCGCTTATTATGCCAGCGGTGACCGTCTGCTTGTTCCTGGCGATATCCTGGTCCTTTAAAGTATTTGAGTTGAATTTGGCTCTCACCAAGGGGGGACCTTTCAAGTCGACAGAGTCTGTAGCGTTGGATATATATAATGAAGCGTTTACAAATAACCGACTTGGATTGGGGACTGCCAAAGCTATGATTTTCTTTGTGGTCGTTGCAATCATTACCAGCATTCAGGTGCGTCTCACGAAGAAAAAGGAGGTCGAAATGTAATGGAAAAAACGTCAAACTATCGTTTGGGCACATGGGCTGCTGAAATATTGCTAATTGTGATCGGGTTAATCTTTCTGGTTCCGTTTTATTTTTTGCTCGTAAACTCCGTTAAATCCTTTGGCGACATTTTGGCCCATTCCGCTTCGTGGCCGACAACCTTCCGTTTTGAAAACTATGCTAACGCCTGGAATAAAATAAACTTTCCCACAGCACTGGGGAATTCACTGATTGTCACGATCGTCAGTAATGCGCTTTTGCTGCTAATCAGCTCGATGGCCGCTTACCAGATGGTTCGGCATGACACTCGTTTTAACCGGTTCCTGTTCGGTTTGCTTGTGGCTGCGATGGTAGTTCCCTTTCAATCGATTATGTTGCCGCTTATGGAAGTGTCCAACGTATTGAGCTTGAACAACAGTATACCGGGACTGATCTTATGTTATCTGGGTTTTGGAGCGCCTTTATCCGTTTTTCTTTTTCATGGCTTTATTAAAACGGTACCTATTGAGATCGAGCAGGCGGCAAGGGTGGACGGTTCATCCCGGTACGGGGTGTTCTTTCGCATCGTTTGTCCACTGCTGCTGCCTATGTTCGTAACCGTGCTTATCTTGAATACCTTATGGATCTGGAATGACTATCTGTTGCCTTCGCTCATTTTGAATGATCCTGAGCTGCGTACCATTCCGATTGCAACCTATATGTTGTTTGGTCAGTACACCAAGCAATGGGACTTGGCGCTGCCAGCACTGGTGTTGGGGATCACGCCAATTGTTGTGTTTTTTCTGGTGATGCAAAAATACATCGTTTCTGGCATTGCAGCCGGCGCGGTCAAAGGCTGATGGGAGGGATAATCGATGAAAAAAACAGCGTTATTTGTCATCTCCTTGATGGTGCTGCTCGGATGTACACTTGCAGGTTGTGGAAATACGAAGGCTCAACAGAGTGAGACGAAAACGATACACATTTATCAATTCAAAGTAGAGATTTCGGAACCGCTAAATAAGCTGAAGGCAGAATATGAAAAAACACACCCTGGCATCAAGCTGGATATCCAATCTGTCGGTGGTGGTACGGACTACGGTGCTTCGTTGAAGGCTAAATTCGCATCAGGCGATCAGCCGGACATTTTTACAAATGAGGGCTACCAGGACCGCGATACGTGGTTGGAGTACTTGGAGGATTTGTCGGATCAGCCATGGGTGAAGGATCTGGACGATTTCGCTCGTAAGCCGATGACGGTTAACGGTAAGATTTATGGACAGCCTATGAATCTCGAGGGATTTGGTTTTGTTTATAACAAGGATTTGTTCAAAAAAGCGGGCATAACTAAACTGCCTCAGACGATAGATAAACTGGAGGAAGCAGCCAAGCGACTGAAAGCGGCAGGGATTATACCTTTTGCTAACGGGTATGCGGAATGGTGGGTTCTGGGGAACCATTTTATCAATATCCCGTTTGCCAGACAGCCGAACCCGGAAAGTTATGTTGAGGATTTAAACAAAGGAACGGCTCGCATCCCCGGTAATCCCGTGTTCGATCAGTGGGTGAAGTTGCTTGACCTGACTATAAAATATGGGAACCGCAATCCGCTCACGACGGATTACAATACACAAGTGACACTATTTTCGACAGGTAAGGCTGCTATGATGCACCAGGGGAACTGGACGCAGCCACAAATGGATGGAATTAATCCTAACTTGAATTTGGGTATTCTGCCTGCGCCTATAGACAATGATCCCTCCACAGGAGGTAGACTCGCTGTGGGAGTGGCTTCGAACTGGGTGGTCAACAAAAATTCGCCTGTGAAGCAGGAGGCAAAAGAATTCCTCAATTGGTTGGTCACATCAGAAACAGGCAAGCATTATATCACCAAGGAATTTAAGTTTGTTCCTGCCTTCAAAAGTATTACGTCCAGCGACGAGACGACAGGCGATCTAGGTGCAGAAATATCTCGGCATGTGAGGGAAGGCAAGATATGGAGTTGGAACTTCCAACGCTTTCCGAAGGGGCTGAATCAGGATTTAAGCAGCAGTATGCAAGCCTATATTGCAGGGGTTATCACAAAGGATGAAATGCTTCAGCAATTTCAGGGGGCATGGGACAATTTGAAGTATAGATAAAAGAATAGCCCTGCATGAGGATGCAAAGGCTAAAGCTCGGGCAGGAAGCTTAAAGCCCGCAGGCTCTGACGGTCAAGGGTCGTCAGAGCCTTTTTGACGTGTTTTTGTGTGACGAAAGTCACATAAAAATGGTCCTATTAAGTATTTTACATGTCATATCTTTCCCTTGACAAAAGGTTACAGTGGCAGGTGTTAAATCAATCAAGGGAATGTTATAATAAACAGGATTTACAGGCACGCATTGCATCTGTGCTTATTTGGTTTGTACAAATAGGTTACATAGATCCTTTCGACTCAGGATAGTTCGATATGCTGGTGCGAAAGAACGTGACGATAATACCGGAGGGAATATATTATGGCGAAACTGGTGGTTTGTGATCACCCTTTGATCCAACACAAACTTACATTTATCCGCGATGTGCGGACCAACACCAAGGATTTCCGCGAGCTGGTGGATGAAGTGGCAACATTGATGGCTTATGAAATTACACGGGATATCCCGCTGGAAAGCATTACGGTGCAGACACCGGTTGCTGAGACAGAAGGTAAAGTGATTTCCGGACGTATGCTGGGTCTTATTCCGATTCTGCGTGCAGGCTTGGGTATGCTGGATGGCGTAGTAAAACTGCTGCCTGCAGCAAAGGTGGGCCATGTGGGACTGTTCCGCGATCCTGAGACGCTGCAACCCGTAGAATACTATACGAAGCTGCCTACAGATGTAACTGAGCGCGAATTGATCGTGATTGATCCGATGCTTGCAACGGGTGGCTCGGCAATTGCGGCGATTGATGTGTTGAAAAAGAGAGGCTGCACTCAAATTAAAATGATGAATCTGATTGCTGCTCCTGAAGGAGTCAAAGCTGTGCAGGATGCGCATCCTGATGTAGACATCTATGTCGCTGCACTGGACGAGCGTCTGGATGATCATGGATATATCATTCCGGGTCTTGGTGACGCGGGAGACCGCTTGTACGGAACCAAGTAGACTGCTTTGGCGGTTCGGCAAAATCTATGGACGTTATGACAGGTCCTTATTTTAAATAATGGAAGATCTGTGAAGCGGACATTTATTATGAAAAGGGGTTCAACAGAAAATGTCCAAAATCAAAGTGATGACAATTTTTGGTGTGCGTCCGGAAGCGATTAAGATGGCTCCTCTTATTTTGGAGCTTCAGCGTCACCCGGAGCATATCGAGTCCGTGGTATGCGTTACGGCTCAACATCGCCAGATGCTTGATCAGGTTCTGGAAGTTTTCAATATTCACCCTGACTATGATCTGGACGTAATGAAGGATCGCCAGACACTAAATGAAATCTCCATGCGGGTACTTCAAGGTCTGGAACCTGTATTGCGTGAGGCCAAGCCCGATATCGTGTTGGTTCATGGCGATACGCTGACCACTTTCCTCGCCAGCTATGCAGCCTTTATGCAGCAGATTGAAGTAGGGCATGTGGAAGCGGGTTTGCGGACGTGGAACAAGCTTTCTCCATATCCTGAAGAAATGAACCGTCAGCTTACAGGCGTACTGTCTGATCTGCATTTCTCGCCTACTTCTTTATCGGCTGGAAATTTGCGGAAGGAAAATAAGCCTGAATCGCGAATATATGTTACAGGCAATACAGTGACTGACGTATTTCAGTATACGGTTCGCCAGGATTACGAGCACCCTGTACTGGACTGGGCTCAGGGCAAACGCCTGATTCTTATGACAGCACATCGCCGGGAATCCCAAGGGGAACCGCACCGTCAGATTTTTAATGCAGTTAAGCGAATTGCAGATGAGTTTGAGGACATCGCTATTGTTTATCCGGTTCATCCGAGTCCGGCTGTGAAGGAACCTGCATTTGAGATTTTAGGCAACCATCCGCGTATTAAGCTGATTGATCCGCTGGATGTCGTTGATCTGCACAATTTTTACCCACATACACATCTGATCCTTACAGATTCCGGTGGGCTTCAGGAAGAAGCGCCTTCGTTCGGAGTACCTGTTCTGGTGCTGCGTGATACGACTGAAAGACCGGAAGGAATTGAAGCGGGCACCTTGGAACTGGTGGGTACGAACGAAGAGAACGTGTACAATCGGACCAAGGCACTTTTGACAGATTCCGCGTTGTACGATTCTATGAGTCAGGCAGCGAATCCTTACGGCGATGGAAAAGCATCAGTAAGAATTGTCAATGCGATTTTGCACCATTATGGCGTTCAATCCGAACGTCCTGAAGAATTTCACACAATGTTCACAAAAGGTGTTCGTCCGATATAATTATTCTTTACAAGGCAAGCATACAGTTAAACTGTACGGTTACCAAGGGATACAGCAATTTAAGATGCTTTGTCGTTTGATTTTATACTTTAGGGCGCTAAAATATCTCAATTGACAAAGCATCTTATATTTAAGTAAAATGGACTGGAATTGCAGGGGTGACATGGAAAAGTGGTCAAACCTTCCAAGCAAAACAACAACCGAAATAACACCGGAAATGCCTTCAAGGCAATTGGATTAGTGAGCGCGATCGGCATTGATTTGGCGATATGCACACTGGGTGGTTTCTATGCCGGAAAGTGGCTCGATGCCAAACTTGGTGGCTCCGGAATTTGGATTGGCGTAAGCGTTCTCGCAGGCTTGGTTGTAGGCGCATTAAGTATTGCCCTTGTGATCGGAAAGGTATTGAGGGATAACCATGAATGAGATGACCCGTATGCAAAAAATGTTATGGATCGTAGCGCTTGGTATTATGGCTCTGTGTTTCCTGGTCTCCGCCTTCATGCCCCAACATCGTGACATTGCTCACGGAATCATTCTGGGAACGGGAGTAAGCTGTCTTAATGTGCTGTATATGGCCTACAAAATTCGACAGGTTGCGAATGCAGCCGCCGGTGAAGGCAAGAAGAAAAAGGTGGGCATTGGCTTTGGCGTTCGAGTAGGGACCTCTATTTTGGCAGTAGTGCTGGCGCTAGAATTTCCGGCCTATTTCCATGAGATCGCTGTAATGGCAAGCCTGGTGACTGGACAATTTCTTCTTTTAATTATAGGCATCATATTCGCGCTACAGGAAAAATGATGGCTCAACTGAGAAAGGGGTGAGAAAACATGTTGCATGAATCACCGATTATCCAATTGGGCGGGTTTAACATTGACTTGTCCGTCATTATTATGCTAGTTGTGACTTGCGCGATTGTATTTGGACTGGCATTTGCTGCAACGCGCAATTTGTCTGTGGACAATCCAAGCAAGCTGCAAAATTTTATGGAATGGGTCGTCGAATTTGTTCAAGGACTGATTACCAGCACGATGGATTTGAAAAAAGGGAAGCCATTCCTCTCTTTGGGGATGACGCTGATCATGTTCATCTTCGTCGGAAATATGCTGGGCTTACCGTTCGGGATTGTGACCGAATTCGATAATGTACAAAGTGCCCAAGTATTTGGACATGAAATCATTCCTGTCAAAGAAGCAATAGAACAAGCACAGGCGTCTCACTCAGGCGAAGCTGCCCATGTAGGTATCAGCTGGTGGAAATCACCTACCGCAGATGCAGGGGTATCCATTGGACTGGCTTTGATGATCTTTGTCCTGGTTCATTTCCTGGGGATTTTCCGTAATACCAAAGCTTACTTCAAGCATTACATTCAGCCATTTCCATTCTTTTTGCCAATTAACTTGATTGAGCAGTTCTCAAAACTGTTGACACATGGTATGCGTCTATTCGGTAATATTTTTGCCGGCGAAGTTTTGATCAGTGTCCTGCTGAAATTGACAGCACTTGGTGTAGGAGGCTGGATTGCTTCCGTATTGGGACTCGTGGTCTGGCAAGGATTCAGTATTTTTGTCGGCAGTATTCAGGCGTTCGTCTTCACCATTTTGACGTTCGTATATATTTCGCAGGCAATTGACACGCATGAAGAAGAGCATTAGGTAAAATTAGTTTCGGGTTTTTAGTTAAGTTCAGGAGTACGCTTCGCTCTTAACTGCAAATACATGTACAACACAAATACACATCTCTAAGGAGGATTTTTTAAATGGGAGCTTGGGCATTAATAGCAGCAGCTATCGCAGTAGGTTTGGGTGCGCTCGGCGCAGGTATTGGTAACGGTCTGATTGTAAGTAAAACAGTTGAAGGTATCGCTCGTCAGCCTGAGGCTAAATCAACTTTGCAAACGGTAATGTTTATCGGTGTAGGTCTGGTTGAAGCCTTGCCTATTATCGGGGTCGTTCTGGCGTTTATTTTCTACGCTAAGGCATAATAATTTGAAACTTGCAAGGTTTGGCGGGGAAGGCCACAGCCATCCGCGCCTTCTTTGTTGCTTGGCTTAAGAGATAACTAGTACTGACGTTCACCGGAAAGGAGTGACTTCAATTGAGTTTAAATTGGACAAGTATCGTTTTCACAATCATTGCATTTTTGATCTTGTACTGGTTACTGACGCGTTATGCATTCGGACCTCTCTTTTCCGTTATGGAGAAGCGGCGTCAGCTTGTATTACAGCAAATGAATGAAGCGGCACAGACGCGTGAACAGGCTGCTGCTTATGTTGAGGAGCAAAAGCAGGCTCTCCAGCAGGCACGTAAGGAAGCGTACGACATTATTGAGCAGTCAAAACAAACAGGTAACAAACAAGCGGAGCAAATTATTGTTCAGGCTAAAGACGAAGCTGTCCGCCTGAAAGACGAAGCTGTTCGTGAAATCACAAGCGAGCGTAATAAGGCGGTTGCCGAACTGCGCAGCGAAGTGGGTAAAGCTTCGGTACAAATTGCTTCCAAACTGATTCAAAAGGAAATCAAGGAAGACCAAGTCCAGGGAGAGCTTGTCGACCAATACCTTAAAGAGGTAGGAGGCAAAGCATGAGCCGGGATACGGTAGTAGCCAAACGGTATGCGAAAGCTTTGTTTGAAGTGGCAGAGCAGGAACAGACCATTATGGAAACCGAGCAGGAGCTACGTGCTTTTGTAGAGGCTGTATCGGGGGATGCTGAAATCCGTAAATTCATTGATTCTCCTAACATTACGGAAGCGGTCAAGCTTCAAGTTCTGGCTAACAGTTTTGAAGGCAAGTTGTCTGCCTCGCTAATTAACACGATCAAACTGTTGATTCAGCGGAGTAGAGCAGATTTGTTCGAATCTCTCCTTGCCGGATACCTCGATATTCAGGAATACAAGCTGGGACTTGCTCATGCAAAGGTGTATTCGACTTATGCTTTAAGTGATCAGGAAAAAACAGCGGTAGCCGAGGAATTCGGAGCCCGTGAACATAAAACAATCCGTGTGGAAAATATAGTGGACCCGAGTCTGCTGGGCGGATTAAAAGTGGTTATCGGCGATACACTGTACGACGGCAGTCTGGCCGGCAAGCTGGATCGTCTCGAGAAATCCTTTAACAGACGAGTATAGAAGATAGGGGTGAACACACTTGAGTATCAAACCTGAGGAAATCAGTTCATTGATTAAAAGTCAGATTGAACAATATAAAAATGATATCGAGGTCGTTGAAGTCGGCACTGTTGTTGAAGTCGGCGACGGTATTGCCCGCGTCTACGGACTGGAAAAAGTTATGGCCGGTGAATTGGTTGAATTCGACACTGGCGTATTGGGCTTGGCGCTCAACGTGGAAGAAAGCAATGTCGGTGTTGTTATTTTGGGTCAATTCTCCGACATTCGTGAAGGCGGTCAAGTAAAACGTACAGGTCAGATTATGCAGGTCCCTGTAGGGGAAGCAATGATCGGACGTGTAGTTAACCCACTGGGACAACCGGTTGATGGTAAAGGACCGATTGCTACGACTGAATTCCGTCCGGTTGAAAGTCAGGCTCCAGGCGTTATGGCCCGTAAATCGGTACATGAGCCTATGCAGACGGGGATTAAAGCTATTGATGCGATGGTTCCGATTGGTCGTGGTCAACGTGAGTTGATCATCGGTGACCGTCAAACAGGTAAAACATCTATCGCAATCGATGCAATTTTGAACCAAAAAGGTAACGGCATGAAATGTATTTATGTCGCTATTGGTCAAAAACAATCCACGGTAGCTCAAGTTGTTGAAACATTACGTCGTCACGGTGCGCTGGAATATACGATTGTCGTTACGGCATCTGCTTCCGAACCATCGCCATTGCTGTACATTGCTCCTTACTCTGGCTGCGCCATGGGTGAGTATTTCATGTACAAAGGCGAGCATGTCCTTGTTGTTTATGATGACTTGACTAAACAAGCGTCAGCTTACCGGGAACTGTCCCTGTTGCTGCGTCGTCCACCGGGTCGTGAGGCATATCCGGGTGACGTTTTCTATCTTCACTCTCGCTTGCTGGAACGTGCAGCGAAGCTGAATGATGAGTTGGGCGGCGGATCACTTACCGCATTGCCGTTCATCGAGACACAGGCTTCCGACGTTTCTGCATATATTCCAACCAACGTTATTTCCATCACGGATGGTCAGATCTTCCTGGAAGCTGACTTGTTCTATGCAGGGCAACGTCCGGCGATCAACGTAGGTATTTCCGTATCTCGTGTAGGTGGTTCAGCTCAGATTAAAGCGATGAAAAAGGTAGCAGGTTCCCTGCGTCTGGATCTTGCTCAATATCGTGAGCTCCAAGCGTTCTCCCAATTCGGGTCCGACTTGGATAAATCCACAAAAGCTCGTCTGGATCGCGGCGCACGGATGATGGAAATTCTGAAACAGGGTGTTAACCAACCGCTTGCTGTAGAGCAACAAGTAGTGAGCTTGTATACTGCTGTAAAAGGCTTCCTTGATGATATCCCTGTAGCGGATGTAAAACGTTTTGAGAAAGACTTCCTGTCTTTCATGGTGTCTGACCATCAGGACGTGCTTCAATCTATCCGCGACACGAAAGACTTGGTGGCTGATAACGAAACGGCTTTGAAGGCAGCTATCGAGAAATTCAAAAAATCATTCGCCACGTCGGTTTAATACATTGGAATTTGCCTGTTTATGATGAAAGATGTCCTAAGGAAGCGTGCCCTCCGGGTTTTGGCTTCCTTGGCATGTTTTACCCTCAATAACAGGCCCTTTAACATATGCCCGGCTGGATTTGAATCTTACGAAGTTAGCTTTGGCTTTGCCGAAGCTTGAAGGTGGTGAAATCATGGCAAAAGGTATGCGCGAGATTAAACGTCAGATTAAAAGTGTGCAGAGTACGAAGCAGATCACGAAAGCGATGGAAATGGTTGCTGCATCCAAGCTGAGAAAAGCTCAGGAGAAAGCGGAGTCGGCTCGTCCTTACTCGGAAAAGCTTAAGGAAGTTGTGAGTAGCATTGCTTCTGGAGCGAATAACATCAAGCATCCAATGCTGGAAACGCGTCCGGTTAAAAAAACTGCTTATCTCATCATTACATCTGATCGTGGTCTGGCTGGTGGTTATAACGCCAATATTTTACGACAGGTTACACAGACGATTTCTGAACGTCACCGTTCACAGGATGAATTTGTGATTTTCATCATTGGGCGAAAAGGACGGGATTATTTTAGACGTCGTGAATTTCCTATCGCTGAATCGGTAACAGATCTGTCGGATACACCTGCTTTTGCAGATATCAAAACAATTGCAAGCAAGGCTGTACAAGGCTTTGAACTTAAAGAATTTGATGAGCTTTATCTATGCTATAACCGCTTTGTCAACGCATTGACTCAAATTCCAACAGTTGACCGTCTGTTACCAATGGCGACACCGGATTCAGCTACAGCTTCATCCTCAATTAACTATGAGTATGAGCCTTCACCAGAAGGAGTGCTGGAAGTATTGCTGCCACGTTACGCGGAAACGCTCATTTACGGCGCTTTGCTGGATGGTAAAGCTAGTGAACTGGGAGCGAAGATGACGGCAATGGGATCTGCTACGAAGAATGCCTCCAAGTTAATTGGTGAGCTTTCCTTGACCTATAACCGTGCTCGTCAAGCGGCTATTACCCAGGAAATTACGGAAATCGTTGCAGGGGCAAGCGCTCAGTCTTAATCAGGCTTATAGCGACTGTTTTATAGCAGAGTCTACACTATTATGATAAATTGCGGGCGCAAAACAAATCAGAGTGGTTCGGATTTGCGGCTGTGCAAGCTTGTAGGAGGGAAACCAAAAGATGAACAAAGGACGCGTAGTGAGCATCATGGGTCCGGTTGTCGACGTTGAGTTTGAACGTGGACAGCTTCCGGAAATCCTGAATGCCATTCATATTGGGACTGTGCTGGAGAGCGGAGTCAAAATTGACCTGACGCTCGAAGCTTCAAAACATCTAGGTGACAACCGTGTGCGTTGTATTGCCATGTCTTCCACAGATGGTTTGGTTCGTGGAGCTGAAGCCATAGATCTAGGAGCACCTATTTCAGTACCTGTCGGCGAAGCTACTCTTGGACGCGTATTTAACGTACTTGGTACGCCAATTGATAATGGTGCTGATATGAGTGAAACGGCTAGAAATCCGATTCACCGTCAAGCTCCTTCTTTCGATGAGCTGACAACTCAAGCAGAGATGCTCGAAACCGGTATTAAAGTTATCGACTTGCTGGCTCCTTATGCCAAGGGTGGTAAAGTCGGATTGTTTGGTGGTGCTGGTGTAGGTAAAACCGTAACCATTCAAGAATTGATTAACAATATCGCTCAGGAGCATGGTGGTATTTCTGTATTTGCGGGTGTAGGTGAACGCACACGTGAAGGAAATGACTTGTACCATGAAATGAGAGATTCCGGCGTTATCAACAAAACAGCGATGGTATTCGGACAAATGAACGAGCCTCCAGGTGCACGTTTGCGTGTAGCTCTCACAGGTCTGACGATGGCGGAATACTTCCGTGACCAAGAAGGCCGTGACGTGTTGCTCTTTATTGATAACATTTTCCGCTTTACCCAAGCAGGTTCTGAGGTTTCTGCCCTGTTGGGACGTATGCCTTCAGCAGTAGGTTACCAGCCTACGCTGGCTACTGAGATGGGTCAATTGCAAGAACGGATTACTTCTACTAAAAAAGGTTCCGTTACTTCCATTCAGGCGATCTACGTGCCTGCGGATGACTACACTGACCCTGCACCTGCTACAACATTTGCCCATTTGGATGCTACAACGAATCTGGAACGTAAAATTTCCGAAATGGGTATTTACCCGGCGGTTGATCCACTCGCATCAAGCTCCCGGATTTTGGCTCCAGACGTTGTGGGTGAAGAGCATTACAATGTAGCGCAAGGGGTAAAACAAATTTTGGCCCGCTACAATGAGCTTCAGGATATCATTGCCATCCTGGGTATGGACGAGCTGAGTGAAGAAGATAAAATGTTGGTAGCACGTGCACGTAAAATCCAGCGTTTCCTTTCTCAACCTTTCCACGTTGCCGAAACATTTAACGGCTTCCCAGGTAAATATGTGCCGGTTAAAGAAACTGTACGAAGCTTCAAAGAAATTTTGGAAGGCAAGTATGACCACCTTCCAGAAGCGGCCTTCCTTTTTGTAGGAGCCATTGAAGAAGCAGTTGAAAAAGCTAAAACGCTGTAAACATACAGGCAAAGAATAGCCGAGCCTTACGAAGTGAGCTGTCTGCGGACAGCTTCCAGGAGGGATTCAAGTGAGCACGTATTTACTAGAGATTGTGACGCCGGAGCGCCTGGTCTATACAGAACAGGTAAACAGCATCAGTGTTCGCGGCTCGGAAGGCGATCTTGGGATTTTGCCCGGACACCTTCCCTTGGTCACTCCCTTGAAGATTGCACCGATACGCATTAAAATCGGTGGTCAAACCGAAGTGATCGCGGTCAATGGGGGCTTTCTTGAAGTCCGCAAGGATAAAGTGGTCATTTTGGCTGAGAGTGCGGAACGTTCCGAAGAAATTGATGTGGAGCGTGCCCGTGCGGCAAGGGAGCGGGCAGAACTGCGGCTCCAGAGCAAGCAGGAACAAATAGATCATCATCGGGCGGAAGTAGCTCTGCAACGGGCGCTTAACCGTCTAAATGCTACAAGCATCAGAACCAATAAGAATTAATATTGGATTTTAAGTGGAATTTTAAAAGGGTTCGGCATAGTATACGGATGGAACGACAAGGAGACCAATTCATAACTTCTGCCAGAAAATGTCCGGTAGAAGATGAGGAGGAACCTTGCTTCCTTCGATCACTGTGATCGGACCCTTTTTTTAGCTGTTATTACCAAATGTACAGTCCTATTTCTTGCCTGACTGCTAGGTATTTAGTACCTTTTAAATTCACGAAACAGAAGGGATTAATCACATTTTGTCGAAATAAATGTCCTAAAAACAGAAATAGCACTGGCATATTAGGCGTTCGCCGAGTATTATAAAGAAGTCTGTGACGCAGATGGGAGGAATTCTGGTTGAACGGGAAACAGCAATTGGCTGAACAGCTAAGTCAATCGGCGAGTATGACCGCGCTGATCTCCATGATCGTATCGCTCATCTGTATAGCATTAGCTTGGTGGGCTTTGCAGAGCTTAAAGCTGGATTTGTTAATCCGGCAACCCAAAGGACCGCAGGGCAGATTGCTGCACTTGTTTCTTGCTATTATTTTGGGACAGTTGGTTTCTGGGTTCCTGTTAAGCTACATCTCTTGGAGCCAGATGCTCTAGAATTTGTTTTAACATGAAGTAGGCGGGTTATATGACCTTATGACTGTGTCTCTGCGGGAATTGTCGAATAACATCGCGTCATATTGTTAACAATGGTAAACAAAAGAACCATACATGTATAGCTGGCTAAATCAGTTAGAGTACAATGGTCGTCAAGTACAAAAAAACGCTTGTATACTTGTTTTAATCAGTGGTATGATGGCAGTTAGGGTATTAGTAAAATCTTGTTTTTTTATGTAATGAAAAAGCAAGGCATGAAAATAGCGGAATATGTTCTTTTTTTCCAGAATGGAAAAGGGAAATGACGCGCGGAGGGAACCATAGATGAGCAAATTTATCGTCCGCGGTGGCAACAGATTGACCGGGAGTGTCAAAGTCAGCGGAGCCAAAAACTCAGTTCTGCCGATCATCGCCGCTTCTCTGCTAGGAGAAGAAGGAGAAAGTGTTATTATTGATGCACCTCCTCTAGACGATGTGATGACCATTAACAAAGTGCTGGAGTCCTTAGGAGCAGGCGTTACATACCAAGATGAGGTCATTCGTGTTGACGCGCGGAAGATAGTTTCCTGTGAAGCCCCTTATGAGTGGGTTAGGAAAATGCGCGCATCATTCTTGGTTATGGGACCGCTGCTTACACGTTTGGGACGTACAAGAATCTCGCTTCCAGGCGGATGCGCAATCGGAACGCGACCCATTGATCAGCATTTGAAGGGTTTTGAGGCATTGGGCGCGGAAATTAGCCTGGGCCAAGGTTTTATTGAAGCTAAAAGTAACGGGCGTCTGCGTGGAGCTAAAGTTTATTTGGATGTAGCCAGCGTAGGGGCAACCGAGAATATTATGATGGCCGCTACTCTTGCTGAGGGCGTAACTACCATCGAGAATGCTGCTAAGGAACCTGAGATTGTTGATCTCGCAAATTTCCTGAATGGAATGGGTGCCAAAGTACGCGGTGCGGGCACGGGCGTTATTCGTATTGAAGGCGTTGAGAAGCTGCATGGTGTAAAACATACCGTCATTCCCGACCGGGTAGAAGCAGGTACTTATATGGTTGCTGCTGCGATCACAGGCGGGAACGTATATGTAGAAGGCGCAATATCCGATCATTTGGGTCCGGTTATTTCCAAGATGGAAGAAATGGGTGTAACCATTCAACCTGATGAGAACGGAATTCGTGTCATTGCAGATAAGCCGTTAAAAGCCGTTGATGTTAAAACGTTGCCTTATCCAGGTTTTCCTACCGATATGCAGTCTCAGATGATGGCACTTCAGCTTGCCGCTGAAGGAACGAGCATTATTACGGAAACCGTGTTTGAAAATCGCTTCATGCATGTGGATGAATTTCATCTCATGAATGCGGAGATTAAGGTCGAAGGCCGTTCTGCCATTGTAACGGGTAATGCTAAGCTGACAGGCGCGAAAGTAACCTCTACAGATTTGCGTGCAGGTGCTGCGTTAATTCTGACCGGACTCATTGCGGAAGGTACAACGGAGGTATCTGGCGTACATCACATCGATCGCGGTTACGTTCATTTGGCTGAGAAGCTGACTGGATTGGGAGCGGACATTTACAGAGTGACCGTGGAAGAATCCAAATTGGATCATTCGCCCAGTACAGAGCGCGTAATGCCAGAAGAGACGTCAGGGAATCTGTTTAAGAAGATCCAGCCTTCCCTCGCCTAAGCTTTAACGTATGTAGCTTCATGTTGCATAAGTATATTCTTGAATAACGAAGAACCAAGTCCAAAAGGGCTTGGTTCTTTTGTTGTTTGCAGCCAGTCTTTTTTCATTCTTTCAGTTCTCTTAAAACGGTTCTATCAAAGTGGACGACTTCATATGATTGAAAATATCTGCTGGAGTATATCTATACTTTCAGCCGGATACTTAGCCCTTTGATGGAGGTTTCAGCCTATGAAAGATTCGCAGGTTCGCATCCGTATACCCATTCATCATCCTAAGGAACATCGCCAGGGTTCACTTGCGGAGGAAGGCTCTGGCTCTATAGCTACCTTGTTACAGAAAAATAAGCTTATGCAACAGCAGCCGGACGCAAGAGGTACATTGCCAACTGGCGTCAAGCTTAATCGGCGTTCAACAGCTGTGCCTTCCGCTGTGAACTCCGTTGATACGGCTCTGCCTATCGCTGGAGCAGCGGCCCATGACACACGCGCTACAAGCCCGCTGCAGGTGCCGCTGCCGCACCTGCGTCCTTCGGCCGGGCGTGTCCCACGCTGGGGCAGCCGCCGCCCATGGCTGCCATTCGCCGCCATGGCAGGGGTGCTGGTGCTTGCCATGGCTGTGCCCGCGCTAATGGCGTGGCCTCGCCAGACGGCGCATCCGGTGCCGCCAAGCAGTCGCACGGCAGCACCGGATGCGCCTAGCGTGACGGCAAAGGGTGAGGCGCCCGTCACGCGCTTACCGGGCGTCCCGCCGATGCCAGCGGTGCCCGCTGCTCCAACGCGCAGCGTACCGGTGACGGCAGAGCCGGACGTGCGTGTGTACGTCACGTCCACCGGCCGCACGGAGACGTTACCACTGGAGCAATACATTGTCGGCGTAGTAGCTGCCGAAATGCCGCCTAGCTTCGAGACGGAGGCGCTGAAAGCGCAGGCCATTGCCGCGCGTACCTTCATTGCCCGGCGTTTGCTGGCTGATGACACTAGCGGGGCCCCGGCGGGGGCAGATGTGACGGATACTGTTAAACATCAGGCTTATATCTCCAAAGCCAAACTTACTAGAGAATGGGAGCATTCTGGTAAATCCGCAGAGCTGGCTAAAATTCAGCAGGCCGTACGAGACACCAAGGATACGATCATGGTATATGAAGGCAAGCCCATTACGGCCTCTTTTTTTTCTACTAGCAATGGTTACACCGAAAATTCAGAGGATGTATGGGCGAAGGCAGTGCCCTATTTACGAAGCGTATCAAGTCCATGGGACAAGCAGTTGGCCCCGCGGTATACAGAAACCGTCACACTGAGTCGTCAAAGCGTGTTCGATAGATTGGGGTTAAGTCGTACTGCAATTGCCGCCTCTACTGGAGGAGGAAGTATGCCAGAGATTCGTATACTCTCCAAGACAGAAGGACATCGCATCAAGAAGATTGAAGTTGGTGGCTCAATCTTTACAGGGCCGGAGATACGTAACAAACTGGGGTTGCGTTCGGCTGAGTTTACGTGGAAGGCTGAAGGGGACCGGATTGCTATAACAACCTATGGTTATGGTCATGGTGTTGGTATGAGTCAGTGGGGAGCTAATGGAATGGCCAAGGAAGGTCATACTGCTACTCAAATTCTTCTTCACTATTATACTGGCATTTCTTTTGCGCAAGCCTCTCGTATTCTAAGTTAGTAAATATTTCGAAACTTTGAAGTATAAAAGAGTTGCACCCGGTAACACTGGTTACTGAGGTGATGAGCAAATGAATGAACAAAATAAAAACCAGAACCAAAACCATGAAGAGACACCCAAAACCTTTCAGGGTGGAAGAGCTTCACGGCCGTCTTCGTGGAAAAAGCTGTTGTCCAAAAGGTGGGCATACCCGGCAGCCTACATTGCCGCAGCAGCCATTATACTAACTTTAGTGTGGGTCTATCAGGATGCCAGCCAGAAGTCTTTCAAACCTGACCCAGCTAGTACATCGGTACAAAGCACAAGTGCAGTGAATACCGATGTTAACGGACAACAGCCAGAAAGCGTGGAAGTCGTTGCCCAGTCGGAAAATATCGCATGGCCAGTGGCAGATACTGGCGCAGTACAGGTCGTAAAGCCGTTCTTTGATGAGAATGCGACCGCTGATGAGCAGGCGGCAGCTATGGTAGAGTACGATAAAACATTTACCGCTAACACTGGGATTGATCTTTCCCGGACTGACGATCAGGCGTTTGAAGTAAGAGCCGCCCTGAGTGGCAAAGTATCTCGTGTGGAACAACATCCGCTGGTAGGTAATGTCGTAGAAATCACGCATGATAATAATCTCAAAACGGTGTACCAAAGCTTGAGCGATCTGAAAGTAAAAGAAGGCGATCAAGTGAAACAAAACGATGTGATTGCTTCAGCGGGTCGTAACGAGCTTGAAAAGGATTTGAAAACACATCTGCATTTTGAAGTGTATCAGGATGACAAGCCGGTGAATCCAACAGGTCTGCTTCCTAAGAAATAAATTTGGTCATGGCTTTGCATGCAAAGCGGGGAATCCATATTCCCTGCTTTTTTCTTGTGTAGTTTTTGTGCATAAGGTAAACATGAGCTGCTTTTGCCAAATAAATAGGCCTTCCGAAGCATGTCTTCCCGCCAAACCGCGAATATATAGGCACGCCCCTCATATAATGTACCAAACTATCCACAGTAGGGAGGCGGGAGCGTGCACGATTACATCAAGGAACGGACCATCAAAATCGGTCGCTGTATCGTGGAAACAAGGAATACGGTCCGTACGATTGCCAAGGAATTTGGTGTCTCCAAGAGCACGGTGCATAAAGATCTGACCGAACGGCTGCCTGAAATCAACCCGGATCTTGCCGATCAGGTGAAGCACATTCTCGAATACCATAAATCCATCCGCCATCTGCGGGGGGGAGAAGCGACGAAAATTAAGTACAAAAAAACGAGTGGCAAACGAAGGGAGATTCTCGTTTCCGGCAAGTCCTAAAAATATATAGTGAATTGGCTGGCAAAGCCATTGAATCAACCCCCTGAAGTATGATATGTTAAAAGATGGTACAAGACGAAAAATGACATGTAACCGTAGGTTTATACATATATTTGCCGCTTCTTGTCGAATCTTAGCTTTTTAAAATATCACTTTGGGGGCCTTTTTAATATGTTCAGTAATGATATCGGTATCGACCTCGGTACGGCCAACGTGCTTATCCACGTCAAAGGGAAGGGGGTTGTTCTTGACGAACCTTCCGTTGTCGCGATAGAAAGCGATACAAAAAGAGTCCTGGCTGTCGGAGAGGAAGCGCGCCGTATGGTGGGACGTACTCCTGGTAATATCATAGCCATCCGTCCATTACGTGATGGTGTTATCGCCGATTTTGAAGTAACTGAAGCGATGTTAAAATATTTTATCAATCGGGTAGGGGGAAAAAGCTGGTACAGCCACCCTCGTATTCTAATTTGTGCGCCGACGAACATTACCTCAGTGGAGCAAAAAGCGATTCGTGAAGCGGCGGAGCGTAGCGGGGCCAAGGAAGTATTTTTGGAGGAAGAGCCAAAAGCAGCTGCCATCGGGGCAGGAATGGATATTTTTGAGCCTAGCGGCAACATGGTAGTGGATATTGGTGGCGGAACGACTGACGTTGCAGTCCTCTCTATGGGGGATGTCGTAACAGCTTCTTCCATTAAAATGGCAGGGGACAAATTTGATACAGCCATCATGAAATATGTAAAAACGAAGTACAAGCTTCTGATCGGGGAACGTACGGCTGAGGATATCAAGATTGCTATCGGAACCGTGCATCCGAGCGGACGTCGCGCAGAGATGGACATCCGTGGACGGGATATGGTATCCGGATTGCCCAAAACGTTAAGTATTTCTGCAGATGAAGTGCAGGATGCGCTCAGAGATCCTGTGTCGGCGATTGTTGCTGCGGCCAAGTTTGTATTGGAGCAGACTCCACCGGAACTGTCAGCTGATATTATTGACCGTGGTGTTATTTTGACTGGTGGCGGTGCCTTGCTTAGCGGATTGGACGAGCTACTTGCTGAAGAACTGCGCGTTCCGGTACTGGTTGCGGAAGATCCGATGCATTGTGTTGTTAAAGGTACAGGAATTATGCTGGATAATTTGGATCATGTGGTTAAGAAAAAGTTCTAATCTGCCGATAGTGACTATAAGAGACTCGTGTGCGGTCAGGCAGGTTGCCTAGCATTTTGGCTTTCGTGCCTCCGCGCGAGCATATGATTTTAGCAGAGTATAGGATTGGGGTGCACGATACACATGTTGAGAGGTTTATATACTGCGGCCGCCGGATTGATGACACAACAACGACGCCATGACACCGTGACGCAAAATATTGCTAATATGAATACGACGGGATACAAACAGGAGAACAGTGTTCAGCGTTCTTTCCCCGAAATGCTTATTTCCATGACGGGTGGTAACCCTGATAACCCGGACCGTACGGTCGGCAAGCTCAATACTGGCGTTTTTGCTGAGGAAAGCCTCTCCCCTTACATTCAGGGAGCATTAAAGGACAGTGGACAAGCGACGGATTTTGCCATACAGTCCAATATTAATGTGAACGACCCAGCTACTGGTCAACCTATGGCTTTTGATCAGGCGGGGAAATTCATCAATGCTAACGGTGAAGTCACCTACCGTCCAGAAGCGTTTTTTTCGGTGCGGGACAGTAATGGTAATGTTCGTTATACACGTGATGGGCATTTTCAAGTAAATGGAGCGGGAGCATTGCTTTCATCGACTGGCTCAGCGGTGCTGGATACGAATGGTAACCCGATTCAATTGACCGGGGCTGTCTCAGAGCTTAAAGTAAATGAGCGGGGCGAATTGGTAGATAGCCAGTCCAACCAGACATTGGGGACGACGCTCGGTATTAGTGTCATTGATCGTCCGTACCAGCTCGTTCGTGAGGGCAATGGTAATTTCCGCCTGAATGATACTGATGGTGCTACAGCTAGAATGATGACCGCTAATGATGCTGTATCCGTTCGTCAAGGTTACCTGGAGGTATCTAATGTAGATGCTTCACAGTCGATGGTGGATATGATGGCTGCGTTAAGAGCGTATGAAGCGAATCAGAAGGTAATT
Organism: Paenibacillus sp. FSL L8-0158; assembly: GCF_038592965.1. Classification (GTDB taxonomy): domain Bacteria; phylum Bacillota; class Bacilli; order Paenibacillales; family Paenibacillaceae; genus Paenibacillus; species Paenibacillus polymyxa_D. Next base: position 5,318,835 of record NZ_CP151949.1, on the reverse strand, counting down.
CAATTTTATGATAAAAGCTTGGACAAGGCCGTTAATGAAGTAGGCCGTGTATAACAGGGGGTAAGTGATGAATAACTCCATGATTGGTGCAATGGTATCTATGGCCAGTGTGCAGCAGCGTTTGGATTTAATTGCTGATAATATTGCCAATGTCAATACAGTTGGTTATAAGAGTAAACAGGGTTCCTTTGAAGATGTATTGGCCAATGTGAAACAACAGCCTTCAACGTATCTCCAAAATGGACGGGCCATGCCGCTCGGTTATAATTTGGGCTACGGAGTTAGAACGGCCGCAATCATGAAAAATATGGAGCAAGGTCCGCTCAAGGAGACGGGACTTCCTACTGATCTGGCGATCCAGGGTAATGCCATGTTTGAAGTTCAGGGAAATGGCCAAAAAGCTTGGACTCGTGATGGTAGCTTTCATTTTATTCCTGATCCGAATGATAGTGCGACGATGATGTTGACCACTGCTGAAGGTTATTCCGTGCTGGATAACAATGATGTTCCTATTACAGCTCCAGCGGGTTCCAAGGTGGCTATTAACTCGGATGGCGAGTTGCTGATTCGTGCTAATGGAATTGGGGATCCGACAGTTGGTCAGAGAATCAAGCTAATGGATGTACAGCGTCCAGAAGGACTGGAACAGCGGGATGATAACCTGTTCGTGTTGTTGAATGGTGTGACAGAGGCAAATGTATTCGGAGCTGCAGGTGTGGCAGGTGCTGTTCCAGCGGATGTATCTGTGCGTTCCGGTTATCTTGAGGAATCTAATGTGGATTTAGCGGGCGAAATGACGGATATGATGCAAGTTCAGCGGATGTATCAACTGGCGGCACGGGCACTAACTTCTAGCGATACGATGATGAACCTGGCCAACAATCTGAGGGCTTAAGGATTTGGTGATGAAAGAAGAACAATCTGATTCCCGTCCGGTGCCTGTAAAGACGAAATCCCGCTGGCGTACTGCCCGTTATTTCATAGTTCCGTTGCTGCTCCTGTTATCGCTGTTAGGCGGCTTAATTGCAGGATATGTAATTGTAGGTAAGCAAGGGTTGTCAGGCGTATTCGAATGGAAAACCTGGCAGCATGTCATTGATCTTATTTTTGCGCCTTAAGTTTACTTTAAAAGAGTGGGGGGCGGGAAAAGACCGCTCCGCGAATGATTTGATCTTACGATCGCTGTTGCAACGGGATTTTCCTATTATTAAGTTTTTAGATGTAAAAATCCCGTTGCAAAGGCGAACGCTCACGCTTCTCCAGATTCAAATCCTTTGCTCCGCTGCTACCCGCCATTAGTGCCACTCTTATTAAAATAAACACCCGCCATTGTGTGGGGAGTATATAAAAACAAAACCCTGTGCCAGTGGCGCAGGGTTTTGTTCGTCTTCAATGGCAGGAAACTCCCACGCATGGATTGCGGTCAGTGAAGGCCATCGCAGAGGCCTTCACTTTTATTCCGCCTTTCCCGACAAGCGAGCATTATTGAAGCGAGGCTTTCCTTTTGAGCTAAAAGTAACTCGGCAGAGGGGATGGAATCGTTCTGAAGAAGCGATAGCGTTCGCCTTTAACCTCGGATTTTACCCTTGAATTCTTATACAATGAAAAATCCGAGGTTAACAGCGATCGGAAGAATGATCCATCCCCGTAGCCCCTCCCTTTAGCTCAAATGAATTCCCGCTTTACACCATAATAGGAGCACTCAATATGGTACTTCCGCGTAATTTTCTTTTTGCATCTGATAACTGTATAATGATGGGGAAGTTTATAACACTGCGGGGTAAAACCAAGCACGGGCAAAAGGGCTTCTTCGCGCCTCAGGTTGCATAACCGGCGGAAAAAGCCCCTTATCTCAACCTCCACTTCTGCAGTAGGTGAAGGATATCTAACATTGTTGCCGCCAAGAGCTGTTTTTATACAGCGTAGGCGGGGTAATATTATGCTTGCAGTAACTCATGACTGATACAGAGTCAGACCTGCAAGCGGGAGGAGTTATTAAGTAAATGGACAAATTGCAATTGGATGTTAATCAAATTCAGGAGATTATCCCACATCGAGCGCCATTTTTATTGGTGGATCGTATTATTGAGCTGGAGGAAGGGAAAAGAGCAGTAGGCATTAAAAATGTAACGATGAATGAGCCTCATTTCATTGGACATTTTCCGGGGTATCCCGTTATGCCTGGTGTGTTGATCACCGAAGCACTGGCTCAAGTTGGGGCAGTTGCATTACTGCACCTAGAGAGCAATCGTGGCAAAATCGGGTTCTTGGCAGGATTGGATGGTTTCCGTTTCCGAGGACAGGTGGTTCCTGGGGATACGTTGACGCTTGAAGTGGAAATCACTCGTTCCAAAGGCGCATTTGGCAAAGGGAAAGCTACGGCTAAAGTAGGCGATACGGTAGTAGCTGAGGGCGAAATTATGTTTGCTTTATCTGACCCTCCCAATAAATAAAGCTCTGCCGACATAAGCACGACGTTTGAACCGAGTGCAAGTGTACATAGAAATCCTGTTTTGACAAACCAAAAATGGAGAGGGGAAATTCCGTATGACGCAGTTGAGTAAAAAAGCATTAGAAGGCATTGAGAGCTGGCTGCAAGACCCTTATATTGATGAAGAAACCAAACAGGAGTTGCGCGCATTGGAAGGCAACGAGCAGGAACTGGAGGATCGCTTTTACAAAGAGCTGGAATTTGGCACAGGCGGTCTGCGTGGAGTGATCGGAGCAGGAAGTAACCGGATGAACCGTTACGTCATTGGACGTGCGACTCAAGGGCTGGCTCGCTATATTTTAGAACAGCATGCTGGTAAAGAAGGCAAACCTTCGGTTGTCATTGCACATGATTCGCGTCATTTTTCACCAGAGTTTGCACTGGATGCAGCTTTGGTGCTGGCGGGAAATGGTATCGTGGCTAAGTTGTTCCCTTCCTTGCGTCCAACGCCACAGCTTTCGTTTAGTGTACGTCATTTGGGAGCCAGTGGAGGGATCGTTGTAACAGCCAGTCACAATCCTCCTGAGTATAATGGATACAAGGTATACAACGATGAAGGGGGTCAGCTTGTTCCAGATCAAGCTGAACAGGTAATTGGTTATATCCGTGAGGTTCCTTCTTTTGCTGACATTCGCAGTCTGACACGTGAAGAAGCAGAGGCACAGGGATTGTTGGTTTGGCTTGGAGAAGAGGAAGATGAAGCGTTTGTAGATACGGTAGCCAGTGTGAGTGTGAACCGTGAGCTGATTGCAGCCGGACCAGGCAAAAACTTCAAAGTTGTGTTTACGCCTCTCCATGGGACTGGAAATGTACCGGTTCGTCGTGTACTGGAGAAAATCGGTTTTGAACAGGTGCATATTGTGCCTGAGCAAGAGCTGCCAGATGCTGAATTTTCGACTGTTAAGTCGCCAAACCCGGAAGAACGCGATGCGTTTAAACTGGCAATTGCGCTGGGTGAGAAAATTGGTGCAGATCTGTTGATCGGAACAGACCCTGATGCTGACCGTATGGGTGCAGTTGTGAAAAACCGTGATGGCGAATATGTGGTATTGTCCGGCAATCAGTCTGGTGCGATCATGGTTTACTACTTGTTGAATCAGCTGAAAGAAACAGGCAAGCTTCCGAATAATGGGGCTGTTATCAAAACCATCGTAACCAGCGAAATGGGTGCAGTCATTGCTGAACATTTTGGAGCAACCGTGTTTAACACGCTAACTGGCTTCAAGTATATTGGCGAGAAAATGAACCAGTTTGATCAAACTGGCGAGTACACCTACTTGTTTGGCTATGAAGAGAGCTATGGTTATTTGGCAGGTAATTATGCTCGCGATAAGGATGCTGTCTTGGCGGCTATGCTGATCGCTGAAGCTGCTGCTTATTACAGCACACAAGGTAAGACGCTCTATGATGTTTTACAAGAGCTGTACGAGCAGTTTGGCTACTTCCTTGAGAAGCTGGAGTCTCGTACTCTTAAGGGTAAGGATGGAGTGGCACAGATTCAGGGCAAAATGACCGATTGGCGTAGCAACGCGCCTAAAGAGATTGCAGGCGTGAAGGTAGATAAGGTACTGGACTACTCACAAGGTCTGGACGGACTTCCACAGGAAAATGTACTCAAATTCTTACTGGAGGACGGTTCATGGTTTTGCCTGCGCCCTTCGGGAACAGAGCCAAAAATCAAAGTATACTTTGCGGTACGCGGTTCCTCGCTGTCAGACGCGGAACAAAGAATCAGCCACTTGGTCGATGCTGTTATGGCTCGCGTAGACGCTTGAGAAAAATCCCTTTATAATAGAATAGGTTAAGGTAATTGGATAAGATATAGTAATCGGTGACCTCTCACGGCAAAGGGCAGTACGCCGTGGAGGTCATTTCTGTATTGCAGAATAACCTGGAAGAGGCTTTGGGGAAAATAGGCTTATTCCGGCAACGGAGGATTTTGCAAAATTCAATGAGTGACCTACCAAAAGGCTGAGTACGACAAGGTGGGCAGCATTGAATTTTGCAAAATCCCGAATATTAAGGAGGTTCTTTGGTGTATCAGAAATGGCAGTATTGGAATACGGCTTCTCGAAAATGGTTATGGATTTTGGTGGCTGTCGGCTTGCTGGCTTCCATTCCAGTCATCGCCGATCGTGTGAAGACAGAATCCTCGAGTAAAAAAGTAGAAATTGTATTCGATTATCGGGATTTGACGGAGGCAGCCTCGTATCAGGCTCACCCGCAGGACTATCTAAATGAGCAGCTTGACCGCTTACAGCAAGCGGGTGTGAACAGCATGGCGATGTATGAAAGTACGTTGGATGATTTCCGTAAAGCGGGCCGCGTCGTAACCTATACGACTCAGAACGTTGCCGATATGGAAAAGCGGCTTTCACCTGCAAATGAGAATTTTACGTATATTGTTTTCGCTGACAAAGAAAATGCGGAGGCATTAAAGCCGTTAATTTTACGTACGTTTACAAGCCTAGACATCAATGTAAAACCTTGGACTTATCAGGGACAGGAAGGGTTAGTTGTGGAAACATCTCCAGAGGATGCGTATCTCAAGCCCATGCAGCCTGACCCGATTGCGATGAAGCAGCTTCGGAACAAAGGATTTTTTATTGTTCCACGGATGAGCGACAGTCTTCCTTACAACCAGGAGTTGACGGAAGAGATGCTTGCTTCCTTTCAGCAGAATGGTGTAAAACGCATTTTGTTTGAAGGTGATTCAGTCAAAGGCTTCACCGATAACGAGAAAGAGCATAGCTTAGCGGCATTTGCTAAATTGCTGAACAAATACGATATTGGCCTAGCTGCTATCGAAAACTTAAAAAAACCGCAAGCAGGCTTCAATAAGCTCGCTTACGATATCCACTATAACGTTGTGCGTTTATACTCATTGAGCGATAAAGATGCAACGCTCGATGTGGAAACGTTGGCCGATCGTTTTGCACTGGCCACCAAGGATCGTAATATTCGCATGTTGTATCTGAATACCGCGCCTAGCCGTAGTATTGCTGAAGCCAAGGTGAATGATTCGGTAGATAACCTGATCCACAGCTTGGACAAGCCGGGTAACGCTGTACAACGGATGGAGAAAAAGGGGTTTGAACTCGGACAGGCAGAACCATTCCAAGTAGTCGATTCGTCTATTCAGCGCTATCTGAAAATGATTGTCGTACTAGGTGCACTGGCATTCTTCTCCATTATGGTGTCCTATTTCGTCCCGGCATTGACTTTGCTGGCATTTGCACTCTGTTTGGTAGGTTCAGCAGGACTTTATGTTTTGAACTCCAGCTTGATGGAGCAAGGTTTAGCCCTACTCGCGGCGATTAGTGGACCTACGGTTGCAATGATCATCGCCGTGCGCACGATTAGAATTAAACGTGAACAGGAGTCTGAACTTTCAGCAGGTCAGCGTTTAATTCAAACGCTTATACTGTACGTACGGACAGCGATTTTGTCGCTGGCTGCAGTACCTTTTGTTATTGCACTGTTGAATAGTATTGCTTACAGCCTTGTGCTGAACCAATTCAGAGGTGTAAGCTTGCTTCACATTCTGCCGATCTTCTTGGCAGCGATATATATTTTCTTTTATCGTGGCGTTTCTATACGAGAGGAAATTTCCAAGCTGCTACGTACGCCGATTACTGTATTGTGGGTGATCGCACTGGCTGTTATCGCAGCCGCGGGTTATTACTATTTGACTCGTACTGGAAATGCGGGCACGGTGTCGAACACGGAGCTGGCATTCCGGAACTTCCTTGAAAATGCGTTTGGTGTACGTCCACGCAATAAGGAATTTTTGATGGCTCACCCACTGTTTATTGCAGGGGCGTTCCTAGCTTTGAAATATCGCAAAGCAATCTATTTGCTGATTATAGCTGCTATTGGCCAAGCCTCTATGGTGGATACCTTTGCTCACATTCACTCTCCAGCGGCACTCTCGCTTAGTCGCGGGCTGTTAGGATTGGGCTTCGGTCTGGTGCTGGGAATCATCGCAATTGTCGTGTGGCAAGTGCTGGAAGGGTGTTGGAAGAAATGGTCACCACAGCTCAAACGATAATCATCTCGGGTTATTACGGTTTTCACAATAGTGGGGATGAGGCGGTGCTCAAGTCGATTTTGACAGCTTTAGAGGAGGAGAGCCGTCAGGCGGGGATTACAATCAAGCCTGTTGTTCTGTCTTCTGACCCTGCTTGGACACAGAAAATGTATGGAGTAGAAGCTGTACCGCGGATGAGTTTGGGAGAAGTTCGTAGAGCGATTAAAAACAGCGATGGGCTAATAAGTGGCGGCGGGAGTCTGCTCCAGGATGCAACAAGCCCTAAAAGTATTCCGTATTATCTGGCGATTCTGAAACTGGCCCAATGGGCTGGAAAGCCGACGTTTGTATATGCTCAGGGCATTGGTCCGGTACAACGGAAGATATTTTATCCTATGATCCGTTCTGTGTTTCAGCGCTGTGAATATGTTTCTGTAAGAGATGAGCAGTCTGCCGCACTACTGGGTACTATGAAACTAAAGAACCCGGTTGTCGAAGTTGTTCCTGATCCGGTAATGGGGCTTCCATTGCCCCCAGGTTCCGAGCTGCATAAAGCAGCAACTGAGACTGATCAGGATCAACCTCCGATCGTTGGCATATCTGTACGTTACTGGGATAAGGAACGCCGCGATTTAAAGTCTATCGCGGACGGCTTAAAAAAATTAGCTGCTGAGCGCCGTGTACACTTACGCTTTTTACCTTTCCATCTGCCTGATGACGAGCAAGCTTCAAGGATGGTAATGGATTTGTTGGGGGATATTAGGGGAACGGGAAGCCTTGTAAGCATGTGTGAGCAAGTCACCGATCCTCAACAGATGCTTTTGGAAGTCAGTCGTTGCAGTTTGATGATCGGGATGCGATTACACAGCTTGATCTATGCAGCATCCCATCAGGTGCCTCCGTTGGGGATATCCTACGATCCCAAAATTGATCATTTCCTCAGCCGTGTCGGTAGCCAGCCTGTAGGCACTACAGAGGCACTGGATGGACAAAAACTGGCTAATGAGTCTATGCGGTTGCTGGATCAGCGAAGTCAATGGATCGAGAGCCAGGGAGCGGCCATTACTTTGTTAAAAAGTGAGGCTCGCTTACCGGCGCAGCATATCGTTAATTACTTGTGTCGCAAAGGATGATGGATACAGTGACAGTTGATAAGGTTACGAAGGTGCCTACCGTCCCGATTTTCGGTGTTCCGGTATCAAGGCTTAATATGAAAGATACATTAAATGTATTAATTCAAGCAGTGGAGTCTCGCCGGCCCCATCAAGTGATCACTGCCAATCCGATAATGGTAATGGCTGCATTGGAAGATCCAGTGTACATGAACGTGATGAAACAGGCGGAGCTGATTGTTCCGGATGGGACTGGCGTAGTGTGGGCTGCAAACTATGTAGGACATCCTGTACCTGAGCGTGTAGCGGGCTTTGACTTGTTACATGAATTACTTGCAGCTGGCGAAAACTATCATTGGAAGGTTTATTTACTGGGATCAACATCTGAGGTGATTCAAGCGACCGCAAAGCGGGTACATGAGCTTTATCCCGCAATTACGGTTTGTGGCAAGCGTGATGGTTTTTTTGGACCTAAAGAGGATGAAGCCGTGATTGCAGCTATTCGTGAAGCAAATCCTGATTTGTTGTTTGTAGCACGTGGGGCGGACACCCAGGAACCCTGGATTGGTAAATACAAGGAACAGCTGGGTGTACCGGTGATGATGGGGGTTGGCGGCAGCTTTGATGTTATATCAGGCAGAACCAAACGCGCACCTAAATTGTTTCAAAAGCTACGGGCTGAATGGGTATATAGGCTCCTCAAAGAGCCAAGCCGTTACAAAAGAATGCTTGCGCTGCCGAAATTCGCCGCGAAAGTGATGCGCGAAAAAGAAAACGTCACAAAAGTGTGATAAATAGCTTGAATCTGCCTCCAAAACCAGCTATTTTGCCAGAATATGAAGCTTGGTATTTACTTTTGATCAGAGTATAATTCAATGCGGTTACATCTGAAAAGGGATTGCTTTAAAATTGGGGGTCGAATGATCAAATGTTATTGATCTATATTATTGGGTTCATCATGGCACTGGGACTTGCGCTGTTACTGACACCGCTCGTCAAGAAATTCGCTGTGAAGGTTGGAGCCGTCGATGTACCGAATGCCCGAAAAGTACATACCCGAATTATGCCGCGTCTTGGCGGACTGGGGATTTTCTTGGCATTTCTGTTGTCCTTATTGGCGGTGTTACCTTTTGTGCCTGATGGAATGCTGTCCTCACGGGATATTAACTTTATCGCAGCCTTTCTGATTGGCGGTACGCTGATTACACTGATTGGTGCTCTCGATGATCGTTTTGATCTCAATGCAAAATTGAAATTTTTGGCTCAAATTGCCGTTGCGTGTATGGTCGTGTTTGCTTTTGATATTCGTGTAGATTTTGTAAATGTACCTTTTCAGGATGCATACTCATCTTTGGAAAGCTGGATTTCCATTCCGCTTACGATTTTTTGGATCGTAGGTGTAACGAATGCCATCAATTTGATTGACGGTCTGGATGGACTGGCTGCAGGTGTCTCAGGCATTGCGATTGGAACTATTTTTGTGATGTCGATATTGATGGGTAATTACATGGTAGCTATGCTTTGTCTTGTGCTGCTGGGCAGTATTATCGGATTCTTATTTTTTAACTTTCATCCTGCAAAAATATTTATGGGTGATACAGGGTCGTTATTTTTAGGTTTCTGTCTGGCCATGCTATCCATGCTTGGTTTCAAGCAAATTGCTATCGTATCTTTTATTACGCCATTGATTATTATCGGTGTACCTTTGTCAGATACATTCTTTGCTATCATTCGCCGCAAGTTGCAGAAAAAACCGATTTTCTCTCCGGATAAAGGTCATTTGCATCACTGCTTACGCGAACTAGGTTTCAGTCACAGACAGACGGTGTTGATTATTTACGGTATTGCTGCATTTTTCGGTGTATTGGCCGTGATTCAATCGTCTGCTGCGCTTAATGAAGCGAACTGGGTCACCTTTGTCGTGATTTGTATTATGATGTTCTTCCTACAGATCGGTGCAGAGGTTATTGGGCTTGTTGGCAAAACCAAACGTCCAGTTATTAACACACTGATTAGGCTGCTGGCTAAGCCAGATTCCCAAACACGTTCGAAATTATAATTTTAATTTAAAAGTAAGCCTTCAAGCTTGGCGGTATACCGCGGGTTTGAAGGCTTTTTTGATGTTTGCTGTAAAAAAAACCCCTCCTTTTTTGAGAATTTACTAATTTTTTGTATGTTTACTACCGATAAAAAAAGTATTGAATGATTACGTACCCCAAGGTGCGACAGAATCAAAGGAGGACAATGATTTGAAACGATTGCTATCCATGTTGCTGACGGTTGGTCTCATCATTGGCTTGGTGCCGGCGGCCCTGGTAGGTACGGCTCATGCTGCGACGGGAACTTATTTCATTTTTCCAAGCGAAAAATATGATGCGGATTCGGCCAGATCGGTGAACACCGACCGTATTACAGTTAACGGTACGATTAACGGAGTGAACGGAAGCACGATATCATATAGTGTATTCCAGCTCTCTAAAAATGGAACGACCCTTAATGTGGTGAATAAAAATGAGAGTCAAAAAGGCGGAATTACGGTCAGTGGCTCTACACTTCAAATTACAGACATCAAACTGTTTCCTGGTTTGAACCGAATTACATTCCAAAGTAGCCAAAACTCGGCTGAGATGAAGGATTCTATTTACGTAGAGTACCAGGATGGACCCAAGGTTTATGATCTGTCTGCTACGCTGAATGGTGAAACAGAGCAATTAGTAGAGAACCAGACAGCTGTGTTAACAGACGCTCGCAATAGCGGTACGGATGATGTTAAAGTGGTCATTCAAGGTACGGCGCCTAATGCCGGCAGTGTAACGCTTACGTCTGCAAAAAGCAGTAATACGTATACAGTTAACTCTTATACCGCTTATAAATTAACAGGTAGTGTGGTACTCAGTCCAGGTAAAAATATAGTGACTATTAAAGTGGGCAACGGAACGCAGGCCCTTACGGTTACGCGTGAAATTACAATATATACGGGTAAACCGGAATTCTCTGATTTGACCTTGAATAAGGATGGAAATGTGTCTGCTGATTTGACAACTTCACCAGACTTTACCGTATCGTCTACAAGTGGTGTGGTTTTAAAAGGTAATGTTTTGGTGCCAGGCGGTCCAACCGATCCAGGAGTTGCCACAATCAATGCACGTTTTACCGATGTGAGTAACAATGGTAGCGCTGTGGGTAGTGCGACTGGAGTTGATGCCACAATTGATACTGCAAATGTGGTTACATCAAATGGTTATAAAGTATATCCATTTCAGGTGACTGTACCTTCAGAAGCTGTTATTGATCATTTGACCAGGGCATCCCTGGGGATAACCTATACGGATAGTAGTACACCTCCAGCTCCATCAGCTGTTCAATTTACATTGCGTAGTAGTACTCAGCCGTACATTGATGATATTAACTATCTTCCTGATTTTAATAATCAATTGTTGAACAGAATTAAGGGAAGCGGGTCTGATCAAGCAGCTGCCATAGATGAAGCTCTGAAATTAACTGGAAGCTCTATGAAGAACAAGACTACAGATGCTCCATCTGTTCCTGTAGGTATGGAGTTCATCGTTGTTAACGGTGCACCTTCTTCAATTAGTGAACTTTCTGGTGTGTCAGTTCATACTGTAGGATCACCTCAAGATGTGATTCGGACAATCAATGGTAAGTCAACACAAGTGAAGAAAATCGTTGCTTATGTAGACACTTTGCCTAAAGAAGGGCAAAACGTACTGAATTTTTACCTGAATGGTGACTCGACCAAATTAATTAAAGCAACGGTGAATCTGTTGCAGGGTCCGTTCATGAAATACGATACGATTTATGATGGGCAACAAATTCCGTTGAATACATCCAGTTCAAACTTGAATACCTATAAATTGACTCAACTGGGCTACTTTAAGGGTAAATTGCTTGATGTGAGCAACGCAGCAGATATTCATTACACTGGAAGTAACCGAAATGTATTCCTGTATGTTAATAATGTATTGGTTGATCTGGATGGTTCAGGAGCGGACTTCAAGCTTGCTGCTTCCTCAGATACAGCCGCAGCCAATGCCTTGGCGAACGGGAATAATGAAATCAAGTTTGTATATAAGCCAGGTATTGAGTACAGCAATACGGTAAAAGTAAACTTTACACAGACGAATATTCCAGTAATTCCTGTTCCAAATACACAAGGAATCATCCCTTTTACACCAGTTAGCGGCTTGAGCAATACACCGAAATATAGCGAAATTGCTCCGAAATCAAAAGATGCTAATTTCACCAAAGTGGATGATACTAACTACAATACATCTCTGAAAAATATCAATGTATTTGGTACTTTCAGTATTGCCGATTTGGGTAAAGCAGATCAGGTGAGTGGTTCGTTAAGTGATATTGCCAATAAAGATCAATATATTTTGGAGATTAAGGGATCGGATGACAGTGAAGTTAACTGGACGCTGAGTAACGAGTTTTTCTCAGCAGAAGATGCTAAGACAACATACAATTCCGGTTCTACTACAGATAAATTTACTAATAAAGATTTAAAAGACCTGCTTGTGTACTACCATCCGGACAAAAAGTATTTCAGCTTTGTGTTGAAAAACCAAACTATTTCGCAAGATGGAACACCAGTAGCTTATAACATTACCTTGTACAATAGCGGCAAGAGCGGACCATTTGCTACTTTCCGACTGCAAGTATCAGGTCAATCTACATCTTTTGATATTTTGCGTCCGCTCCCTGAAAAGAGAATCGTGAATCAAAACTTTGTGCAAGTTGTTGTGAACGCAGGTAATGCAGATAGTGTTACAGTAGGTAAAGAAACAGCAGTTCAAGAAGGATTCGACTCTGATTATGATGGTACCGTTGATTACCCATCAACTTACAAAGCCATCGTTACAGGTCTAAAAGCCAACAAAGATAATAAAATTGACGTAGTGGTTACAGTAGGCAAAGAAAAACTGAAACAGACCATTACTGTTAAATATGTGCCTACAAATATTCCTGGCGAGCAGTACATGGAAGCGATGAAAACATCGCACAAAGTGTTCGATGGTAATCTTACACTTGCTTTTGCGAAGGGAACGAGTCTAATTCGCCGGGATTACGATCAACCACAGCAATTCAAAAACCAAGTTTTCTCTGGCCATACTTTGTACTTTGCGATAGCAAATAGCGAAGATGGTGTGGTAGACCGTCATGAATTTGAAACTGAAAAAGCATTGTCCGATATGCAGAGCTTGATTGCAGACGGAAGTAGATACTTCAACCGGGATTTCCCAAGTCGTTTTACCAAGTCCAGTCCAGTATTCTGGATTGACCCAGGTACCGCAGATGATATCAAAACGGATGCTTACGATCCGGTGACATATGGTGCTGATCCTTATCAATTGGCTAACAAGTCGCAAAATGACAGCAGCAAGATCAAAAACTTCTACTGGCGTGACCCATCTAACGAGTTAGTACCTTCCAAGCGTGCTACATTGACGCTGACGTATGATAGCAGTATTGCTCAGGATGCAGGGAAACAAATGTCGGTATTCTATTTTGATTCTGATCTTAAAGACTGGCAGAACATTGGTGGTGTGGTGGATCCGAAGAAACACACCATTAAAGTACCGTTTGATCGTTTCGGTTACTATGTAGTTGCTAAAGTTGGAGAAACGTATAGTGATGTCATTAAGCACAAATACGCCAGAGATTACATCGAAGCCATTTTGGCTAAAGGTGTCATGAACCCAATGGATCCAATTAATAGCTTTGGACCTGACAGCTACATTAAAAGAGGCGAATTTACGTCTATGATCGTCAAAGGTCTGCAAATTCCGCTTAATTTCAGCGGAGCGAAGCATTTTGACGACGTGTCTATTCCAAATACGATATCAGCAGATGCGCTCTATGATTATCGTTATATTGAAACAGCTGCACGCGCCGGTATTGTCAAAGGTTCACAACCAAGAATCTTTATGCCGGAAGATGTAATTACACGTCAAGATGCAGCAGTCATTATCGCTAAGGCATTGAATTTGAAGCTTGAAACAGATCATGACAAGATCATGAAGAATCTGTCTAAGACCTTTAAAGATGCGGACAAAATTGATTACTATGCACAGGCATCTGTATTGGCTATTGCTAAGAAAGGCTTTATTACGGGTTCACCTGTTGATGCAAGCGATCTGAAAAAAGGATATATGTTTAATCCTACTTCCCTGACCTTGCGTGGAGATGCAGCCATTATTGTAGCTAAAGTTATGGCTGATAAAAAGCTGCTTCCTAAAATCTAATCAACAAAACACCTGAAATGATTAAACATCCCTCCATGCGAAATGGTAATTCCCTTTCATATACATGAGAGGGATGTTTTTTATAAATCAGCTATTTGACTGGGATTAAGGGCCTATGCCATAATATCAATGAGGTAAAAACTTTGGAATAGCCTTACAACGTTTTTTATTTTGGATTTAGCTTAAACGTCTGTAATTAATTGCTTTTTTTTAAGCTTTTATCTCAAAATGTGTTTATTATTTTTTTATATGTTTTTTTTGCACATTTATCTGAAACTTTACGCCTATTTCATCGTAGTAGTGGATGTGTGTGCTTAAATATTACATAGAGAAGTGAGTGGGGAGTGATGAGATGTCTCAGTTTTCAATACGCCGTCCTGTAACAGTATTTATGTTAATTATTGCTTTGTTAATCGGGGGCGGTATTTTTGCGTTAAGACTTCCTGTAGAGCAAATGCCGGATATGAAGCTGCCATTCGCTGCAGTGGTGACTAGTATTCCAAATGCAACGCCTACAGAAGTTGAGGAATTGGTTACTAAACCTATTGAGAAAAGTCTGGCTTCTATTGAGAACGTGGACACAATCATGTCCGAGTCTTCAGAAGGAACATCTATGGTCATGATTCAATTTAACTGGGGAGTAGATATCAATCAAGCAACCCTCGACATGCGAGATAAAGTTGATGGGGTTAAAGGGTCTCTTCCCAAGGCGGCTAATTCGCCGCGTGTCCTTAAGGTGGATCTCAACGCAACGCCGGTTATTACGCTCTCTCTTACAGGAGACCAGGATATTAACAAGTTGAAGCCTATTGCTGAAGATATTATTGAGCCGCGGCTTGAAAGAATTGCGGGAGTAGCTGCAGCCAACATGTCAGGTGGGCAAGCTCGGCTTGTGAAGATTACTGTAGACCAAGCCAAGCTTCAAAGCTATGGCATTACGCTAGATCAAATTAACCAGGCGCTATCGTCTAATAACGTAGCGGGTTCTGCTGGTTCGGTGTACCGAGGCAATACAGAAATCCAACTTCGGGTTCAAGGTGAATACAAAGCTGTTTCAGAAATGGGTGAAACGCCAATTCCAGTAGGGAAGGGAAGCATTAAGCTAAAGGACATCGCGACAGTTGAAGATTCCTTGGATGATGTTACAACCATTTCTACCTATAACGGAAAGCCAAGTATCAATATTTCTGTTACTAAAGCCACAGGGGGGAATACCCTTTCAATCGCCAATTCTGTGAAGGATAGTTTAGATTCGATACGGAAGGAATTGCCTCCGGGAACTCAATTGGAGATGGTAACAGATGCATCCAAACCCATTAGCGACTCCGTACACTCATTAGTAGAGCATGCTATATTGGGACTTATTATCGCAGCTATTGTGTTGCTGTTATTTTTGAATAGTATACGTTCTACCATTATTGCTACTATCGTTATTCCAATTTCCTTCGTAGCTACGTTTATGATGATGTATTTCACCGGACAAACCATTAATATTATTTCACTGAGCGGTTTGCTTCTGGGGTTAGGATCCTTTGTCGATTTTGCGGTTGTTATTATTGAGAATATTTTTAGACAGCGACATGAAGGGAAAAGCATGCTACAAGGGGCTATTGATGGCTCCAAGCAGGTGGGTAATGCCGTTATGGCATCTGCACTTGCGCAGATCGTAGTATTTTTACCAGTTGTTTTTGTTGACGGAATTGCGGGAGTTCTATTTAAACCGTTGGCGTTAACAGTTATTTTCTCTCACATTGCAGCCTTGCTTGTATCCCTTATGATTGTGCCGATGCTAGGATCACGTTGGCTACCTACCGTGCCAGATGAATCCATTTATTCTTCAGGTACTTATAAGGGTGTTAACCCTATTGTGTGGTTTAATATTGGCTTCGAGAAATTTAAGAGTGGGTATCGCCGTATACTGAAGTGGGGAATTAACCATAGAAAATCTGTGTTAATTATTACTTTATTAATGTTTGTGGCAGCTGGGGCTTTAGTTCCTTTTGTTAAGGCTGAATTTATCCCAGCATCCGATACTGGGGAATTCACAATTAACGTGAAACTTCCTAATGGAACGGTCTTGGAAGAAACGGAAAAGGTTGTTCAAGATATAGAAAAAGAAATTTTGAAAGTTCCGGATCTAGATAAAATGACAGTGACTGTTGGTTCTGGTGGCAATTCTGGTTATTCAGGGGCAGCTCCAACCAACTCAGCAGATCTAAGTGTAACACTGAAGGATGGACATCAGCCAACAGATGGTGTAGTTGAGGGCCTTCGTAAGAAATTTGATAGCATTCCGGATGCAGAGATTACAATGGCGTCTACAACAGGCCTTTCAAGCGGAGCGGCTGTTAATATTAACTTAAAAGGTGACGATATTGACGTCCTGAGAGAACTCTCGGACAATCTCGTTGCAGATGTGAAAAAGATACCGGGTACCGTCAATGTGAAAAGTAGCTTGAGTGCGGTTCGTGAAGAATATGAGATTACTGTTAATAGGGAGCTTGCGAGTCGATATGGCTTATCAGCGACTCAAATCTTATCTGCAGTGAATACTTCTTTTAATGGGTCAGTCGCCACAAGCTATCGTACAGGCGAAGATCAGATTGATGTGAAGATATCGTTACCAGAGCAAAACCGCCATGATTTGTCAAATCTAAAAGCCTTACGGATTACCACTCCACAAGGTATTGATGTACCTTTGTCTTCCGTAGTAAGTATTGATAAACGGACTGTACCCGATACTGTTACTCGTGAAGACCAAACGCGTCAAGTGCAGATTACAGCTGATATTGACGGAACAGGAGATATTCTAACCGTCAAACAGAAAATAGATGCTCTTTTGAAGAGTACTCACTTCCCAGAAGGCTACAGTGCAGATACGGGTGGCGGGCAAACTGAACAAATGATGGAGTCTTTTATAAACTTAGGGATAGCTATTCTGCTATCTGTAGTTCTGATTTATATGGTTATGGCAGGACAGTTTGAATCTCTGCTCACACCGTTTGTTATTATGTTTTCCGTTCCACCTACGGTAATTGGTGTGCTTATCGGTTTATCTGTAACCGGGGCGAGTCTCAGCGTTTCAGCTTTGACGGGTTACATCATGCTCGTCGGTTTGGTCGTCAACAATGCCATAGTTATGATTGACTTTATAATTCAGCTCCGAAAAGACGGCCAAGATCGGGATGAAGCTATTATTCATGGAGCGTCTGAGCGGTTGCGTCCGATTTTGATGACCACGCTGGCTACTGTACTAGCTTTGCTCCCAATGGCATTCGCTACAGGAGAGGGTAACGAAACACAAGCACCGATGGCAGTTGTTGTTGTATTCGGGTTATCCTTCGCAGCTGTTATTACATTGATTCTTATTCCGGTAGTCTACGTCATCATGGATAATATGATACAAAAACGTAAGAATCGGAAATTAAAAAGACAAGCGAAGAGAGAATTAAAAAAAGAAGCGAAACTACAAAAAAGCGTTCATATATAAGGTGAGGTGGAGAAACATAATGAATAAAAAAAGTGCTCTGATTGCTACAACTTTGCTTTTATCAGTTGCATTAGCGGGTTGCGGTGGGGGAGAGGCCCCTGCCGCACCGACTACGGCGCAGCAAGCCATTCCAGTTCAAGTAGCAAAAGTGGCTAAAGGTAGTATTAACGATTCAACAGGTATTATTGGAAGCTTTGCTCCCAAAGAGACAGCTCAGGTGTCTCCGAAAATTAGTGGTAAAATTCAAAGTATTAACCTTACAGTGGGCCAAAAAGTAAATAAAGGCGACACGTTGTTTACTATAGACCAAAAGGACTTGCAGGACTCGATTAAGCAATCCCAGGAGTCTTACCAGGTTGCCCTGGCCAATTTAAAACAAGCAGAGTCAGGTGCAGCGCAATCGGTACAGCAGGCAGAATCCAGTGTGGATCAAGCCAAAAGTGCGCTTGTCCAGCAAGACAACACCATCACCCAAGCTCAGACCAGTCTGGTCGATGCTCAGAGTTCCGTGCGTGATGCTCAAAATACGCTCAACCGCAACCAACAGTTGTTTAGTGCGGGCGCTCTATCTCAATCTGAGTTAGAGCAGTCTCAAATAGCGCATAGAAGGGCTTTAACTGCAGTGGAGAATGCACAGATCACACTTCACAATGCACAAACGTCCAAGCAAAGTGCGCAAACAACATATAGCAATGCTCAAAAATCATTACGTCTTGCCCAACAGAAAACGGGCATTGACGTAGCGCGTGCTTCTGTCAATCAAGCTAAGTCCAGTTTAGACACAGCGCGTAGCCAACTGGTGGATACTGTGGTCAAAGCACCGATTTCCGGTACGATATCGGTAGTAACAGGAACCCAGGGGCAAATGGTTAGTGCACAATCTGCGGTTGCTACAATAGCGAATACTAACCCTATTATTGCTAAAGTTAACGTTTCTGAATCTGAGCTTCTTAAGATGCAGGTGGGTTCATCTGTGACTGTAGGCGTGGACTCGTTAAATAAGCGAATTGAGGCCAAAGTATCGGCTGTCAATCCGGTAATGGATAATGATCTGAAGGCATATCCTGTCGAGATATCAGTTCCTAATGGTTCTGGCGAATTAAAATCAGGGATGGTTGTAACTGTATACATGAAATCAGAAGCTCCTAAAAATATTTTGGTATCGCAGGATGCCATTACGGAGCAGGCAGGGAAAAAGTATGCTTATGTAGTGGAAGGAACAGTGGCTAAGCGGGTAGAGGTGCAGACAGGTCAGGAAAGTGCCAAACAGGTTGAGGTAACCAAGGGGCTTACTGAAGGACAAAATGTTGTCGTTAAGGGTGTTAGTCTGCTTACGGATGGCGCGAAGGTTAATGTAGTGAAGTAATTTGTCTTGGTTATATTTACGGTAAATCACTGTTACTCCGTCATTCCTACTACTTAAAGTGTATTAGAGTATTAGATTTCAAGGGAATCTATAGACTTTATGTACTTTATATTCTATGGATAATTCTTAACGAATATACTCCATTAAAGACCGACTTAATTGTACGAAAATAATCCTTGTACATTTAAGGTTGATAAGGTAAAAGTTGTAGGATGACGGAGGAACAGGTTCAATAGTATAATTATGACTGTGGAAAGCGGAATACATAATTCAAAAAAAATAAAATTTTTTTTTGAAACAGACGCAACTTTTTGAACCCATGCTACGTCTAATTGGGTGAGTATGAAACAAAGGGGTACAAAAGCGTAAAGACAAAATTCGCTAAAAAAAATCTTTACTGCATTGTTATCACATTGTATAATACTGGAGTACGTCATAAATGGACGCTTTCTTTCAACTAGATTCCAAGCTTCTGTGATATTGTCACAGATATCATTTTATAAGGGTTCTCATAAAGCTCGGAAAGGAGGTGTAACGACTGATGAGTGACAAGATCCGACAAAAAGACAAAAATAATATTTCTGGTTATATTCAAGGAGGAGAAAAAAAGGTTATGACAAAGTTTAATAAAAAAATGATCAACGTGCTGGCAACAGCAACATTGGTTGCTGGTGTTGCAGCTCCAATCGCAGCATTGACTGCACCAACTGCAATCCATGCAGCTTCTAGCTATACTGTACTTAACACTCCAAGTATTAGCGGTGGAGCGCAAGATGGTGTTCAACTGGGTAGAGTTCGCGTAAGTATCAGCCAAGCGTCTCTTAACTCTGGTGGTAGCTTGACTGTATCTTTACCTAAAGGTTTTAAACTTGCCGCTAAGGGAAATGGTACTGTTGGTAAATCTAATAAAAATGAATCTGTAAGTGATGCAACTTATGGTACTACAGTTTATGTTCAACAAAATGATAATGATGGAAAAAATGGTCATAATGATCCAGTAGGTTATGAAGTTGAAAAAGTAGGTTCTTCCGACAATACATTCAAAGTAATCTTTAGTGGCACTAATGACGCTGATGACCTTGATGTATACTTCAATTTCAACTTTATTAATGCTACAGGCCCTAGTAATGGTCCTATAAAAGTTGCTTTTGACGCTGCTGCGAACAGTGGTTTGACTAGTAGTGAAGTTACTGTTGGTAATGTAGTTTCTTCCGGTCAAGTAGGTCTGTCGGCTGTTGATACTGAGTCTAAAACAGATAATTTCAAATTTAGACTGAAAGTTAAAGAACAAACAGCAGGCGCTTTGGATACCAATAACAACATTAAGTTGAAACTGCCAAGTGGTTTTAAATGGTCAGGTAAAGGCGACGCTGCTGTTCTGTTTGGTGATCTGAAAGCTGGAGATGTTGAAGTAACTGGTTATGATAATAACAATGATACTCTCACAATCTCTTTAAAGAACAAGACAAAACAGCAAAGCTCTTTTGACCTTCCGTTGAACTTTGAAGTTGACGACGAGAACAGCGCAAAAGATGGGGATGTAGTAGTTAATGTTACTGGTAATACAACTACTGATGTAAGCACTTTGGTAGTAGGTACTTATGGTGAAATTGGCGGTGGAGTATCTGTTGCTAAAACCACAGATATTATCGCTGGGCACGATGAGCAAAAAATTGGTGACATTGCTATTAAAGAAACAGTTGCGGGATCCTTTGTCGGAGATCGCACAGTAACTCTTCGTCTTCCTGAAGGTGCTCGTTGGCAGTCTGCATTTGAAGGCAAAACTGGTGCAAATGAATTTGTAGGATCTCGCGAGTACACTAACGGTCTGAGCAATGTAGATGTTAGCTATAGCGATTCCGACAAACGTACGTTGAAATTGAAATTCAATAATAGTGGTAGTCAAAATTCTTCCGATCCAGGTACATTGACATTGAAAAATGTAGAAGTTGCTACTCAACCTGGATTCTCCGGTGACCTGAATGTAGAAGTAGCTGGTAGCCAAGGTTTGACTGGTACAGTTAAAGTTGCAACAGTTAAAAAAGCAGTAACTTTGGCTGCTGCGACAAAACCTACCTTGACAATTGGTTTGGGTGATCAACAAATCGGTGATATCACAATCACTGAAGCAGCACGTGAAGCTCTGACTAAATCCAAAAACAGCAGCGGTCAAGTGGTTTTGGAATTGCCAACAGGTGTACGTTTTGCTTCCACTCCAGAAGTGAAAGTTACTTCCGGTGATGTGAAAATTAAGAGCGTATCTACTGATACTTACGGCGATACAAACAAAGGTCGTCTGAGCTTCTATGTGGATAGCGAAAGCGCAACTCCAAGTACAATTACAATTTCTGCTCCTAAATTGGTTGTAGATCGTACTGTAGCACAAGGTGATATTGTTGCTAAACTGAAAGGTGAAGCTGCATCTTACACTGCTTACAAAGGTAATGCTACAGTTACTCAAAACTGGAGAGACAACAACACTGCTGCTGATGAAGTAGCAATTGCAACTGTTGGTACTCCAGCTCCAGGTGCTACTAGTACTAAAGCTGTCTTCACACTGGGAAGCACTTCTTATACTGTCAATGGCCAAACTAAAACAGCTGATGTAGCTGCTTATGCTGAAAACGGACGCACTTACTTGCCAGTACGTTATGCAGCTGAAGCTTTGGGTGTATCCCCACAAAACATCCTGTTTGACAAAGCAACTTCTACAGTTACCCTGATTAAAGGTGATCGCGTTGCTCAAATCAAACTGAACACTAACCTGTTGACTATTAACGGTTCTGTAGTTCGTATGGACGTTAAAGCTGTAACTAACAAAAACCGTACTGTACTGCCTATCTTCTGGGTGAGCAGAGCGTTGGATGCATCCATCAACTATGATGCAACTGCTAAAACAGTAACTGTTGAAAACAACAACTAATTTAAGAGCAACTCTTTTGAGTTAACTGAATTAGATGAGAAGAGGGTTCCTTTTGGAGCCCTTTTCTTTTATTAGTCTTATTGACAAAGGAGAGAAATTATGAAACGTTTTGGAGTGGCAGTACTGTCCACATTGGTTCTTTCTTCTGCGTTCGCCAGTCTTGCAGGAGCTCAACCAGGTGATATAAAGGTTATTATTAACGGTGTAACTCAGCAATATACCCAGTCCCCGGTTGTTAGTCAAAATACAACCTTGGTGCCTCTGCGTGGAGTCTTCGAAAGCTTGGGTGCGAAAGTCGATTGGAACAGCAAAGCTAAAAAAGTGACAGCATCTAAAAATGACGATACGTTAACTTTAAATGTTGGTTCTAAGCTTGCTTATAAAAATAGTAATCCTGTACAACTCGATGCAGCAACTCAAATTCAAAAGGGTCAAGTACTCGTTCCTTTACGTTTTGTGAGCCAATCATTAGGCGCCAAAGTAAATTGGGATCAGGCTACACGAACAGTGACCATTTCCAACCAAGCTAATGGCAGTACTACTGACGACCAAACCAATAGTTTATCCAGTAAGCCTCTCGCAACTCCTGTGACCCAAGTTACTTATGATACCTACTATAATGATTCTTTGACCTATGATGATGCAGTTAAACTGGCTATTGCTGATAGCACCACAATTAAAACAGTAGAAACGAATATTGATCAGACAAGAAAAATTATGCAAGAAACAGGCAAGAATATTGACTACGTACCTTTGGAGGCAGGTGTTGAAGCTTCTGATAAAGCTTACAAAGGTTATGCCCAAACGAACCTTAATTATGAGACAGCTAAAAAAAACCTGGAAATGACTAAAGAAGGTATCGAATACAATGTGAAGGATCTTTATAACAAGCTTCTTCAAAAGCAAAATGCCGTTAAGTTGGCTGCTTTGAATATTGAAGATGCAGAGCGCAAGCTCAAAGTTGCACAAATTAAGAGAGATAACCAAATGTCGAGTGACTATGAAGTCACCCAAGCAACGAATCTGGTAACTCAAAACCAAGCATCTTTAGACAAGGCAAAAAAAGATTTGGATAGTGCTTTTTTAGCCTTGAACCAAGTAATTGGCTACAAACCAGAGCAGCGTTACGAATTGAAAGATAAGCCTGTTTATTCAGAATTTAAAAGTAATGTAGAGACTACAGTAAGCCAAGTACTTACTAGTAGTACTGCCATTTGGTTAAGTGAGCAAAAGGTAGATTTGGCTGAGTTAAGCTTGAAGCTTTACAACTTTAGCACTCCTGGAAACACGCCTTATGAAGCTGAGCAGCTCAATGTAGAGAAAGCTCAACTTGCTACAGAGGGAACAAAGAGACAACTCGAAGAGGCAGTAAGAAATGCCTATAACACTATTAAAGGCTTAGAGAGTCAGTACTCACAGATTCAGGCTGGTTTGGTGAGCGCAAGAAGTGCTGCTGATATGGCTAAAAAGCAATTTGATGTTGGATTGGCTACAGAGCTTCAGGTTTACGAGGCTAATTTGAAAGTTACTACTGCTAAACAACAAGCCGAAGACATAGTTACAAGCATTGATACATTGAAGATGGCTTATGAAAAACCTTGGGTTTTACAAGGTGCAGCTTCTGGAGGAGGCGCGCAATAATTTATGCATAACCTATACTTGTTATAACCTGCAGTAGGAGGATTTCATGAAATCATGCTATAAAGTATCGCTGGCTGCTGTTTTACTTGGAGGAGGAATTGTGGCTGGCTCTTTGATGAACAATTCAGTAAATGGAGCCTCCAGTTCTGGACAACCTGGTACAGCTGATGATCCAGTCGTAACCAAAAGCTATGTTGACCAAAAAATTGCCCAGGCAATCAAAGGTGGAGTACCCGCAAGTAGTACGAGTAGTAAAACGACTAGTTCGACTGCTCCAGCGACAAACGCTACCTCTAACACAACTGTGTCAGGAACTTCTAGTGCAGGAAAAACTTCCACACCAGAGCAGACAGAGGCTTTAAAGGTTGTTGATGTAAAGCCAGGTCAAAAACTGATTGCCAAAGCAGGCTCGGAATTTATTTTACGTAATGGTTATGCTGTTGTGTATAGTATGGATGCCAGTGGGGCTATTGATATTACTTCTGGAACGGAAATTGTTCATAATCAGGCTGTCGAAAAAAATCATTTATTATCGTTTCCTAGAGAAGGAAGAGGTATTCAAGTAAAAGAAGGCCAGAAGTTTGGTCTGGTCGTTATGATACGAGGCGGTTATACTGTTCAGTAAACTGTTTTGTATAATAAGCTGCTTTCGGCGGCTCTTTTTCTTAAATACTGTTTGGGATAGCAAATTGTTCTTGGCTAAGTTGAACCTAATCGCTGCACACTAACCCCATGAAAGACAATACGTTTAGTGGAGGGTGTATACGATGGCGTCAAGAGGTCAGAGACGATTAATTCCCGAAAGTCGTGCCAGGTTAGATGATTTGAAGTATGAAATCGCTGCTGAGTTTGGGCTACCTGTTTATAATCCCCAATATACACATATACAACCTAAGGCTGACAGTGAATTTGCTGCAGAATTCGGGGAGTTTGCGGGGGGCGGGAATGTAGCATGGCGTGATTTAACTTCAAGACAGAACGGTTCGGTTGGTGGTGAAATTACTAAGCGACTGATACAATCTGCTGAACGTAGCTTATCTGAATATGGTACATTGTAAGTTGCAATAATTTCTACAGTTTTTGAACATATAGTAGCGTAAAATCTGGGGTAATTTACATGTGAATCATAAATGGTTTGCATGTAGACTTACCCTAATTTCGAATGTTGTCATTGGGTGACATGAATTGACACCTTGTTTTAAATAGGATATCATGGCATTTGAGGCTTGTACGCAACCTTTTCCTACCGGAGAAGGTTCATTTTTTATTAATCAGGTGTAACAAGATACCTCCCGCCATTTGATGGCTTGAAGGTATCTGAATAATGCCATTACCATGTCAGGATTTTTTTGTTAAATCCTCATGTATTTTAATTGTGGGAGGTTGAAATTCATGTCTGTAAAAGGCCGTCATTTGTTCACGTCCGAGTCTGTAACAGAAGGCCATCCGGATAAAATCTGTGATCAGATATCCGATGCTGTATTGGACGCCTTTCTGGCTAATGACCCTAATGCACGGGTAGCATGTGAAGTATCGGTAGCTACTGGTCTCGTTCTCGTCATTGGTGAAATCAGTTCCAAATCGGAATACGTGGATATTCCATCCATTGTACGTAATACAATTAAGGAAATTGGCTATACACGTGCGAAATACGGTTTCGACTATAATACTTGCGCTGTATTGACTTCTTTGAATGAACAGTCGCCGGACATCGCTCAAGGGGTTAATGCTGCCTTGGAAAGCCGTGATCCTGCTGAAGTAGATAAAGAAACGGAAAACATTGGGGCTGGAGATCAAGGATTGATGTTTGGTTTTGCTACGAACGAGACACCTGAGCTGATGCCTTTGCCTATCGCTATGTCTCACCGTATTGCACGGCGTTTGTCTGAAGTACGTAAGGATGGAACACTGAATTACCTTCGTCCAGACGGTAAAACCCAAGTAACGGTAGAGTATGAAAATGGTAAACCAGTTCGTATTGATGCTATTGTAGTTTCTACGCAGCATGCGGAGGATACTACTTTGGAGCAAATTCAAGCAGACATCAAAGAAAAGGTTATTTTGCCAGTTGTTCCTGCCGAATTACTGGATGAGCAAACCAAGTATTACATTAATCCGACAGGACGCTTTGTTATCGGTGGTCCTCAAGGGGATGCAGGTCTGACAGGCCGTAAAATTATTGTGGATACGTATGGTGGTTATGCACGTCATGGTGGGGGAGCCTTCTCGGGTAAAGATCCGACCAAAGTGGACCGTTCCGCTGCTTACGCTGCTCGTTATGTAGCGAAAAACCTCGTAGCAGCTGGATTGGCAGACAAAGTGGAAATTCAGCTTGCTTATGCCATCGGTGTAGCTACGCCTGTTTCGATTAACGTCGATACATACGGTACGGGTAAAGTAAGTGATGAGAAGCTGGTTGAATTGATCCGAAATAACTTTGATCTGCGCCCAACAGGCATCATTCGTATGTTGGATCTGCGTCGTCCAATTTATAAGCAAACTGCTGCTTACGGACACTTTGGGCGTACAGATTTGGATGTACCATGGGAGAGCGTAGATAAAGCTGAAATTTTGAAAGAACAAGCGGGGCTGTAATTCCTCGTATGTTATCAAAATAAAAGCAATAACCCAAAAAGACTGTTTCATGCTTTGCATGAACAGTCTTTTTGGGTTGTATTTCGCTGTTAAGTACGAATTTGCTCTGATGCTCCGAATGTTGAGTGACTACTCGGATATCGGTGCATGGTCTAATAAATTTTTAAGTAAACGACAAACCTTTTGCAGTTCCTTGTATTGCTCCAAATACGCAAAAAGGGCTTTCAGGAGGCCTTTCTGAGGGTTCGATTTCAGAGCCTCTTCCTTTAAATGAGCGTAGATTTGCTGACACTCCTGTTTCTCCTCTGAACTCCAAGAAGACAGCAGTATACTGTCTTCCAAAGAGTGAAGAAGGCTGTTAATTTGACGGCCTTGATCAAAGGGATTACTTAGAGCACTTTCGGGTAACCAGCCTTGCTTGCTCCAGAACAAATGTGGAGCTGAATCAGCATTGTTCAGACTGGTTGCCAAGGAACTGGATAAGAAGATAATAAACTGTGTTAGATGTTCAATCGTTTCATCATTCATGCGATCGGCAAAGAAGCGAATATATTCAAACACAATGCTCTTAAGTACAAAGGTCATGTCCCATGCATGATCTTCAATGCTCGGTCCAAAAATATCAATCAGGCAGTCGCGAACCCATTTGTACAATTTATATTCATGATTCTCGAATGCGTAATTGAGTTGTTCATTCTGAAAAATAAGCATGGATGGTTCAGGAAGATCCATCATGAGATACACTTTGTTTTCAACGAGATTTTTCAAGTAAAGTACAATAAAACCATGTAGTTTATCGTGCTTAGAAAGATCAGGTTTACTGTAGAGAGCCCGGATGTCTTGTTCAATGTTATTTTCCAGAATGATACACATCTCTAGAGGGAGTTCTTCTTTTCCTTGAAAATATTTATAGAAGGATGCCTTCGCCATCCCACTTTCTTTGGCAATTTCTTCAACAGATGTTGAATAATAGCCTTTTCTGGAGAACAGCCGAATGGCCGCCTGTAAAATATCATTTTTTTTACTTTCCATACTTACTTCCCCCTAGGGACCGACCAACTCGACAGCATGCGAATTCACTTCATACATCACAAAGGTTGGTCACGTGTGATAACTGTGTGCTGCTGTCTTTTGAGTTGACGGCGCATCTTGTACTTGGCCATGATCATATACAAGGACGGCACGACAAACAAGGTTAACAAGGTCGAGAATAACAAACCGAAAATGACAGTAAACGCCAGTGGCTTAAAGAGCAGGCTTCCCAATAGGGCTAACGGAATCATACCTACAATGGCTGCCAGTGAAGTCAATAGAATGGGTCTGAAGCGGGCAGTAGCTGCTTGTATCACGGCTTCCTTTAGCTCCATTCCTTCATGCCGAGCGTCCTCGATAAATTCAATTAAGACAATACCGTTTCGTACAACAATACCTGCGAGTGCAATAATTCCCATGATACTCATAAAACCGATAGGCATACCCGTTAAGAAAATACCAATAATGCCGCCGGCTGCTGCCAGGTATACGGTCGTCATAATAATAATAGGAATAGACAGGGAATAAAACTGCATGGTGATCAGTAGTAAAATAAGCAGGACTACAACGATTGCCAGCTTCCCTAAATCCGCAAAAATGGTGGACTGATCGGATGTTTCGCCACCCACCTCCCATTTATAGCCTTCAGGGAATTTCATTTGTGCCAGTTTGCTCTCTACATCCGTCATCGCTTCGCTTGCAGTTCGTCCGTTTAAGTCGGCTTCTACCGTAATCGTCCGCTCCATATTGTAATGCTTGATTTGCTGAATAGCAAATGAAGGCTTAATCTGTACAAGCTGGTTTAACGGAATCTGTGCACCGGCTGAATTGACTACGCTTAATTGTTGGAAAAGCGCACTAGGCTCCTCGTTGCCATGATTCAAGTACAATTTAATATCCACCAGATCATTTCCTGTATCAAATTGGCTAACTTTAGCCCCTTCCTTTAATAAAAGCAGGGTACGAGTCAGATCTGTATAGCTTACCAGGTACTGATCCATGGCTTGCTTGTTAACCTGCAAATCCAGTGCATACCTTTCAATTCCTATATCATCCACGATACCGGTTGTACCCTCTACTGTGGCAATCTGCTCTTTTACTTTTTGGGCAAGACTTTGCAGCTGATTCAGGTTCTGACCTGAAATCCGAATAGCGACTGGCTTACCCACCGGGACTCCCAGACGGGGAATATACGTCGTAACTGTAGCTTCTGGATAGGACTTCTTAACATGCTTTTCCCAAGCATCAACCGTTGTATTGAGATCAAAAATATCCTTCTTACCAATGACTGCCACTTGGCCGACAGTCTCATCATATCTAATATTTCCACCCGAGCTACTAATATCACTAAATAGTTGCGGTCCGGTTCCTCCGGCGCTATAGACGACCTCGGAGGTTTCGGGTTGTTTCTTTATCCAGCCTGCAATGTCTTTGACAACCTGGTCTGTTTGGATCACAGAGGTGCCTATAGGCATTTTTATATTTAATGCGACATGAGGGTCCTCTGACTCGGGAAAGAGCTCAACAGAAGTAAAGGGAACCAATCCATAAGCGGCTGTTCCAAGCATGAGTCCTACCATTGCAGTCAGCAGGGGACGCTTAATGACTTTGGGCATTAGCTTTTGTGAGTATAGCTTGTTTAAAGACTGAATCTGCTGACCCAACAAGCCTGCAGGTTTAGCTTTACCTCTAGGTTGACGAGTCTGCCTGCGTTTCTCATACCATTCTCGGAAAATTGGGATGATGGTGAGTGACATAACCATAGAGGCAAGCATAGTCAAAGAAACAATAGCGGGAATGGGCTTGATGAATGCACCTACATTTCCGGGCAGAAACAACAGTGGAGCAAAGGCCGAAATGGTAGCCAGTGTAGCAATCAAAATAGAAAGCATCACCTCTTTGGTACCCTTTACAGCTGCATCTGTGGCCGATTCCCCCAATTCCGTAAGTCTCCGCTCTATATTATCATTGACCACTACGGCGTCATCGACGAGTATACCAAGTACAATGATCAGACCGACAACGGAAATCTGATTGAGTGTAATACCGAACATTGGCAAAAAGATAATAGCAATCGCAACCGAAATCGGAATTGCCAATGCGACAAAAGCAGAAGTAAGCAAATTCAAACCCAACATACAAACAAGGATAACAGCCACAATGGCAAGAATCGTTTCACGCTGTAAGTCCGCAAAGATATGATCCACCTGATCCTTTTGTGCAAAAAGAGTTTCAAGGCGAACCCCTTCCGGAAGTGTTTTCTCCAGCTCCTTGAGCTTGGCATTGACTTTTTCACTCATAGGCGGGACGTCTGTACCCTTTTCTGCTCCAATGCTTAGCGTAATAGCTGGCTTACCCCCTACATAGGCAAAATATTCTGCTTGGGGGTGTGAAAGCTCCGTTGTAGCGACATCTCGCAAATAAACAGGAGCCCCTGCCTCTGTACGTGTCAGAATAGCCTGATTTAATTCTTCGGCTTTTTGGGTTTCACGGACAATGAGCTGAAAGGTACGTCCGTTGTATTCAATATCACCGGTAGGGACACGATCAATTTGTGACTGGACTGCTTGTGCGACCTGCCCCCATGACAGATGGTACTGCTGAAGCTTTTGATTGTCGATTTGGACGCGCACTTCCTGGTCAGGAAGGCCATTGAACTTGACACTTGATACACCTGATAAGGTATTGAGCTGATCCTTCCACGTTGTGATCAAATCATTTAGTTTATACAAAGGTGCAGGAGAGTCAGCGACCAGAGCATAGGAGCCGATAAACGAGCTGGTTAGCTTGTCATTCACAACAGGTACTTCAGCACCTTCGGGAAGATCAGCTTGCGCATCCTGTACTTTTTTACGCATATTATCCCAGACGGTTTGAGGATCAACTCCATTTTTGGATTCAATTAAAATAGAGGAGAATCCGTTACCAGAAGTCGAGCTAATCGTTTTAACACCTTCAACTTCCTTAATGCGCTTTTCCAATTCCTTGGTTACGGTTTGTTCTACTTTTTGTGGTGAAGCACCAGCGTAGACGGTTGTTACCGTAGCATTCTGTATGGTGACATCCGGCATTTCCTGCTTCGGTAATTGGAAAAATCCAAAAGCTCCGACTAAAATAAGCATAACAAAAAAAAGTAACGTGATTTTTCTTTTTTTTACGAAATATTCAATCATGGGCGGCCGCCTTCTTCCGCTTTAATCGCATTGCCATCAAATAGATTTTCTGCCCCTTTAATGACAATACGCTCGCCTTCACGAAGGCCGGATACGATTTGTAATTGATTTTCTATAACCTGATCGCTAAGCTTTACAGGTGTTTTAACAGCTTTTCCTTTAATATCTTTGAAGATAAAAGGCTCAGTTCCTGTGTTGATGACTGCTTCAGCGGGAACGAGAATGCCGTTCTTGTCTGTCACCTGTTGAGCAGCTTTAATGACCTGGCCGGGTAACCAGTCTCGCTGTGGATTGTTTATAACAATTTCTACGTTAACCCTTCCTGTATCGGTGCTGGTTGAAGGATAGACGTTAGACACCGTGCCTTGACGAGTTTCTTCATAGAGCACCACTTTCACTTGTTGTCCCTTTTTCCAATCCTTAATTTCACTGTCTGGTACAGGAAGCAGCACTTTGAGACGGTCGATGGAGCCTATGCGATAGACGGCTTGGCCTGAAGCGACCAAGTCACCTGTATTCACGCTCTTGCTTAAAATAACACCGTTCACAGGAGAAATTAGACGGGTGCGTGAAAGTGCAAGTTCTGCCTGTCCCTTGGCAACAAGGGCTTTTTCGTAGTTGGCATGAGCTTGTTTTTTGGAAGCCGCAGCCTGCTCACTGGCAGCAAGGGCTTTGCTTTTACCTGCAAGCGCATCTTGAAAGGAAGCCTGGGCGGATTGATGATCTTCGGCTGTGGCTCCTTCTAGCAAAAGGGACAGGGATTCCTTGGCTTGCTCCAGATCTTTCAGGGTTGCAGTAGCATTCAGGCGAGCATTCTCATTATCCGATGCGGTAGCAGCGCCTGCCTCAAACAGCTTTTGGGTTCGCTCGCTATCCGTCTTGGCTTTATTATAGGCGCTCTGTGCCTTATCTACAGTGGCTTGCGCTTGCTGTTTCTCTTGAGTGCGTGCACCTTTATTGACCTTGTTAACATTCGCGCTAGCTCCTGTAATGCCAGCATCGGCAGATTGAATCGCAGAGCTAGCAGCCTGTAAATTAGCCTGTGCGTTATCAATACCAGCCTGTGCCTCCAAGATGGAGGCTGTCGCCTGTGCCACCTGAAGCTTGTAGTCAGCGTCATCCAAACTAGCAATCACGGTGCCCTTTTGTACAGCGGTGCCGACAGCGAGATATGCACTGGCTACGGTGCCTCCATTTTGAAAAGCCAGTGTGTTTTCCTCATAAGCCTGAAGAGTGCCAGACAAGTTATAGGCAGTATGGAGCGGTGAGGATTTGACAATTGTGGTACGCACAAAGGTAGGCTGTGCGGCTGAGCTTAGAGCAGCATCTTCCTTCCCGGTAGAACATCCGGCGATGGCAATGCTTAAGGATAGGGCAAGTATGACAAGGGCCCGTTGTTTATTCATGATTATCAATCCTCCTGATAAGTTACAAAAAATTAGGTTTGAACTAATCAGTATTATTTGAACTAATTAGTTCAAGTGTATTATAGTGCGCTAATATTGCTTTCGTCAATTCACCGTTTTAGATTTTATGAATTAGTTGACGGGATTTTCGTAACTTTTGCCTATATAATAAGTCTATTAACATAAGAGGATTTTTTTGTTTATTGGTAGAGTACATGCGCGGAACAAAACCGTTTAAATACATTGAAGATGGGAGCTATTATCCAAATGTTTTTAAGTAATAAGAGACAGAGTGAAGTGAAAGTAAATGGCAGAGGAATCGCTAAAAGATGGGTCGTGTTAACACTGGCAGGTGTATTATGGGTCGGTCCGGTTGCTGGAACTGGGGCCCTAATTCCCTTAAATGGTTGGATGTCTGCTCCAATCGCAAGTGCAGCCTCTGGTTCGACCGTAAAATTGGGCGAAGAGATCATTACTTCGGGTGCAACATTATTGAAATATCGTTTTAAAGGCTCCAAAGGAACAGCGCTGGCTGATATCATTCGAGTGGACTTGCAAAATCCGTACGTTAAGCTGGATGTCATGACGGGGAAGAATGGACAGTTTACGACCCGTCAGAGCACAGGCGGCATGGCAAAAGAGACCGGAGCGGTTGCTGGTGTGAACGGGGATTATTTTAATACCTCCAGCGAGGGAGCACCGATCGGTGGACAAGTATCCAAGGGTGTGTTGATGTCTACTCCATCTGATTTAACGGGCATGTATGCCTTTGCTGTAACCAAGGATGGTTCTCCGATGGTGGAGCAGTTTACTTTTGAAGGTACAGTGAAAGCTGGAGATGGGTCGTCCTTCTCTTTGGCGGGAATGAACAAGGCTTCGTATTCCCCTGAGACGAGTGGGAGCAGCTATAGTCACTCTAATGCTATGTATATTTATACATCTGCTTGGAAAGCAATTGAGCGGCCCAAAAACAGTTCGACAACGCCCACCGAGATCTTGGTACAAAATGGTGTAGTTACACAAGTCTCCGACAATGCTACGTTGAATATGACCGTTCCGCAGGATGGCTATATTTTACGTACTCATGGTAAAGCCGCTGAATATGCCAAAGCGCATCTGACCGTGGGACAGACGGTAGAAACAAGCTATCACCTTCGTGTTAAATCGACAGGGAGTGAAGTTGATCCTTCTAACCTTCAGATGATGATTGGTGGACATACCATATTAGTAAATGACGGTCAGAAAACCTCTTTTTCTCGGAGCACAACAAGCATAGGCGGGACGCGTGCGCGTACAGCTCTGGGGTATTCTCGTGACAAGCGTTACGCTTATGTCATTGCTGTTGAGAAGAATGGGAACAGCGTTGGTGTATCCTTGAGCGAGCTGCAAACGCTGATGAGAGATATTGGCGTCTGGAAGGGAATGAACCTTGATGGGGGTGGCTCTACCACCATGGTGACACGTGATTTGGGAGATACGACAGCAGGGCTTACATTCAATACAGAATATGGTACAGAGCAACGTAGTATTGTGAATGGAGTTGGGGTATATACCAATGCTCCTAAAGGAACGCTCAAAGGTTTCACCATCAAGGGCAATAAAACACTGCTGATTGGACAAACCGGAAGCTATTCCTTCAAAGGGTATGACAATTACTACAATCCATTTGATACCTCGAAAGTACAAGTGACGTGGAAATCCAGCAATTCAGCTGTTGTGTCAGTGAGCGACGGCGTTGTAAAGGGAGCTAAACCAGGAACGGCTACTTTAACGGCATCCAGTGGCTCAGCCAGCGCCACAACCAAGGTCACTGTGCTTGGAGCAGATGAAATTTCATCTCTCACCGCAGGAAGTGGAACTGGCTCGCTTACCGCTGGAGCTAAAATCGCTGTACCGGTAACGGCAAAGACGAAAGATGGACAGAGTGTCAGCATTACATCAGATGCACTCAAATGGGAGTTCATCGGCTTTAAGGGAAGTGTCAAGGACAATCAGCTTACAGTAAATACGGTGGATGCAGGCGTGAAAACGGGCTATGCCATCGGTCGCTATGATGGTTTCAGCGCTGTCGTCTTCTTGTCTGCTGGCGGAGCAAGTACAAATAACTGGGAGAACTTCGAAAATGCTTCGTATCCGGTTGATTTTACTTCGAATGTGGAAGGTGTTACCGGCACAGTGGCTGTTGTACAAGGAGATGGCGACCATGCCAATTCCAAAGTGCTGGAACTGAACTACGATATGACAAATGGCAGTGGTAAAATGTATGCTTACGCCCAATTGAACGGCACGTCCGGGAAAACGCTTGAACAGACGGCTACTTCCATCTCAATTGATGTCAGAGGGGATAAGAGTCTGAACTGGCTGCGTGCGGAGCTAGAGGATGCCCAAGGCAAAACAGCATATATTGATCTCGCTAAAGTGATCGACTGGAACGGTTGGAAAACCATTAATGCAGATATGAGCGGTTTGAATATTTCGTATCCAGCGAAGCTGAAACGTCTTTATGTGGTCAATGTGGCGGAAGGTCAGGACGAGCGTGCTAAAACAGGCAATGTTGCTTTTGATAATATTTCTTTTAATACACCGGGAACGGTCGGCACAGAAGGACTTAAAAAGGGAACAGCTCAAATGACGATCGGACAAAAATCAATGACAGTAAACGGAACACCTACAACAATTGATGCAGCTCCGATGACTCGCGATGGTTCAACGTATGTTCCGATTAAGTATGTGCTGGACGCATTTGGCGGACAAGCCAAATGGAATGCGGGCGATCAACGGATCACCGTTATGCGCGGTGGTGTGCTGATGGATTTGACCGTAGGGAAAAAAGAAGTTGTTCTGAACGGGAAGCGTCAAAGCGCTGATGTTGCACCGGTTGTGCTAGGGGGTAGGACTTTAGTCCCGTTAAGACTCGTGTCTGAGCAGTTAGGAATGACTGTAAAATGGGAACAAGAAACGAAGACCATCACCCTTCAATCATGATATGGTATGATATATACTTGAAATGCTAGGATTGGAGTAGAACATTTGTGGACTTTCAAGCCGATATCATAGACCGAGTCATTAAAAATGCCATCCAGGTGATGGAGAACAGCAAATATCAGATGTTCGAAATATTGGACACGGCCCGTACCGAGCTGGTCACGTTAAATCAGGAGCTCCAGAGTGTCTTGAAGGAAACAGCAGAAACGATCGAAAAGGTGGACCAGCTGGAAATGAACTATCGGCGGTCCCGCATTCGGTTGACTGAGGTTAGCCGTGACTTCGTTCGCTATTCGGAAGAGGATATCAAGCAGGCTTATGAGAAGGCAACACAGCTACAACTCGATGTGATGATTTTCCGCGAGAAGGAAATGTATCTCAAAGCCAGAAGGGATGATCTTCAAAAGCGGGCCAAAAGTGTCGAGGCTTCTGTCGAGCGCGCCGAAACCATCGGTTCGCAGATGGGAGTCGTGCTGGAATATTTGTCGGGCGAATTGGGACAAGTGACGCGGATCATCGAATCGGCTAAAAACCGGCAGTTTATTGGTCTGAAAATTATTTTGGCTCAGGAAGAGGAGCGTAAACGCATATCCCGTGAAATTCACGATGGACCTGCGCAGCTCCTTGCGCATCTAGTGCTTAGGACGGAAATTGTGGAAAGAATGATCGCCAAGCAGGAATTTAAGATGGTTCAGGACGAAATAGTAGACTTGAAGAAACAGGTTCGCTCCAGTCTTGAGGAAATGCGAAAGGTCATTTTCAATTTGCGTCCTATGGCCCTGGATGACCTGGGACTTATTCCGACGCTCCGGAAATATGTGCAGGATTTTGAAGAAAAAACGAAGATTAGATCGCTTTTTGAAACAAGGGGCAAGGAACACCGTCTCTCTTCCGCGATGGAAGCAGCCATTTACCGTCTGATCCAGGAAGCTTTGACCAATGCTGCCAAGCATGCTTATCCTACCTATGTGCTTGTTGAGATTACCTATCAGGCGCAGCTTGTAAAAATCGTGGTGCAGGATAATGGTTTGGGCTTCAAGCCAGAGCTTTTTCAGCAAAAAAGCAAAGATCATGGGCATTTTGGTCTGATTGGTATGCGGGAAAGGGTTGAACTGCTCGAGGGGAGAATGGAGATCGAATCAGCTGAGAATCAAGGCACCAAGATAGTGATTCATATCCCAACCAACGTGGAAAAGGGAAAGGAGTAACAACATGGAAAATCAGGAAATTAGCAATGCACCCATTAAAGTTCTCTTAGCGGACGATCATCAGTTGTTCCGTGAAGGACTTAAACGTATTTTGAATATGGAGGACGACATTGAGGTCATCGGAGAATGTGGCGATGGTATTCAAGTGTTGGAATTCTGTAATGTAGAGAAACCGGATATTGTTCTGATGGACATTAATATGCCAATCGAAAATGGTGTAGAGGCAACCGAAAAACTGCGTGAGATGTTCCCGGATGTCAAGGTTATCATTTTATCCATTCATGATGATGAAAGCTATGTATTCGAGACGTTGCGCAAGGGAGCCAATGGTTATCTGTTAAAGGATATGGAGGCCGAGTCCCTCATTAATGCTATTCGTTCGGTTCATGAAGGATATGCGTTTATCCATCCGAAGGTAACAGGTAAGCTCATTCAGCAACTCCGCCGGATGACCTACTTGAATGAAACAGGGGCTATGGCTGAAGGTCATACGAAGGAAGCCGGCGTGAAGTTTGTCGCAGGTGAAAATAATCCATTGACCCGTCGTGAAGCTGAAGTATTGCGTCTGATGGCTGAAGGTAAGAGCAACAAGATGATCGGTGAATATTTATTCATTAGTGAGAAAACGGTCAAAAACCATGTCAGCAGTATTTTGCAAAAAATGGAGGTTGATGACCGTACACAAGCAGTTATTAACTCAATCAAATATGGATGGGTTACGCTGTAAAGTGTAGTTTTTCCATGCATTAGACGATGCAGCTGCTAATAGATATGAATGCTGTACCGCCTTTCATTCCGGGCGATATGTCCGCTCATACAGAAACCCAGTACATAACCGTGACACCTCTTCCTGTTATACGGCATATATTGTCGCTATAGGAGGAGGTGGAACCCTCGTGACGGCTCACTTGGTTTGGATATTGCTTATATACGGTGTGGGGGCCGCTGTCGTGCATCTTATGTATATACGACAGGCGGTTCAGGCTTATCACAATGGCGAAGATTCATGCGCGATATCTCCAGGTCATCGCGCGATTCGCTATATTGTGATTACGTCCAATGACGGAGATCGTGTGGAATGGGTGATGCGTTCGTTGAACATACTTGCCTGGCTGCACCGGAGGCCGCTACATGTGACGGTACTGGATGATGAATCTATGGACGATACGCTACCGATTCTGACACGGCTAGTGCGCTATAGTCATATGGATGTTTCAGTCATTTCAAGTCGTTTTTCACCGGGGAACCCGGTTTTACCGAAGTCAGGCGGTGAAAAGCAGGTTGTTATTGATCTTAGAACAGTCAAGTCGTTGGCGGATGCCCCGCTTGTTCCTTAGCGACAGGGGATTGTGGACATCGTGGTCAAAATCGGATATAAATGTTTATAAACAGTTGTATAGGCAAGACAACAGGGATATCGTTGAGATCTACTTGATGTGAAGCACACTTCAGGCTATTAGCCACAGAAGTGTGCTTTTTTGCTGTTCTCTGGGGTGATAAGAATCCAAAAAATCATGAATGGGAGGAGAAGGGCAAGGTGAAAATTGCAGTATATGCAGTGAGGTATAAGGGGAATTGGAATCTCCGATTATCTGTGGATATTCGAGTAGATATGACATGGTGGATGAATCCAGATGAGGGGCAGGGGAATGTTGTCGAAAGGTGGGTGTTATTAGGAGATGAGCTCCCCTTGTCCTGGGGAACAAAGCTGTGTGAAACATTTAGGGAATTAGTAGGTATGGAGCGATGGGGGAAACGGCAGTGGTGGGCTTATATTTTTGCACAGCTAAAAAGTGAACTGGCTCTTGAACCTTTTGACGGAGAACAAATTTTATCTGGAGGAGTAGAGAATATATGCATTTGGGATCATGTACAAGGTTGGACTTCTCGCACAGAAAGTGGGAATGAGAGACGAGAAACAAACGGTGGTTTACGTTCTATTCAAAAAAGGGACCTCGTCACGGGAATGGATGGATTGGAGAGGGAGTGTTTAACACGACAAGCGAATGAGCTGGCTAATTTGTTGTCAGGACGCCAGTTACTCGTTCCGGAAGCCGAAGCGCTACTGGCAGAGACAGCGCCAGGTTTGGAGCGTACTTGGCGATCCGCTGCACAACTTGCATATCTGCAAGGCCGACTCAGCTTTGCTGCTGGCCTCGCTCCAGCACCTCGCACGCGCTGGTCTGCCGCGCGTACGCATGAACTCCGCTGCAACCGTTGTGGCAGCGGGATAGTGCACCGCACGAGCTGCGCATCGTGCGGCCGTAAGACGTGCGCCTACTGCGAGACATGTCTCGCACTTGGACGCAGCCGTGAATGTTCGCTGCTGCTGGGCGGTGCAGCGAAACCCGCCCTGCCGTGCACAGCAGGCATAGCCCCGGCGACGGAACTCGACCGCTGGGGGCTGAGTCCTGCACAGCGTGCCGCCGCC
Organism: Paenibacillus sp. FSL L8-0158; assembly: GCF_038592965.1. Classification (GTDB taxonomy): domain Bacteria; phylum Bacillota; class Bacilli; order Paenibacillales; family Paenibacillaceae; genus Paenibacillus; species Paenibacillus polymyxa_D. The sequence continues at coordinate 5,280,683 of NZ_CP151949.1, read as the reverse complement.
GAAGCGGCGTTGCACTTTATAGCCGCACCGCACGGCGGAGTGCGGGGACATTTTCGCCCGGAAGGCCGTGGACTCCGGGCGTTGTTTCGGCGCGACATGGTTGCGTGCCGGACATCAGATGCTGCCGCTTCGCGGGGCAGCAACCTTGCCCGTAGCAGGCAGTCTTCGCCAAAACCTGGCGAAGGTGCGAGGTATAACGCAGATCGGCAGGTGCTTGGTACCACGGTAGAACGCTTTCTGCTCTGGGCCGTAACGGGTGCAGGCAAGACGGAAATGATGTTTCCGCTCTTGCAGTATGTGCTGGACAACGGAGGAACAACACTTGTGGCAACACCGCGCCGCGACGTGGTATTGGAGTTAGCCCCTCGTTTGGCCATTGCTTTTCCCGATGTGAGCATGGTGACGCTCTATGGGGGAAGCGCAGAACGCTGGCAAAGGGGACAGCTGACATTGGCAACGACACATCAGCTATTGCGTTATCGCCAAGCCTTTGATTTGGTTGTGATTGACGAGATTGATGCGTTCCCTTATCACAATGATCCTATGCTTGCCTTTGCTGCACGAGCAGTATGTAAGCCGAAGGGAAAGTTTATCTATCTATCTGCTACACCACCGCATGCTTTGCAGAAAGAGGCTGCACGCGGTCTGCTGCCACACGCCAAGGTTCCCGTTCGTTTTCATCGTCATCCTCTACCTGTCCCATTTCGTTTGGGGACTGCTTCAGTGCAACAATGGCTGCAAAAAGGTCGGCTTCCCGCATCGTTTATTCAACACCTACGCGTATCCATACAACGTGGAGCACAGGTTTTCCTGTTTGTGACACGAATCTCACATATTCAGGGACTTGTGGAGCTGCTGATTAAACAATTGCCTGATGTACCTATTGCGGGCACCTCCTCACAGGATGAAGAAAGAACCGCTAAAGTACGCTTATTTCGAGCTACTGAGATACGTGTTCTGGTTACAACGACTATTTTGGAGCGAGGGGTGACTGTTCCACGGAGTGATGTGTATGTATTAGACGCGGACAGCAGTCTTTTTGATGAAGCTTCTCTTGTCCAAATGGCTGGTCGCGCGGGAAGGTCCAAGGATGATCCATGTGGAGGTGTTATTTTTACATCCCCCCAATGGACTCGAGGCCAAAAGAGAGCGATTAGACAAATTAAACGAATGAATGCACTGGCTCGGAAAAGAGGATACCTGAAAGAGGAGAAGCACTAAATGCATTAAATAAAAAAAGTTTTTTTGGAAATGTGAAACCTGAAACAATGTCGGTACGTAAACTACCAAGAAAGGTGCATTTTGGTATGGGAATGATTCCAATAACCCGTCTATTTTTGAATTGGTTATTCCATCGCCAGTCCCAAACATGTATGGCTTGCGGCACTCTCACAGGGTGTTTTTCCGAATTTCCCGGGATTTGTACTTCTTGTTCCCTTCAAATTCCTTGGGTTTACAACATTCGTTGTGTTCATTGCGGACGTCCGACGTTTTGCCCGGATTGCGTAAGGCTTGACCGATTAGTACGTTACTATGTGTGCAATCGGAGTGCAACCAGCTATACACCAATGATGAGAGAATGGATTGGGCAGTTCAAATATCGCGGGAATGAAAAGTATGGTTCCCTGCTGGGTGAGATCATGAATCGAGCCTATCAGGCGATGAGGGTTGAGTTTGCAAGTCATAAACATTCTCGTTTCAAGCGATCTTTGTGGAGTGTAGATGTAGTGACCTGTGTCCCGGTAAGTGAGAAGAGGCTTACAGAGCGAGGCTTCAATCAGGCTCAAATCTTGGCAGAAGAGATTGCTAGGCGGAATAAGCTCCCCTTCCTATCTTTACTTGCTCGTCCACAAGATACAGGCAAACAAAGCTTTAAATCAAAAAAGGAACGCATGAACACAATGAATAATGCGTTTTCTGTCCATCCCAATATGACAAATTTGCTGAAGTCTTTTATTTTAAAAGCTAAATCTCAATGTGTTACGGAAAATAAGCTTTCCGTTACCGTTTTGCTTGTTGATGATATTTATACAACGGGGAGCACATTGCAGGCGTGTGCACGTGTTTTGAGAGAAAAGGCATTAGAGCAAGGAATGCATTTGACTATTTTTTGCCTGACCTTAGCAAGATCATAAGTCAAAATATCTAGTATTTTCCATGTGATTCGCTTGAAACTATAAAAAAAGGTTATAATTCTCTTGAAAGAAGGGTTAAATGATAGAGCAAGAGTCTTTTAAGCCGTACATCAGCAGGATTTGACAACAAGCTAGAGAGAGGTATATAATAAAAATATAGAGACAAACAAAAAGTAAGGAAGTGAGGGATGAAAACAGAATATTTCAATTTAGAGGTTGATTTTTTTGGAAAAGAGGAGTACAATTTCTATCTGTTGATAGCTAACATGATTGGTAATAAGTGATTAGCTAATGACTAAAGAGCGGACATTGGGAGTGTCTCGCTCAGTAGTAAAGCAGTTAATTAAAATTTAAAGCTAAAAAGAGGAGAGAACAAATCATGAAAAACGTAATGAAAAAAGTAGCAGTATCTAGCATGTTGGCAGTTAGTTTAGGTGCAGTATCTTTGTTGAGTCCACTTGCAACAGGTCAAGTATTGGCGAAATCTGGTTCAGATTACAACAAGGATCGAGCTGAAGAACAACTGATCATTCAACAACAAGAAGCAGCACAAAAAGCATTTGAAGCAAAGGTTTTTGGAACTATAACTACTGAAAAAGCAACAACTACAACACCAGCTCAACCAGCTACTGAGAACAACAATCAAGCAACAACCACAAAACCAGCAACAACTACAAATGAAACACCAGCAACTGTAAATACAATCACAGTAAATGTTCAAGAGGGCGACACACTGGCTTCTATTGCTGAAAAATACGGTGTAACTGTTGAAGAGCTGGTTAAAATTAACAACCTGGTTAAAGCAGGCCAAGAACTGCAAGTACCGCAAACAAAAACAAATAAATAATTATCATTATAAATGTATAATGAAGTATGTTTTTTAAACCAAGCGTTTGACTATAGTATACGGGAAGGCCTCTATTAAAACAATGCTTTTTTGAATAATTATTTGTGAAATAGCTTGTTTTTTTGGGCTGCAAATTTCCACTGATGCATCTAGCTTGATTTCAGATATGTTATAAGTTGAGATGATGTTAGATCCATGAGATTTATGAATACCCACACTCCATGTGCGGAGCATTCGTATGGACGCCGTTCCCCCGGATTTACAGGGCTTTCTTGATGTCATTCGGGGCACAGGTGAACATGAATTCTTCTGAGGATTGTTTCGCCCGGTTTTTCCCTCATCTTGATAATTTCTACCTTTATTCATATTCATATATAGCTATTTTAATTGTATAATGAAGCGCTATTCCCGAAAACAACTGGAATGGCGCTTATTTTATTTTCTATCTAAAGTAGAGAGCAATGTTTGACGATAAATAGACACATGCAATAGGCTGAACATTAGCTTCCATGAGCTTACTTATTTTAGGTCATTGCATATTGATGCATATAGATGTTAATAAAATTTTACTGATGGATCTTTCTCTCTTATACTCTTAATATGATAATTTATAAGATGTGCGATTGTGTAAAATCTGAAAATCCTTTTTTGAAATATTTGCTAGACGAGGCTCTTCATTATAAGGTAATGTAAGGATAAAAGTATTTTAAAGATCGGAAATTGGAAAGGGGCGCTACAGAGGATGAATTTGGATAACTGTCCTCGATGTGGAAAGCTGTTTATTATGAACGTCAGGGGGATCTGCCAGAACTGTATTAAAGAAATTGAAATTGAATACGAACGTTGTGTCAAACATATACGTGAAAATAAGGGCATTCATATGCATGAGCTTTCGGAGGCTACTGAGGTATCCGTAAAGCAAATCACGACATTTATACGTGAGGGACGTATTTCCATTGCTAATGCGCCCAATATGACGTATCCTTGCGAGGTATGCGGGATACCGATTCGTGAAGGGCATATGTGCGATTCTTGTCGAACACGTCTGACTAAAGACCTGCATCAGGCTGTGCGCGAAAGTAGTAATCAGGATCAAAGTAATAATATGGGCTCAGGTACCTACAGCGCGATTGATAAACTTCGTGGAAAGTAGTACAGGGGAATTAAAAACGCATTCAGCTATTCAAAAAGTTTCAAATACCGCCGATAATCTTTATAGAGCTTATCGGTTTTTTTATTTTTAGCAACCATGCACAAAATAAAGAAGTGAGGCATAATACGAACCATGTTCGACGCTATGTCGTCTGATACATTCTGACCATATCAAATAACTAAGGAAGGTGGAAGTTATGAAAATTAACGAGACCAACCGCATCGGAGCTATTAATCCATACCAACGAAATATTGAAACAGGGCGTCAAGAGGAGCTTAAGAAGTCTCGCCGCAAGGACGAGGTTTCGATTTCTCCGGAAGCGATGGAAATGCTGAACCGCAGCAGTGATGCAGATCGCGTTAAGAAAATTCAGGAGCTTAAGCAACAAGTAGCTTCTGGAACCTATCGTGTAGATGCCGATAAAATTGCAGAGAAGCTGTTACCTTACTTCAAGCAGTCTTCCGAAAGCTAGGTGAAGAATTATGCCTTTAGAGCGATTGATTGATGTGCTGGAGCAGCTTAGAGAGGCTCACGAGCAGTTGATTGCATTAGGAACTCAAAAAAAGGAAGCACTGATATCAAATAAGGTAGATCAGCTCATTCTAGTCATGAATCAGGAATCGAAGATGTCCAGACACATTGAACAGCTGGATGAACGGCGCCTGCAGGCAGCATATGAATTTTTGCAGGAACGTGGTATTAAGTCCAAGTTGAATCTCAATATTACGGAGTTGTCTCGTCTTGTGTTTGATGTAGAAGATAAGCAGCGCCTCCTTCACATTCAAAAAAATCTTGCGGATACGCTTGAAGAATTGAAAAATTTAAATGAGTTGAATAAACAGCTTATACAACAGGCGCTTTCCTATATTGATTTTTCTATTGAGAGTATGTCATATTATGCGGAATCTGAAGCGGTTTATCAGCGTCCAGCTGATAAGAGCACATCATCAGTACGAGCGGGACTATTTGATACACGCGCCTAATTGAAGGAGGAAAACATGGTCTCAACATTTCATGGTATAGAAACAGCGAAAAGAAGCTTAAACACACAAACAGCTGCATTAAATACAACCGGACACAATATCTCGAATGCCAACACAGCTGGTTACTCCAGACAAGTGGTTAGTATGAAGGCCTCGGAATCTATGGAAGCCTATGGTTTGAACCGTTCCGTTGTACGAGGTCAAATGGGTACAGGGGTTGAATTCACTGCTATTGAGCGCGTCCGTCAGACGTTTCTGGACGATCAGTATCGTAATGAAAACTCCTCTTTAGGTGGATGGAGTATCCGCTACGATACTCTGAATAAGCTCGAAACGATTATGAATGAGCCTTCTGACACAGGAATGCGCAAAGTAATGGATAATTTCTGGAATGCTTGGTCGGATTTGAGTCAGGATCCTCAGGACGTAACTAACCGTAAAATCGTAAAAGAGACTACGTTGGCTTTAACGGATGCGTTGAATCAGACAAGTAAGCAGCTTGACGCCCTAGATTCCGATTTAACCAATAATATTACTTTGAAGACAACAGAGATGAACTCCCTCTTACAATCTGTAGCTGATTTAAACGGGAATATTACCAAGTTGGAATCATTGGGAGATAATCCAAATGATTTGAGAGATCAGCGAGATTATGCGATCGATAAATTGTCTAAACTGGCTAATGTGCAGGTTACTCAACTAGATAACGGATATCAAGTAACAGTAGCTGGACAGATAGTTGTAACTGGTAGCGAACTTACTCCAGTAACTGCGGACGGTCTTCAGGCTGCTTTTACAGGTGGCACCTTGACTGGCGGCGAAGTTTACGGAATGGTATTATCACGTGACAGATATGTTACGGATTATAAAAATCAGATAAACCAATTGGCAAACACATTGGCCAACGGAAATATTGAAGTTACCCTTCCTAAAGGAACTGTGCTTCCAGAAGGAACGGTATTGAATACGGGACCAAATAATACAGCGGTTACCTACTCTAATGCTAATAATAACCGGACTTTAACAAACGATTTGAAGGTTACTGTCCAAGGTATCAATGGGCTTCATCAGTTGGGCTATACAATTAGTGGGGCAACTCCTACCAAAGGTGATGCCTTTTTTACCTCTAAAGACGGTGCCGCGATTACAGCTGGTAATATTACATTAAATCCTGATATACAAAGTGATCCTAATAAAATTGCGACCTCATTACGGGTAGATGGAACAGGAACGACAGATGAGAAAGTAGTGCTCGGTAATAATGCGTTAGCTATGGCTATGGCTAACTTGAAAAATGTGAAATTCGATTTTGGGACTGCTCTATCAACTCCGACGTCGGTGGATGATTATTTTAGCTCTATTGTTGGACAACTTGGAGTACAGACTCAGGAGGCGGAACGTCAGTCACAGAACGCACAACTTTTGACAGAACAGGTGGATTTAAGTAGACAGTCTGTCAGCGGGGTGTCCCTGGATGAAGAGATGTCCAGCATGATCAAGTTTCAGCATGCTTATAGTGCAGCTTCTCGTTTTATGACGACATTCGATCAATTGCTGGACAAGCTGATTAATAGTACAGGCCGTGTAGGGCTCTAATTTAGATTAGTAGGAGGTAGTGTATGGCGATTCGAGTAACCTCGGGGATGATGAGTATGCAGACGCTCAGTAACCTTAATCGTAATTATAGCAACATGAGTAAAATGGAAAATCAGATTACAACTGGTCGCAAACTCAATAAACCCTCAGATGATCCAGTGGGTGTGACTTATGCTCTTCGCTACAGAGCTGAGTTGGCTTCTAATGAGCAATATTCCAGCAATGCTGATGCGGCCGTAAGCTGGTTAGATTTCACAGATTCTACGATGCAGCAGGCTGGAGATGTCATGAAACGGTTAAAAGAGCTGACGGTTCAAGCTTCAAGTGAAACTGTCCCCCAATCCGGATTGGATGCAATTAAGTTGGAAGTGGATCAGCTTAAGGAACAAATGACCAATATCGGAAATAGCCAAATTCGTGGTAAATATATCTTTAACGGTCAAAAATATGATCAGGCCCCTTACGAGCTGTCCGGTACTGTGACAAGTTATGATCAAATTGATGCGGATCAAGGCGCTGTGAATTATGCAATTGGAGATCAATCTACATTTCGGGTGAATACTTCTGGAAGTGAGTTTTTTGGAGCGTCAACGGATACGGATAACGTTTTTAAAATTATGGATAACTTGAGCGCAGCCTTGTCTAGTGGCAGCTATAGTTCCATTGCAGCTCAGTCCGCAAATGTTGAGTCTCGTTTCATAAAAATGCAGGCTAGTCAGTCTGAGGTTGGGGCACGCACAAACCGTGTAGAACTGGTTCAATCCCGTCTTGACGACCGAAATCTGAATTTGACGACCTTGCAATCCAAAACTGAAGATGCCGATATTGCCAGCTTGATGATTCAGGCAACTTCTGCCCAAACTATTTATGAGGCAGCCTTGAAATCGTCCGCTCAGATTATGCAGCCTTCTTTAATGGATTTTATGCGTTAGTCTTTTGAATCTTTGACATTTGTATTGTAGAGCTATGGATAAAAATCCGTAGCTCTTTTGTTGATTTTTAAGGAGGATAAACAATGACCCCGAAATTAGATGAAAAAAGATGGCTTAATGAAGAATTGGTTTTTGCTTTTCCTAAGGGATTACCTGGTTTTGAGCATTTACGTGAATATAGGCTACAAGAGCATAATGAGCTATTTAGTATTTTGAGCGCTGTAGAAGAGGCGACAGTCACCTTTATTACGGTCAATCCTTTTGATTTTGTACCTGATTATGAGTTTGAGCTATCTAGTGATGCGCTTGCAGATATCGGTGTAATAGATCGAGAGCAGATTGCAGTTCGTTGTATTGTGACTTGGCATAGTAATAAGGAGAAGATAACAGTCAATTTGCTAGCACCTTTAATTTTCAATGTGGAGAAGTCTATTGGCAAACAGATTGTTTTACAAAATACCGATTATACTACAAGAAGTGCATTGTGGCAGAAGTTAAGACATAAAGAGCAGGGTGGTGAATCCTGATGCTCGTTTTATCCCGAAAAAAAGGTGAGTCTGTTGTTATCCATAATGATATTGTAATAACCGTGCTTTCCGTTGAAGGAGATAATGTAAAGATAGGTATATCAGCACCCAAAGATATAGATATTTATCGCAAAGAGATTTTTGATGCAATCCAGGATAACAATCAAAACGCGGTTATGGACCTTGAAGCTCTTAAGAATGCCATGTTGGAAATGGGAGAGGGAAGCAATACTTAGTAAAGAAATGAATATGGGCTGCTGATATTGGAAGAATACTAAATAAAAATATTGAAATGCTATAAACAATTTTGTGTGAAAGGTCGATATATAATATAGAACGGTAATTCTTCAGGGCGGCCGACCTGTGAAGACGTTCATACCACAAGGATGTGGGCATTAAACCATTTCAGGGAGGAAATTTACAATGATTATCAACCACAATATTCCGGCATTGAATACACACCGCAACATGGGTCTGAACACAAATGCAACAAGTAAAAATATGGAGAAACTGTCTTCCGGTCTGCGCATTAACCGTGCTGCTGATGACGCTGCTGGCTTGTCCATCTCCGAATCCATGCGCGGTCAAATCCGTGGTCTGGAGCAAGCTCAACGTAACGCTCAAGATGGTATCTCCTTCGTACAAACTGCTGAGGGTGCAATGAACGAAGTATCCTCCATGCTGACTCGTATGAAAGAATTGAACGTTCAAAAAACAAGCGGAACTTACAGCACTAACGATAAAGATAATATTGGTCAAGAGTTGGATCAACTGGGTGCGCAAATTGATGAAATTATGACCAAAACTACCTTTAACGGTATCACTATTACAGCTGGAGCAAGCATTACAGTTAATGATAAAGCTTCCAGTACTATTGTTATTGCTTCTATTACAACTACATCTTTCAGTGGTTTGGATTCTACAACAACACTGTCTGAAGTGGAGGATTCGATCAAAGCCGTTTCCACAGAACGTGCTAAACTGGGTGCTGTGCAAAACCGTCTGGAGTACACTTCCAACAACATTGGTACTACAGTAGAAAACCTGACTGCTGCTGAATCTCGTATCCGTGATACAGATATGGCTAAAGAAATGGTTTCCTTGTCCAAAAACAACATCTTGCTGCAAGCTTCCCAATCCATGCTGGCACAAGCAAACTCTGCTCCACAAGGTATTTTGTCTGTACTTCGTTAATCTATACTTTTTCCTTAGAAGAGACCTTGATTTTCAAGGTCTCTTTTTTGTTATTCCCTTCATAATTAGCACTTATTTTCCGATATAAAGAGTATTAAAACTAAAAACGTTCTTGATGATGCTTCAGCACGATAAGGGGGGGAAGTTGTGGATAATAGTATTTCTGGTCTTGGCCCAATACTAGGACAGGCGATATCTATCTCACCTAAGGGTGTCGCAGATGAACCATCAATTATTGCTATAAATCAGCAAAATGTTAATCAATCGGTCGAGAGATTGTCTAGTGAAGAAGAAAAAGCAATTCAGCAATTAGAAAAGGCAATTAGAGCTGTGCAGGGGCCGGAAAAAAAGTTTGAGATTTCCATTCACAAGGAGACCCACGCAATAATGATCAAGGTCTTTGATAAACAGACAGGTGATTTAATTCGGGAAGTCCCCCGAGAAAAGCTTCTTGATGTAGCGGCAAATTTAATGGAAATGAACGGGCTTATTATTGATAAAAAAGCTTAACATTCAGGAGGATTAGTTATGACAATGAGAATTAGCGGTTTGGCATCAGGAATGGATATTGATTCAATGGTCAAAAAGTTAATGACTGCTGAAAGTATTCCATTAAACAAACTGAACCAGCAAAAGCAACTGACAGAATGGAAGCGTGATGGATACCGCCAAGTAAGTACGAAATTAGTCACTTTTAATGAAAAATTAACAAATTTTAGTTTTAGTAGCGCTATCGATTCAAAAAAAACAACCGTTACTGGAGCTTCTAATGTGCTCACTGCCACAGCAACTGGAGCATCTGTGAACTCTGTATTAAATGTCAAGGTTACTAATCTGGCGACTGCTTCTAATGTTGTATCTTCTGGAGGAACAGTAGTTGCCTCTCCTGGTACTACAAAGCTGTCAGATATATACACGGGTAATGAGAATAGTATTACTGTCGGATCCGATACTATAAATTTCACTTCAGACGATACAATCGATTCATTGATTTCCAAAATTAACGGGAGCACAAAAGCTGGTGTGACCGCTGTATATGATGCCTCATCTGGTAAAATTTCTTTGACTAATAAGAATACAGGGAATAATGATATTACATTAAGTGGAGAACTCCTTGAACAAAGCTTCGGACTCAAAACAGCTAATGTCGTAAAAGGAAAAAATGCAATTGTTGAAATTAATGGTCTAACAACAGAACAGACTTCAAATCGTTTCACAGTTAATGGTGTCGAAATCAGTTTAAATGGAACTACACCGACAGGACAGTCAACACAAATTGAAGTTTCACAGGATGTTGACGCAATGGTTAACACTATAAAATCTTTTGTTGAGGCGTATAATGATACACTTTCGACATTAAACCAAAAAACAAGTGAGGAACGTTATCGTAAATATTTACCGTTGACCAGTGACCAGAGAAAGGACATGAAGGAAGACGAGATTACACTCTGGGAAAGCAAAGCCAAGAGTGGTATGCTCAAAAATGATTCTATTGTAGACAAAACACTTAGTGATATGAGATCAGCGATTATTACAGATGTAGTTCTACCGAGTGGCGAGAAAATAAATTTGACTCAGATCGGAATTACAACCGGTACCTATAGTGAAAAAGGGAAACTATACGTAGACGAGAAGAAGTTACGTGCGGCTTTGGAAACCACTCCTGAAAACGTAACTGCTTTGTTTGGCCAGACGGATACTTCTTCTTCAACAAACTATACTGGTTCGGATGGTATATTCAGCCGGCTGAAGAAGACTAATCAAGGTGCTCTTCAAAGTTTGGCGGATAAGGCTGGAACCTCTAAAGTCAGTTCTGATTTAACAGCAGCTTTCCAGCCAAAGAGTCAAATAGGCGACCAGTTATCAGATTATGATAAGCGGATTGATGCTTTACAAGATAGGCTTACAATGATAGAAACACGTTATTATCAGCAATTCACTGCTATGGAAACGGCTATGAACAAATACAACAGTACGTCATCCAGTCTTTCAAGTATGTTTAGTTAACACCAAATTTTCCAAGGGAGAGATCTAGAATTGATTAATTCACCCTACCAAAAGTATCAACAAGCGCAATTGCAAACAGCTTCACCGGGCCAACTGTTGCTAATGCTGTATGATGGAGCGATTCGCTTTATACGAATGGGAATTAAAGGAATAGAGGAAACGGATCATGAAAAAGCCAATACGAACTTGTGTAAAGCACAGGCCGTTATCAATGAACTTATTGCTGCTTTAAATCATGATTATCCGATTTCCGCCACTCTTTACCAAGTGTACGAGTACATGCTTCACCAGCTCATCAATGCTAACTTGAAAAAGAATGTGATACCTGCGGAAGAAGTCATTTCCCATTTAACAGAATTAAGAGGCGCTTGGGATACAGCTATAAAATCACTAAATCATAATGTAGAGTCGATTGAATGAGTGCTGTTCAGGAATATGTAACCCAACTGGAAAGGGCCACAATAGAGCTGATTGAGCGAATTCACCGAGTCAGTTACATGGAATTAAGCCAGTATGCAGATCAAAGAGAAAAAATTTCCCTTAAAATCATTTCTAATCAACAACAACTTACTGAGACAGATAAAAAACGAATACAGCAACTTACTGTTTTCGACGAAGCTATTCTTTCCAAGATGGAGAGTTTTAAAGTAGAAGCTAGTGAATGGCTTGCAAAAAAAGGGACAATTCAAGATCAACAGGCAGCATACAATGCCAAATATACACCAGACAGTTTGTTTTTTGACAAGAGGAATTAATTATAGGATCAGAATAGGGTTGGTAAAGATGAAGCGGCTTAGTGTGTGTATGATTGTAAAGGATGAGGAGGCATTGCTTTCGCGGTGCCTTGATAGTGTGCGAAATATCGCTGAGGAGATCATAATTGTAGACACAGGCTCGTCGGATCGGACTAAAGAGATAGCTCGTGAATATACAGATCTTATTTTTGATTATGAATGGTGTAATGATTTTGCAGCCGCTCGTAATGAATCCATTCGTTTTGCTACTGGCAAGTGGGTTTTAGTGCTGGATGCAGATGAATATCTATCTGCTGATGATGAATCCAAGTGGTTGGATTTTATAGCCCAACAAACTCCTAAGTCTAATGTAGGGTATACCATTACTGTAGTAAATTACTCAGGATCTTCTGAAAGTATGGAACAAGTATCTACTGCTCCTGTGACGCGATTGTTCCCTAACTTTATGGGGATACAGTTTTATCGTCCAATACACGAACAATTGTGCATCGGAGAGGAAGATGCAAAAGTATATACACAAATGACAGATCTTTGTATATACCATACAGGTTATCAGGAGCAAACTGTAGTAAAGAAAGATAAGCATACCCGAAATATGAAGATTTTTGAGGAAATGCAACGCCAAAAAGCCATGAGTGCCTATGACTGGTTTACTCTTGGAAATCAATACAGATTTGCAGATGATAGTGTAAATGCAATGCTGGCCTACGAAAAGTCTTTTGAAGAGGCAGATGAAACAAGTGCTTGGTACCCATATTGCTTAATGGCGCTTATCTCCCTATATATCGAAAATGACAAACTAAAAGACTCTTGGTTTTTGACGGAAGAAAAACTATCTAATTTTAGATCTTACCCAGAGTACTTTACTATAAAAGGAGCACATTACGAATCCTTTGGTCTTTATGAAAAAGCGATTGAGTGTTATAAAAAAGCTATTGAAAAAGCTGATTATAAGGCTCGGTTCGAGGCAACTGCTTGGCTTGTAAACCCTTCTTACGGGTATGATGTTCCAGTAAATCAATTAATAAAATTAAGTTTTCGGTTATGTCGTAATGAAGAGGCTGTATATTGGCTTGGAAAAAAGCTTCTTAGGGATAAAAAGAACGTGAATGTACTATTTAGCTTGCTTGAATGGTTAAGCCTAAACGACAATGAACAATCTATAAAAAGGTTTTTAGATGCTAATTATGACACTCAGGAAATGTCACATTGTCTTATTCTTTTTAAAGTGTTCCTTGCTTTAGGAAATCATCGTATGGTGAACCATTATTATGACCTACTCAGTGATGAAGTAACATTAACAGATCGAGATCAGCTTAGGTATGCTCTGATAAATAAAAATAAGAACTTGTGGGCGGAATCTGTTCGAAATTTATCCTCAGAGATAAAAAAAGATTCATTTTTACAACGTCAGTTAATCATTGGTTGTATGTTTTTTAAACAAAAAGACAAGTTGGAGTTTTTCAAATCATCTGATTGCAGCGGTGAAAATGAGTTGTTAAATGCATTGTACAACTTCATGGAAAAAAAAGAAATAGTAAGTGATGATGTTGCTGAAAACTATTCGACTGAGTTGTTTTTATTAGCTAAAGACTTATTTTTGCTTGGCTATTATGAGGAGTTTGATAATTTAGTAAATTATACGAATCATCCCAAGCTGATTAATGACGTTGGAAATTATTTCTTTAGCGTAAACCAAATGCAAGACGCAATGAATTACTATTCTTTGTTATTGTCACGTCAACAACTAGATGATAGAAGTTATGAAAATCTTGCTTTTTATCATGAGGCACAAGGTTACAGGGAAGATGCTTTAGAATTTTTTGCTGAGAGTTTAAAGCTATCACCAGAAAAAAAACATTTGTATTATCCAATTATTTGTATATCGGAACCAGAGGAGAAGAAATCTTACTTTAATAAACTAGTTGATAATTACCCATACGTCTCTGATATATCCTTTCTTATGGAGATGTGCAATAACTAAAAAATAGTATTGGAGTAAACTATGAAAACCAGCATAATCATTTTAACATATAACAAGCTAGAGTACACAAAACAATGTATTGAAAGTATACGGAAATACACCCATGAGAATGCATATGAAATCATTGTAGTTGATAATGCTTCTCAGGATGATACGGCCGAATGGTTAGCACAGCAAACAGATGTTGTAACGATCTTAAATAAGGAAAACCGTGGGTTTCCGGAAGGATGCAATCAAGGAATAGAGGTCGCTACTGGTACTGAAATCCTTCTTCTCAATAACGATACAATCGTGACTCAGAACTGGCTTTCAAATCTTTTAAAAGCATTATATAGCTCGGATGAGATTGGGGCAGTTGGATGTGTTACAAACAATTCTTCCTATTTTCAAGAAATTGATGTTCCATATGAAAATATCGATGACATGCATTCATTTGCTAAAGATTACAATATCTCTAATCCGTTATCTTGGGAAGAACGTTTAAAGTTAGTTGGTTTTTGTATGCTTATCAAAAAAAGTGTCGTTGAGAAAATAGGTTTGCTTGATGAAAGGTTCTCACCGGGGAATTATGAAGATGACGATTATTCCATTCGCATGCGAAAAAATGGTTATAAGTTATTGCTATGCAAGGATACATTTATTCATCATTATGGCAGTACTTCATTTAAGGAGAACAAAGCTTATTTTAACGAGCTTTTGAAAAAGAATGCTAAAAAATTTGAAGAAAAATGGGGATTTGATCCTATTTATTCGCAACATAAGCGAGATATCCTTATTAATCTTATTGATGCCGATGCGTCTTCTCAAATAACTGTACTTGAGGTTGGATGTGCCTGTGGAGGAACTCTGCTCGGAATCAAGAATAAATTTAAAAATAGTGTGCTCTATGGTATAGAGCTTAACGAAAATTCAGCTAGTATAGCTTCTCTAGTTGCTGACGTCATTCCATACAATGTAGAGAACGGAGATCTGCCATACCCACAGAAAAGTTTTGATTACATCATTTTTGGGGATGTGCTGGAACATCTATATGACCCTTGGAAGACACTTGAAAATATGCATCGATTGTTGAAGCCTGGAGGGAAAATATTGGCAAGCATACCAAATATAATGCATTATAGTGTTATAAATGAATTGTTGGATGGGAAATGGAAGTATGCTGATGCTGGGATTTTGGATCGTACACATGTGAGATTTTTTACATTAGCATCTATACAAGAAATGTTTATCGATAGCGGGTTTGTTAATCTGGATTTCTTAGGAGTCACTTTGCCAAGAGATGGTACTGCACTCAAAGGGATCGAAAGACTATCTAAAGTTGCCCCAAATGAAATCTTAAATCAATTTGAAGTTTACCAATATATTATTTCTGCTTGTAACAATCAGCTTCTAGATATTATGACTGATATCAAGAATGGTCATATTAATAAGCAGGAGATATTTGAAGTAACATCTTCCCAGACTAATGATGAAATATTAAGAAATGTTAAATTCCTATCGAGTGTAGAGGATAAAGTAGAGGTTCTGAATACGATCGGAGTCATTCACTTTGAGCAGGGGGAAATTGCAAAAGTCCTTCCTTTATTTGATGAAGCACTGGCGCTTAATGAGACTCATTTAGAGGTTATATATAATATTGCTTATTTCCTTCATCATATAGGAGAAGAAGAATTATCTGAAGAGTACATGCTCAAGCTTAAGAATCTTGATTTTACATGGTATCAGAAACTCATGGAAGTATTAGTTTAGCTAAAACTGGCATAAGGATAATTTTATGAAACCTACAATCTCTCTAGTTATGATTGTGAAAAATGAGGAAGCAGTGCTCAAACGTTGTTTGGATAGCGCAGTAGAAAATGTCGATGAAATAGTAATTGTAGATACTGGCTCAACGGATCGTACCAAACTAATTGCAGCTGATTATAAAGCGAAAATATTTGATTATCAATGGAATCATAATTTTGCGGATGCTCGCAATTTTGCATTGGAACAGTCTACAACAGACTGGTGTATGGTTTTGGATGCAGATGAGTTCATCATCAATGAATGTAAGGATATTATTAACGCTTTTATAGCGGATGGCCCCCAAATTGGAAGGGTTAAACACACAAGCAAGTTTACTTCTAAAGACGGGCTAAATTATGAACATTGTTATATTTCTAGGATATTTCCATCGTACTGTCGGTATGTTGGGAATGTTCACGAACAAATCCAATCCGATTTACCCAGAGTAAAATTAAATGTAGAGATTATGCATGATGGTTATATGGAAACTCAGAAACATGATAGAAATATTCCATTATTGCAGAAAGCAATTGAAGAGCATCCTGATATTTCTTATTACTATTATCAAATTGCTAAAGAATATCGTGGCTTGGGAGACGCTGAGAAAGAATTCAATAATCTTAAGAAGGCATATAAGTTAATGGATCATAAAGAGACTATTTCGACTAGTATTATAGTCAACTATATGTATGCTATTATCTCTTCCGGGAACCTTAAGGAAGGTTTAACAGTCTTTGATCATGAGGAAAAGTTTATGGGGCATTCTTCTGATTTCTATTTTGTCTCCGCCCTATTTTTTTTGGAATTAATGATTAGCGATCCTCAAAAATACCAAAGTATTCTTCCTAATATTGAACAATTATATAAAAAGGCACTAGATGTAGGTGATACGGGCGAAGAAGGAAATGTAAGAGGGACTGGAAGCTTCGCAGCTCATCATAATCTAGGGGTTCTTTATGAATTAACAGGTAACATTCAGAGAGCTATTGAGCATTACAAAGCAGCAGTGGTGTACAACTATGAACCTTCTTTAATCAGATTATATGAATTAAAAGTTTAAAGGGTACTTGAATAAGAATGGGGAGATAGCGCATTGGATTGGGAACAAATTAAAAACGGTATAGTATTTACAAATCAAAACCCAAGGTATTCTGATTATGAAATAGGGGATTGGACCTACGGGAACCCCATTGTCTATAGATATACAATAAATGAATGCCTTAAAATAGGTAAGTTCTGCTCTATTGCTGATAATGTTACTATCATGCTTGGGGGAGAGCATAGGGTGGATTGGTTAACTACTTATCCATTTAGTGATATATTTACGGAAGCTCAGTATAAACTAGGGCACCCTGCAACTAAAGGTAATGTCACCATTGGAGATGATGTGTGGATCGGGAATAATGTGATGATTCTGTCAGGTGTTACTATTGGTGTGGGTGCTGTCATTGGTGCTGGAAGTATAGTTACTAAGGATGTCCCCCCGTATAGTATTGTAGGAGGAAATCCTGCGCGAATAATTCGATATAGATTCAAACCAGAGGAAATTGAGCAGTTAGTAAAAATCGCGTGGTGGGATTGGTCTATTTATAAAATTAAAGCTAATTGGGATCTGTTGCTAAATAATGATATTTCGGAATTTATAGAAAGGCATACAATATAGAGGGACGCGAGCGAAATATAATAAAACTAATTCTGAATAGAATGTTTGTTGTTTAGGGCATGTCTCCAAACTCTTTAATTGGTAATACATGGTTTTCTATATATTGAATGAGTACACGATCCAAGATTTGTTTCCACCTAAACGAAAACCACAAGGAGGACGTCACGGGGGGACAGGACAATCGAATCATGTTCAATGCCATGCTATGGGGGGCTCGTTGAGGTGCTCCTTGGCGCGCTTTGCCGGATTCACTTTCCAACTGTAAGTCGGTTTACACTTGCTTTCGACGCTGGCAGAAAGCGGGGATTTGGGATGAGGGGCTAGAACACGTTTCACTCGATTCGGATGAGGAAAGTGTGATGATTGATGCCACAATCGTGCGTATTCACCAGCAGGATCTGGCGCAAAAGGGGTAAAGCAAGCGATCGGACGTTCCCGTGACGGATCAAGTACCAAAATTTCAATGTTTTTTCCCTAGGGGTTTCAAACATTTACAAGGAGTTTACTATACTTGTATAGTAAACTCTTTGCTTAATATACCATTTCAATCTAAAGAAATAGATTGCTTTGTAAAATTGGAATAACTATGAATGAAAACATTATCAATTCCAATTGACAATGGATAACTTTGGATGGTATAGTCGGAAATGTGGGCGAGAGCTTCACTTCATTTGATGACGAAGGGAATGTTAGTGCATGCAAGGTAAAGTAAAATGGTTTAACGCAGAAAAAGGTTATGGTTTCATTGAAACGTCTGACGGCGGCGACGTATTTGTACATTTTTCCGCAATTCAAACAGAAGGCTTCAAAACACTTGAAGAAGGACAAGACGTGGAGTTCGACATTGTCGAAGGCGCACGTGGACCACAAGCCGCTAACGTAACCAAATTATAATCATCCCCGGCATAGCCGACCTACATAATTGGTAAGATGGTTAGCAATGGATAACGCGCTAGCACTGCCCTGGAATTTATTCCAGGGCTTTTTTATGTTTTCTAATTACATAAAAAAGCCCCTTACCCGGTGGTAAGGAGCTCAGCACAATAGAACACTTACTCTAGAGAACCGTCAAAGTCAGCCATCTCCACAAAAATGGTATTGGAGGAGGCAGATTGTTTCTCTACGCTTCCGTCTGGATAGTGGAATTGATAGCGCAGGATGATCTGGGCGATCAGATACGCACGGAGCGCAGATTCGATGTCGAAAGAAAAGACGATGACGGCTTTGTGGTCTGGGTCAAGCCGACCTAACGGAATACCTTGGAGCAGGTTAGGATGCGGAAGCGGCACAGAATTCACGGTGACCGTTCGCAGCAAAATGAAATCTTCGGCTGCAAATGGTGCAGTGAGCAAAAGCTCTTCCAGTGGAGTGTTACCGATGTTTTCGACATGGACGGTGAAGGACAGGGTATCTTCTTGGCCGACACGTAAAGCGCTGGAGCTAAGCGTAAGTTTAGGGATGGCTGCAATAACGGTCACGTCGACGGTGTTGGTTTGGGTTGTTTCCTGGATGGTCTCTCCACCACTACGACGTGAGGTATATTCGATGGTGGCTTGGTTGCTGAATGTTCCATCTGCTGGTGCCTCACGAATTTGCGCCTGGAGCGTAAGGGTGAGCGTCTCCCCCGGTGCAATATCCGGGAGCGTGATACCTGCGGCGGGATTAGCGCCTGGCTGTGCTTTTTCTTGGATAGTCAGGCTGTTGGGTACATAAATGAGTCCATGCGGCAACGGGTCTGTGAACAGCGGATGCTGCGCTGTGATCCCCCCTTTGTTAGTAATCTGAATGGTGAAGGTGAGTGTGTCGCCTACAGAGGCATCTGTGGTGTTCACCTTTTTAACTAATTCGAGCAGTGGGAATACAACTGGGATGGTAACGGTATTCGAAGTCAATGTCCCTGATACGACTCTTCCTCCAGGTAACGTAAACGAGTAGGCAAAGGCAGCTTGATTTACGATGTAGCCAGATGGAGGCGTCTCTAATACGGTCACTTGATAAGTCAGTGTCAACGACTGTCCAGGTTCCACATACCCAAGGCTAACACCGATAGCTGGATCGGCTCCCGATAGTAATTGACCGTTCAACTGTATGCTGTCAGGAATCAATAGAGTCCCGGCAGGAATGAAGTTTTGCAGTGTAACTTCGGATGTTACGTTGCCAAAGTTGTTGAGCAGTACCGTATAAGTAAGGCTTTCTCCTGCGATGGCCTCGGTATTTCCTGTGGAGATACTTGCGGCAAGCTGTGGATCAAAAACAGTTATAGTCACGGTGTTGCTGGTAACCTCGCTCGCACCGTCACTGCCAGCATATTGAAGACGAACGCTATTGTTTAGACGTCCGCCGAGAGGCAGAGACTGAACGTTCACGCTGTAAGATACATCAATTGTCTGTCCCGCCTGTAAGCTGCCGATAAATAATGGTTCACCCGGCTTGCTAGAAGCAGGTGGAGAACCGTTAATTTTCAAGCTATTCGGGTTTATGATGGTTCCATTCGGTACGTAATCGGCTAATACTACATCGGTAATGACCGAGCCTCCATCGTTAACAAGAGTCAGCTGATAAGGCACAGCATCACCTAATGCGACAGTAGACACTGTTGTGCGTAGCACAGCTGACAAGGCTCCTTTAGCGGTAGGGGCTACTTTAACCGAGACAGAAGGTGAAGTAGTTACCAGATTTGTGCTTCGTCCGTCCGGCAGATGGTAGGAGTAAGCCAGCGAAGCTTGATTCACCAGTGTCCCAGACTCGGAGGCACGAATGACAAGCGCGGAGAAGACGGTAGTCGTTTTTTCTCCTGGTGCAATGGTACCTAGGGCAATGCCTTGCCCTGGACTGACCCCATATTGAGGGATTCCATTAACCGAAACAGAGCCGGGAACAAAAGAAAGCTCCGATGGTAATGAGTCCGTTAACAAGCCAAACGTACCGATATTCCCGGTATTTTCTGTGACGATGGAATAGGCGATGCTTTGACCTGGCTGTACGTTCTCCGTACTGGCTGTTTTCGTCAGTTTTACCACAGGCTGAAGTAAGGCAATGGTGACAGCATTGGACAAAACGGCACTCGCTTCTTCACCATTTGAGAGTAACAAGCGCGCCTGATTCGTACGTGGCCCTGGCTGTTCTGTCGCTGTGATACGGACATCAAAGGATATGACAGTCTTGGTATTCGCTTCTAACGGTGGCAAAGGTATGCCGGTGCCGGGATCGCTTTCTGCCACCGTAGATCCATTAATCTGAACTGAACCTGTAATAAACTCAATGTTCTCTGGCAAATTATCCAGCAAACGAGCATCTTGCACGGTATTCGTATCCTCGTTGAGGATCACGAGTTCATACGTCAAGGTATCGCCAGTAGTGGCGAAAGGTGAGCTTACGCTTTTACTTAATGTGATGTCTAGCGGCGACACGGCTACCTCAACAATGTTGGATAAATGGAAACCGCCTGCCTCTCGCCCATCTGGTGCATTAAAGCGATAGTCTACCTCAGCCTGATCAACCAGCAGTACGGTTGCAGGGATGGAAGATACCAGCACTTGGAAAGTGACGGTTGCCGATTGTCCTGGTGGTATGGCTGGAGTTGGGATGCCGGAAACCGGGCTTGCACCGGGGGCTGCAATGTTACCCGTGTTGGATACGACAATCGTGTAAGTGATGATGTCTCCGACGGTGGCATTATTAGTATTGCTTGTTTTGACTGCTGTCAGGATCGGCTGGAAGACCGGAATGGTTATTACATTAGATGTTGAGCTGCCAGTAAATGCCCCGCTGGTAAAGCTAACGGATGCCTGATTAGTTAATTGTGCCGGTGTTGGCAAGAAGTCGACTCGAACCTGGAACGTAACGGTAGCAACGGCTCCTGGAGCGAGGCTACCGATGGCAATGCCAAAGCCAGGGTTTCCATCAGGGAAGGAAGTTCCGTTTATGGTAACACTGCCATTCACAAAGGAGCTTCCCGCCGCAATCATATCTGAAACCACTATATTATTGGCTGTACTGATCCCATTGTTGGAGACAGCCAGTGTGTAGGTGATGATATCGCCAATAATGGCGTCGGTAGCCGCCGTTCCTTTGACGATGCTAACGTCTGGTGAGGATACAGAGATACTAACTGAATTAGATACCGCAGATCCAGATACAGTCCTGCCATCTGGAGGTTGGAAAGTGAATGAGCCAGATGCCTGATCGACCAACACCTGTGGATTAGGCAGAGTATTGATAATGGTCTGGAATGTTACGGATACCGTTCCGCCTGGCAGCACGGATCCAACGGGAACGCCAGTTTCGATGGACAATCCAGGTTGCGGACTGCCAGCAATGCTGACACTATTGGCAAGGAAAGTCGATCCGGCCGGGATGTTATCGCTGATGGTAAGCGCTGCTGCAATATTGCCGCTATTCACGGCCGTAATCGTGTAGGTCAGTGTATCGCCGACGGAGGCGTTAAGAGTGCTAGATGCTTTAGTAATTGCAATTAACGGTTGGAACACAGGTACGATGAGTGGATCGGAAAAGGCAGTGCCAGTGAACGTTCCGCTAGTAAACGTGACGGCTGCAATATCTGTGAGCAGGGGTGGCTGCGGCAAAGACTGGACAGTCGTTTGGAAACTGACGACGAATGTATTTCCATGTGCGACGTTTCCAATGGCAATTCCAGCAACCGGAGAGGCATTAGGGAAGGCTACTCCGTCGATGAGGACACTGCCCGGAACGAAGGAGGTACCTGCAGGAATTGTGTCGGTTACAACAGTATCTGTGACTGAATCCACACCGTTATTCGTGATGCTCAGTGTATATCTAATCGTATCTCCGACTACAGCAGCTGCCAGACTGGATGTTTTCGTCACCTGAATATTAGGTGCAGACACAGCAACATTGACTGTATTGGATGTGACAGAACCACTCAGCACCCTACCATCTGGTGGTGAGTACGTAAAATTCGCTTGCCCTTGATCGGTTAATATAGGCGGAGCTGGCAGAGACGAGACGATGGTTTGGAAGCTCACTGTAATACTGCCTGAAGGGGCCAGTGATCCGAGCGTTATGCCTGTAACTGGCGAAGCTCCCGGCACAAGGATGCCGTTAACAACGACGCTGTTAGGCAGTAGTTCGGAGCCGGCAGGGATATTATCCGACAGCACGGGTATAACGGCAATATTTCCGGTATTGGTGAGCGTCAGGGTATAGACCAATGTTGATCCGATCTGTGTGTTGACGGTATTGACGGTTTTGGTCAGGCCGATGATTGGCTGATAAACAGGCAAGGTCACCGGATCGGATTGCGAAGACGAGGTCAACGCGCCCGAAGTAAAGCTGACGGTTGCTTGATTGGTTATTTGCGGCGGCTGAGGCAGACTGACGACGGAGACCTGAAATGTAACTGCTGCCGAACCACCTACTAGGATGGTGCCTACAGGGATACCTGAGCTTGGTGATGCAGTAGGTACAGATGTGCCATTCACGGTTACACTGCCAGGAACAAAGCTGGTGCCGGGCGGCAGTGGATCAGATACAACGGCATTGACGACTTGACTGATTCCGTTATTCGTAGCGACCACAGTATACGTAATGGTATCTCCGACTACGGCATCAGTAGCGGAGGCTGTTTTGATAACGTCCACATCTGGCGAAGAGACCGAGACGGTCACGGACGGAGATACTGCACTTCCAGTCAGAACACGACCATCTGGTGGTTGATAGCTGTAAGCTGCGGTCGCCTGATTGACCAATGTACCTGATGCGGGCAGTGAGGTAATGACTGTCTGAAAGGTCAGAGTGACGGTCGTAGTTGCACCTATGATACCTAATGGGATCCCAACACTTGGATCTGAACCAGGTTTGTCATGACGTCAGCGGAGCAATATGCGTATATGCACTCATTATTCACATATGTATGCAAGTCGGTTTTAAACATACCTGTTTTCAAAGAATGACGTTATGGGAAGCGTTTTAGCGAAAAAAGAGGAATTTTGTAAAATAGCTTCGAAATGTTGGTCTCTTTTTTTACTTGGCGTTAACATATGTGCTATACTGAAGGGGCAAAGGAGGCGTGCCCTATGAACTTAACAGTACGAGGTCAACAGATCGAGGTTACCGACGCTTTGAAGGACTACGTTGATAAGAAATTCAGCAGACTTGAAAAGTATTTCGATGCACCCCCGACGTCTGATGGAAGTGTAACGTTAAGCACAACCAGAGATTTGCACACTGTAGAAGTAACCATTCCTTTGCCGGGGCTTGTACTCCGTGCCGAAGACGAGAGCGATGACATGTATGCATCCATTGATGCCGTGGTTGACAAGCTTGAACGGCAAATTCGCAAGCACAAAACCAAGCTAAACCGAAAATTCCGTCAGGAAGGCAGTTTGAAAACCCTTTTTGTGGAAGATCCGGCTGGTGGCGTGGCTGTTGCTGAAGATGCAGAACTGGATGAGCTGGAAGTTGTCCGCACCAAGCGTTTCTTATTGAAACCTATGGATGTGGAAGAAGCTATTCTTCAAATGAACATGGTTGGACATAATTTCTTTGTGTTTTCCAATATTGACAACGAAGAAGTTAACGTAGTTTACAAGCGCAATGATGGTAAATACGGTCTGATCGAACGGCAATAGCCTGTGAAGTAGGAACTTTTCACATTTTAAAATGAATAGAACGATTTCGATTGAAGCATGCTTCATGGATATTAGGAAAATGAAAACAACACGAGCCTTATCCTTGCGAACCTGGCGGGATAGGGCTCTTTTATATGTTTTTTTGTAAAAGTAAGGAAATTTCAACTTTGGATAAGTGTAATCGAGTTGTGTATTTCGTGCGTCAATTGTTTTGGTATCTTTAACCGGATGCAAATCTGGAGGCTGCTTGTGTTGCGGCATGTCCTACAAACTGTTACAATTTATGCAAAGAACATCGCACGATGGGCTGGTACAGCCGGGCCTGTCAAACATATCGGGAATCAATTTCATCATGGACCCTTTCTTATTGTGAAATTGATTCTATTAATTGTTTTGCGCGAAAGGGGTAAACCATGCTAGGAATTGTTAAGAAAATCTTCGGAGATACCAATGAACGTGATGTCAAGCGTTTAATGAAGACGGTTGAACTGATCAATAAGATAGAGCCAGATTTTGAAAAGCTCTCGGATGAGGAGTTGCAGGCGAAGACGGCGGAATTTAAAGCTCGGGTCGAACAAGGGACTACGGCTGAAGAAATTTTGCCGGAAGCTTTTGCTACTGTTCGCGAAGCGTCCAAACGGGTACTGGGTAAACGTCATTATGACGTACAGATGCTCGGTGGTATTGCGCTGCATGAAGGTAAAATTGCCGAAATGAAAACCGGTGAAGGTAAAACACTGGTAGGAACACTGCCGGTTTATTTGAATGCTCTGTTGGGCAAAGGCGTGCACGTGGTTACGGTCAATGACTATTTGGCGCAACGTGACAGCGGAGAAATGGGACAGATTTATAACTTCCTAGGAATGTCCGTAGGGCTTAATTTGGCCAACATGGATCATGCCGCCAAGCAGGCAGCATATGCTTGTGACATCACATACGGTACAAACAACGAGTTTGGGTTCGATTATCTGCGCGATAACATGGTGCTTTACAAAGAGCAGATGGTACAACGTCCGTTGTTCTTCTGTATCATTGATGAAGTCGATTCCATTCTCGTCGATGAAGCTCGTACACCATTGATTATTTCAGGACAAGCTCAGAAATCGACAGAGTTGTATTTCGCGGCTGACCGCTTTGTGAAGAGCCTGAATGTTGAAGAAGATTACACTCTGGATATTAAGGTGAAGTCGGTTGCTTTGACCGAAAACGGCGTATCCAAAGCTGAAAATTTCTTTGGTCTTGAAAACTTGTACGATCAGGAAAGTGTTACAATCAATCACCACATTGTACAGGCATTGAAAGCTAATGCTATTATGCGATTGGATGTGGACTATGTCGTGGCTGACGGTGAAGTCCTGATTGTCGATGAGTTTACAGGTCGTCTGATGGCTGGACGTCGTTACAGTGATGGTTTGCACCAAGCTATTGAAGCGAAGGAAAACATCATTGTACAAAATGAAAGCATGACACTGGCGACAATTACATTCCAAAACTATTTCCGTATGTACCGCAAATTGGCGGGTATGACGGGTACAGCTAAAACAGAAGAAGAAGAATTCAAAAAAATATATGGTCTGGAAGTGCTCCAAATTCCGACGAATAAGCCTAACCAGCGTGTAGATATGCCTGACATAGTGTACAAGAGCGTGAAAGGCAAATTCCATGCCGTGGTAGATGAAATTCTGGAGCGTAACAAAAAGAACCAGCCGATATTAGTAGGTACGGTTTCTATTGAAAACTCGGAGCTTCTTTCTGAAATGCTGAAACGCAAAGGCGTTCGTCACAAAGTGCTTAACGCCAAGTATCATGCTGAGGAAGCTGAGATTATTTCCCGTGCAGGTGAAGCAGGCGCAGTTACCATCGCTACCAACATGGCTGGACGTGGTACTGACATCGTACTGGGTGAAGGCGTATCAGAACTCGGTGGTTTGCACATCATCGGTACAGAACGTCATGAATCCCGTCGTATTGATAATCAGCTTCGCGGACGTGCAGGACGTCAGGGTGATCCGGGCTCCACGCAGTTTTACTTATCGCTGGGCGATGAGTTAATGAAGCGTTTTGGTGCGGACAACGTACTGAATATGATGGAGCGCTTGGGCTTCGAGGAAGACCAACCTATCGAGAGCCGTATGATTACACGTGCTATCGAATCAGCTCAAAAACGCGTCGAAGGCAACAACTTTGATCAGCGTAAAGTCGTTCTCCAGTATGATGATGTAATGAACCAGCAGCGTGCTATTATTTACAAACAACGCCGTGAGGTGCTGGAATCAGAGAACATCAAGGAAATTGTGTTTGACATGATCAAGCCTGTCATTGAGCGTGTAGTGGAAGCTCATTGCGGTGATGACATTCCTGAAAACTGGGAACTTGAAGAAGTAGCAGAGTATGTGAACAACAACCTACTTGAGGAAAATACACTTACGCGTGACGACCTGTGGGGCAAGGAAAAAGAGGAGATTGTGGATATGATCTTCGAAAAAGTTACCAACAGATACCACAGTCGTGAGGAAATGATTGGCGAAGATATGGTACGCGAGTTCGAGAAAGTTATCGTACTGCGTGCGGTTGATAGCAAATGGATGGACCATATTGATGCTATGGATCAATTGCGTCAAGGTATTCACTTGCGTGCTTACGGCGGTACCGATCCGCTGCGCGAATATCAATTTGAAGGATTCGAAATGTTCCATGCTATGATTGCTAGCATCCAAGAGGAAGTAGCGACATACATCATGAAAGCACAAATTGAATCCAATCAAGAGCGTCAGGCTGTTATCGACGAAGACAAAATCTCGACGAGTGGTGAACCAGCTGCTCCTAAAAAGAAATCCGCTCCTTCGCGTCCGCGTAGAAAATAACGGATTGAAATTAAGGGAGAGGTCTTGAGATACACTATTCCCTGCAGTGCATATAATGGCAGGCGGCAGTTCAACCACTGACCGTCGGCCATTTTGTGCCATACAGGGGTGACACTGATGTGTTCAGCTTATAGTGTTTTTGTTGGAGGATCGGTTTGATATCGATGGATGGTTAATTGCTCTTAAATTTTTTGAAAACAATTATGACAAGCAAGCGGGTCTTAGCTTGCTTGTCAGTTAATTCACCTCCTGACTCGGCTCACATACCTGAGCCGACTATCTATAAGTCGTTTGACTTTACGGCGGTCGGTAGCGAAGTGAAGGATTTGAATCTGAAGAAGCGTCAGCGTTCGCCTTTGCAGTGAGATGCCCACCTTTGAATGTGTTAATCCAATCAAGGGCATCTCGCTGCAACAGCGATCGTAAGATCAAATCATTCGCACAGCGCCTACCCACCAGCCGTAACTCACAACGCTTTTACTTCCCCTAACCATATATTAAAAGGAGAATGACATCATGATTGATCCAAGTGTAAAGCATGATTTGCGAGAAATAGGCAAGAAACTAACAAACCTTAGGGGGTCTCTTTGACTTAGATCTCAAACAGGAAATGATCGCAAACTTTGAAGTAAAGATGGCTGCACCTGACTTTTGGGATGATAATGATAAAGCCCAAGGTGTAATTGCAGAAATGAACGCTGTTAAGTCTTCAGTAGACAGCTATGAACAGCTTCGTCAGGAATTCGAAGACGCTGGCATGATGGCCGAGCTGGCTGATGAGGAAGGCGATGAAACACTGGCTGGAGAGATTGAGAACAGTGTCAGTTCTCTGTTGAGCAAGCTTCAGGAGTTTGAGTTGCAATTGCTTTTGAATCAGCCGTATGACAAACTTAATGCCATCCTGGAGTTGCATCCGGGAGCAGGCGGAACGGAGTCCCAAGACTGGGGCCAAATGTTGCTACGGATGTATACACGCTGGGCAGAAAAACGGGGCTTTAAGGTAGAGACCCTGGATTATCTAGCAGGTGATGAAGCAGGGATTAAGAGCGTA
This sequence comes from Paenibacillus sp. FSL L8-0158, assembly GCF_038592965.1. GTDB lineage: Bacteria > Bacillota > Bacilli > Paenibacillales > Paenibacillaceae > Paenibacillus > Paenibacillus polymyxa_D. The sequence continues at coordinate 5,252,596 of NZ_CP151949.1, read as the reverse complement.
ACCCTTTTGATCAAAGGTTACAATGCCTACGGCTATTTGAAAGCAGAGAAAGGCGTGCATCGGCTTGTTCGTATCTCTCCATTTGATTCCTCCGGCCGTCGACATACATCGTTCGTATCCTGTGATGTGGTGCCGGAAATTGCGGATGATGTGGACGTTGAGATCCGCACGGAAGATCTTAAAATTGATACGTACCGGGCCAGTGGTGCGGGCGGTCAGCATATTAATACGACCGATTCAGCCGTTCGGATTACGCATTTACCTTCCGGTATTGTCGTGACCTGTCAGAATGAACGTTCCCAGATCAAGAACCGAGAGCGTGCCATGACGATGCTCCGTTCCAAGCTCTACGAGCGTAAGATCGAAGAGCAGCGTCAGCATTTGGACGAAATCCGCGGAGAACAGTCCGATATTGCATGGGGCAGCCAAATTCGCTCCTACGTGTTCCATCCATACAGCATGGTTAAGGATCACCGTACTAGCGTGGAAACTGGCAACGTAGGAGCTGTCATGGATGGCGATCTCGATCCGTTCATCGATGGTTACCTGCGCAGCCAAATTAAGCTGGACGCAGAATAATAGCCTGTACGTTTTCCTACAGTCCGCAGACCATGTGCCTGCAGACTGTAGGAATTTTTGTGTAACGGTATTTTTTAACTAAAGGAGAACACGAATGATGCCTCAATTGAATCCTCCCGCTGCTCGCCGAAGACGACGCAAGCCTCTGATTGCCGCTAGCGGACCAGCACGCAACGTGACCGATATTTTGCTGATTATACTCGGCTCTTTCATTACAGCGCTGACCTTTAACATGTTCTTACTCCCAAACCGGATTGCATCCGGGGGGGTATCGGGCTTGTCTATCTTGGGCGAGGAGCTGTTTGGCCTGGAACCAGCTTATACGCAGTGGGGAATGAATATTCCGTTATTTATAGCAGGGGTCCTGCTGTTAGGGAAAAAATACGGTTTGCGTTCTCTGTTGGGAAGTATTATGCTGCCACTATTCGTTTATGTGACGAAGGACTGGGCAGTTCCGACAACAAATCCGTTGCTGGCTTCGCTATATGGTGGAATCGGAGTAGGGTTGGGTTTGGGTACCGTGTTTCGGGGCAGGGGCTCGACGGGTGGACTGGCTATTTTGGCGCAGATTATTCAAAAATATACGGGTTTTAGCCTTTCTCTCTGTGTCATGTTGATGGATGGCACAGTGATTACACTGGCTGGTTTCGCCCTCTCGCCGGAACGGGCGCTGTATGCGTTGATCGGCTTGTTTGTAACGGGCAAGGTCATTGATGCCGTGGAAATGGGACTGAGCTACTCCAAAGTGGCTTACATCATATCGAATCAGAAAGAAACGATCACGCAGGCTATTTTGCAGGATCTGGACCGGGGATTGACAGAACTGGCGGGACGGGGCGGTTACACGAACGAAGAACGTCCTGTGCTTATGGTTGTAGTTGGACAAAACGAGGTAACTCGCCTTAAGACGCTCGTCCGTTTGGTAGACCCGGAGGCTTTTGTGATTATTAGTAATACTCGTGAGGTATTGGGTGAAGGGTTTAAGAAGGAAAGCTGAAACAAAGGGGCCTGTCTGAGGCATGCTCTTAACTGAATCAATGCAGGAGAGCCCACTAATATAGTAGGCTCTTCTCTCTTCAGAATGGCTTTGCTAGTTTCTTTTTACTAATCGTTCAAGCCAATTTGCAGGTTGTCCTTGATTAAAATACGAGGTTGGCGTTCCTTTCACCCCTGTTTTGACCATAAATAGGCCGCCTGCTAATGGTTGATCGGCACTGTCGTCATCTTGAGCAGTTGTAATATATAACTCATCCAGTTGTTCACCGCCAAAAGCGCACGAAGTCACACAATTGACGGGAAGCGACACCTCAGCAATCACTTCTCCATGAGCAGGATGGATACGGGAGACACGTTTACCACCCCATCTCGCGACCCACAACATGTCCTCTGCATCGATGGTCATGCCATCTGGATACCCTTCACTTTCATCCAATCTAGCCACCAGTTGCTTATTCCTAATAGTGCCTTGTACCACATCGTAATCGAAGGAGACGATCTTCAATGTTGGAGTATCAATGTAATACATTGTACGATGATCTGCGCTCCAGGCTAATCCATTAGATGTGGAAGCTTTATCAACCAGTAAGGAGACATCGCCTTTTGTACTCAGACTATACAATGCTCCTTGAGCATGTTCGCCATTTAGACTCATGGTTCCTGCTAAAAAACGTCCGGCAGGATCGCATTTTCCATCATTAAAACGATTACCTAGTCTACCTTCCTCAGGATCATGAATTAATACTTTGGCCCCTGTCTCAATATCCAAACAATATAGACCGCTAATCAGCGCTACGATCACTTTATTTTTGAGATAAGGTACAACTGCACCAATATGTTCACCAACATTTATTGTACGATCTGTGCATGTAAAAGGATCGTAGATATGCAATTGAAAGCCTTTAATATCGACCCAAAATAAACGTTGAGACTGGTGATCCCAACTAGGGCCTTCGCCTAATTTTGCTTTTGCATCTATAACGATATTCGCTGTATATGTTTCGATGTGTAACACCCCTAACGTATAGGTTTATTTTCGACCCCAATTATCCGCTTCAGCGGTTCCTCTGAGCAGATTCACTAGATGCAGCCCATGTGATTTCCTCTTGTATGTAGTGCTACATGTACTCCCTTCATGTTCAACAAGTCCATAAAGTGCAGCAAATGACCAATCGAGATGAACTCCAATAAGTGAGATAATTTAAAGGGAATATCCCCCTTATTCTTTATGCAAAATGGAAAGCTGTATTCAAGAAGTTCGCTGTCTATTTTTTATTTCCTTTATTATAGCTCGTACAGCTTGTCCGTCAAAAGAATAGACAAGAGTGCATATTTTAAATTAGGGGGAATAACATGACATGAGGTGTTGTATTTATATAAATAGAGTCGTATAATAATACATATTTCATACGAACGGAATGGAGGAAGGTCTGTGAGCAGCAAGTTAAAAGTGGCAATTGTCGGTTCCACCGGGTATGGCGGGGTGGAGCTGATTCGTTTTTTGGTTCATCATCCGCAAGTAGAGATTGTATCTGTTATTTCTTCGTCCAGCGCGGGTGTCCCAATCAGTGACGGATTTCCACATCTGACGGATATTGTGGTGCAGGATTTGGACGGTGTCGAAGTCCACGAAATTGCTGCTAAGGCCGATCTGGTTTTCACTGCTACGCCATCGGGCGTTAGTACCAAGTTAGTGCCGCAGCTTCTTGATGCCGGACTGAAGGTCATTGACCTTTCCGGGGACTTCAGGCTTCGAAGCGGGGAAACGTATGAAGCATGGTATAAAAAACCTGCGGCTTCCCCCGAATATCTCAAGCAAGCAGTATACGGACTTAGTGAGGTGTATGCAGAAAAGCTGGCGGGTGTTTCTTTTATTTCAAATCCAGGCTGTTATCCGACCGCAACATTGCTGGGAATTATTCCTGCGCTGAAAGCAGATTGGATCGACCATCGGTCGCTGATTGTGGATGCCAAATCCGGTGTATCCGGCTCGGGTAGGGGAACAAGCCTCGTTTCGCACTATGCGGAAATGAACGAGAATTTTAAGGCTTATAAGGTGAATAAGCACCAGCATATCCCTGAGATCGAACAGGTGCTGGGCGATGTTGCGGGCGAGGACGTTACGATTACGTTTACAACACAACTTGTTCCCATGACCCGAGGAATTATGAGTACGATTTATGTCACGCTGAAGGGCGACTATACAGATCAGGATCTTATCGGGTTATACCAAGATTATTATAAAGACCATCCTTTTGTCCGTGTACGTGGCGAAGGTATATGGCCAGCAACGAAGGAAGTAATGGGTTCGAATTACTGTGACATCGGTTTTGCAGCAGATGCCCGAACTGGGCGTCTTACGATTATTTCTGTCATTGATAATGTTGTGAAGGGTGCCGCTGGGCAGGCGATTCAGAATTTAAATTTGATGATGGGATGGGAGGAGAACCTCGGGCTAGGCTTCATACCGGTATATCCGTAAGTAGCAAGTAACTGCAACATGGATACGGATAACGGCAGCGAGCGGGAATTTGGAATTACAAACAGCTGTCATTCATCGAATATGTTGCGAACGAGGGCACATAATTATGGGCAAAGTAGAGTTTACAGTAGTAAACGGGGGTAACATCGTAACTCCGCGTGGCTTTACAGCCGGGGGATTACACTGCGGACTAAAAAATTCGAACCGCAACGATATGGGCGCGATTCGTTGTGAGGTAGAAGCGACAGCTGCTGCGGTGTACACCACCAATGTGTTTCAAGCTGCACCGCTGAAGGTGACCCGCGAGAGCTTGGCAGATGGCCGATTGCAGGCGATAGTAGTGAACAGCGGGAACGCCAATGCTTGCACGGGACAGCAAGGAGAGCAGGATGCCTACGCTATGCGTTCGGCTGCGGCTCGTGAACTGGGTGTTGCTGAGAGCAATGTAGCCGTCGCTTCGACGGGCGTGATCGGCGAGCAATTGAAAATGGATCGTGTGCTTAGCGGTATATCCTCCTTACCTGATCGTGTGAACGGGGCAAACGATGGAGCGGAGCAATTTACCCAAGCCATTCTGACAACGGACTTGGTTAAAAAGGAAGCATGTGTGGCGGTTGAAGTGGACGGTGTGACCGTACACATCGCCGGGGCGGCCAAGGGATCGGGCATGATTCATCCGAATATGGCAACGATGCTCGCTTTTATGACCTGTGATGCAGTGATCGGACAGAAGGCGCTTCATCAACTATTAAAGCAGGCAACGGATACCAGCTTTAATATGATTACGGTGGATGGGGATACGAGCACGAACGATATGCTGATTGCTATGGCAAGTGGGCTTGCAGGCAATCGTGAGCTGCACGTAGGGCATCCCGATTGGGACGCTTTTGCCGAGGCGTTCACTTACATCTGCCGAGAGCTGGCGAAGGCAATTGCTCGCGATGGAGAGGGTGCTACGAAGCTGGTAGAGGTGTCTGTAAGCGGAGCGGTTAACGATGCGTCCGCTCAAGCGATAGCCAAGACAGTGGTTGGGTCCAGTCTGGTCAAGTCGGCCGTTTTCGGAGCAGATGCGAATTGGGGACGGATTATTGCGGCCGTAGGGCGTGCCGGAGAGCCGGTTAATCCAGATACGGTAGATATTCGCTTGGGTGATATTGTTGTGCTAAGCCAATCGAGTCCGGTCGCTTTTGACGAAGAAAAGGCGCTAGCCTATTTGCGGGGAGATACGGTGCAAATTATTGTTGATTTGCATCACGGGGACGGAACCGCTACAGCATGGGGCTGTGACCTAACCTATGATTATGTGCGGATTAACGCTGCTTATCGGACATAGATATCAGAATAAAATACGGATTAAATTAAGGATAGTAGTTAATAGAAGCGAAGAGCGGATGTAAGTCCAGCATCATTTGAAAATTGCACGGATATGCAGAGGAGAAAAGGAGAGATGATATGCAATCGGCAGTGGAACACGCGGATCAAGCGAATCATACGGGAGTGGCACGTCGTAATTTTGTGATGAAATGCGGAGGAAGTACGCTGGCTGCGTTACCTGATTCCTTTTTTGAAGATTTGGCGCGTTTGCAGTCGGAAGGTCTTCAACCTGTCATTGTACATGGCGGTGGCCCTGCGATCTCCGACAACTTGGCGAAGCTGGGGATCGAAACAGAGTTCATTCATGGATTACGCAAAACGACCGAACCCGTGCTGGATGTGGTGGAGATGGTACTGGCGGGCAGCATTAACAAACAGATTGTACGTAGAATAGGGCTGCATGGGGGCCGAGCGTTGGGGTTGTCAGGCAGTGATGGTTATTTAATCGAAGCCAAGCCTGTGTCGAATGCTGCTGAGGTCGGTTGGGTCGGAGAGGTAACATCAGTTCAAGCCTCGATTATTACAGGTGTCCTGGATATGGACTATATGCCTGTTATTGCACCCATCGGGATTGATCGATCTGGTCAGCGTTACAACATTAATGCGGATACAGCGGCGGGTGCGGTAGCCTCTCATCTGGGGGTCAGTCGGATGATCGTCGTTACAGATGTACCAGGCATATTGAAGAAGTATGGCGGAGAAAAGAAAGTGCTGGACTCTATCACCGTACAGGAAATTGAGGATATGATCAGCACAGGTGAAATCTATGGGGGTATGATCCCGAAAGTGAGAGCGGCTATTGCCTGTATCCACGGCAAAGTGAAGGAAGTCGTCATTGTGAACGGTAGCGAACCGCAGGTATTAAGTCGTGTGCTGGGCGGAGAATCGATTGGAACACGCATCGTGCGTATGCAGTAATTGCAATATACAGCTCGACCTATATAACCAAACGATAAAGGAGCGTGAACATAATGAGTAAGGAACCGAATACGCTGGTGAGCGAGGAAATGCCAAGTACGAATGGAAGCGGAGTGCAAACGGAAAAGGTGTCGGCAAAAACGCAGACAAATAGCTCTCTTTTTCCAAACTACGCAAGATACCCGCTTACACTGGTGAAAGGGCAAGGAAGCTGGCTGTGGGACGATCAGGGCAAGCGTTATCTGGATTTCATGTCAGGCATCGCCGTTACTAATCTGGGCCATGCGCCTCAAGCAGTAGCTGAACGATTGAAAAAACAGATCGATGAATTGTGGCATGTATCCAATCTGTTTCATATACCGGGGCAGGAACGGGCAGCTGCCTTGCTGACAGCCCATAGCAGCGCAGATGCCGTGTTCTTCTGCAACAGCGGGGCCGAAGCGAACGAAGCTGCAATTAAGCTGGCGCGTCGTTACCACCAGAAGGTAAAGCAGACCGGTCGCTACGAAATTATTACGTTCACGCAATCCTTTCACGGACGGACGCTGGCAACCTTGACCGCTACGGGTCAGGACAAAGTAAAAGAGGGTTTTTTACCGCTTCCTGCCGGGTTCAAAAGTGTTCCGCTTCACGATCAGACGGCGCTTGAAGCAGCCATCAGTGAGCATACGGCGGCAATTATGCTGGAAATGGTGCAGGCCGAAGGCGGCATGTATCCGGTAGACCCTGCTTTCGTAGATGTGATCACAAAGCTGTGCCGCGAGCATGGTTTGCTGCTGATCATTGACGAAGTGCAAACAGGTATGGGACGGACGGGCAAGCTGTTTTCCTTTGAGCATTATGGTATAGAGCCGGATATCTTTACATTGGCGAAAGGACTGGGCAGTGGGTTCTCTGTGGGTGCGATGCTAGGCAAAGAATATTTGCGTGAAGCGTTCACAGCGGGCAGTCATGGTTCTACCTTTGGAGGTACGCCACTTGCTATGGCAGCGGTTCAAGCTACTATTGAAACGATTATTGATGACAAGCTGCCAGAACGTGCAGCTGAGATGGGAGATTACCTCTTCCATAGCCTGCAAAAGCAGCTTGGAGATAGTCCTTTTGTAAAGGATATCCGTGGAAAAGGTTTGATGGTCGGCATTGAGTGTGTAGAGCCGGTAGCGGAGCTTGTTTTGGCAGGACAGAAGAAGGGCATTCTGTTCATTACAGCAGGACCGAATGTGATTCGCCTGTTGCCTAACTTGTATGTAACGAAAAACGAAATAGATCAGGCTGTAACATGGATTGCTGAATTGATTCGGGAGCATGTGGCTTAGTGTAAAGGTCAAATCATCCCAGACTAGAGTGTAAAAGGAGACGATAGCATGAGCCAGGGCGGCGCACTGCAGCAGATGAATTTGAAAGGACGGGACTTCCTGGAGCTGGACGATTACTCGCCAGAAGAAATCCAGTATTTAATTGATCTCGCTGTTGAAATTAAGCGTAAGCATAAAAACGGGGAAACCTATCAGCCGCTAAAAGGGAAAACGCTCGGACTGATTTTCGAGAAATCCTCTACACGTACACGGGTATCTTTTGAAGTCGGTATGTATCAATTGGGCGGGCATGCCCTTTTCCTCAGCAAAAATGACATTCAACTGGGACGCGGCGAACCGATCAGCGACATGGCTCAAGTCATGTCACGTTATCTGGATGGCATTATGATTCGTACCTTTGGACACGATAATGTTGTAGAGTTGGCACGTTATGCGTCCATTCCTGTGATCAATGGATTGAGTGATTTGGCGCATCCGTGCCAAGTGCTAGCTGATTATCAAACCTTGTATGAGCAAAAGGGTAAGCTAAAAGGGCTCAAATTGGCTTACATCGGAGACGGTAACAATATGGCTCATTCTCTCTTGATTGGGGGAGCGAAGCTTGGAGTGCATGTGTCCATTGCAAGTCCAGCTGGATACGAGCCTGACCCGAGTGTGGTCGCAGCTTCCCGTGAAATTGCCAAACAGACAGGTAGTGAGATTGTTATAACCCAAAGTCCGCAGGAAGCGGTGCAAGATGCGGATGCGATCTACACAGATGTGTGGGCGAGCATGGGATTTGAGGAAGAGCAGAAGGAGCGGGAGCTTGCTTTTGCCGACTTTCAGGTGAATGAAGAGCTGGTCAAGCTGGCAAAGCCGGATTATTTATTCCTGCATTGTCTCCCTGCGCATCGTGGGGAAGAAGTGAGCGCAGGCGTAATCGATGGTCCGAATTCGGTCATCTTTGATGAAGCGGAGAATCGTCTGCATGCGCAAAAAGCGCTGTTAGTTGCTTTAATGGCATAAAATTGATAGGTATTGATAGGTAAAGAAGATAAGGGCTAGAAGCATTCGGGGAGGACTTTAACAATGGCAAAAGAAAAAATCGTACTCGCATATTCCGGCGGTCTGGATACGTCGGTTATTCTGAAATGGCTCAAAGAAACTTATGATGCTGAAATCATTGCTTTCACCGCAGATATTGGTCAAAAAGAAGAACTGGACGGTTTGGAGGAAAAAGCACTCGCTACGGGAGCTTCCAAAGTGTACATTGATGATCTGCGTGATGAATTCGCCAAGGACTTTATCTATCCGATGTTTCAGGCGGGCGCTTTATATGAAGGACAATATTTGCTCGGAACGAGTATTGCACGTCCATTAATCGCTAAGCGGATGGTCGATATTGCGATTGCCGAGGGAGCAACAGCCATTGCTCACGGGGCAACAGGCAAAGGTAACGATCAGGTACGCTTCGAGCTGAACGCGGCGGCGTTGACGCCGGATATCAAGGTGATCGCACCTTGGCGGCTGGAAGAGTTCCGCAATCAGTTCCCGGGCCGTGCAGAAATGATTGCTTATGCGGAAAAACACGACATTCCGGTAACTGCTTCTGCAGCCAAGCCATACTCCATGGACCGTAATCTGCTGCATATCAGCTATGAAAGCGGCGTGCTGGAGGACCCTTGGTTTGATCCAAGTACTCCTGAAAATAAAGGAATGTTCTTGCTCAGCAACGCGCCTGAGGACGCTCCTGATGAAGCCGAATATTTGGAGTTGGAATTTGAAGCAGGTAACTGCGTCGCTTTGAACGGCGAACAGCTTAATCCGCTGCAAGTGATGGAAAAACTGAATGAGCTCGGCGGCAAGCATGGTATCGGACGTGTGGATATGGTGGAGAACCGTTTTGTTGGTATGAAAAGTCGGGGAGTCTATGAGACGCCGGGCGGTACGATCCTGTTCACAGCTCACCGTAAAATGGAATCTATCACGATGGATCGCGAGGTTATGAATCTGCGTGATAGTCTGATTACCCGTTATGCTACCTTGGTTTACAACGGTTTCTGGTTCGCACCGGAACGTGTCGCTTTGCAGGCTCTGGTTCATGAGAGTCAGAAAAATGTCAGTGGTACCGTGCGCGTGAAGCTGTACAAAGGCAACATTATCGGCGCAGGCGTTAAAAGTCCGGTTAGCTTGTACAACCCGGACATTGCGACCATGGAAGCCGATCCGACACAAGCCTACGATCAAGGCGATGCAACAGGTTTTATCCGCTTGAATGCTCTGCGTTTGAAGGTCAACGCGGGTGTAACACAAAATCATAAATAATGATGTAACCTAAAAAATGTACGGGATGCGGGCCGTTCTTGTCCAAACGACGAGGGCGGCTTGTATTGCAGAGAGGGGATCATGCAATGAGTAAGCTATGGGGCGGACGGTTTACGAAGCAAACGAACAAGCTGGTAGAGGAATATACGGCTTCTATCGGGTTTGATCAGGCGTTGGCGGAAGAAGATATTCAAGGCAGTTTGGCTCATGTGGCCATGCTGGGGAAATGCGGAATTATTCCGCAGGAGGATGCAGACACGATCAAGGAAGGACTGAACACCGTCCTGGAGCGTATCCGCCGTGGGGAAATTGAATTTTCCGTTTCGGATGAGGATATTCACATGAATATCGAAAAAAATCTAATCGAGGCCATTGGTCCGGTCGGGGGTAAGCTGCACACTGGGCGTAGCCGTAACGATCAGGTAGCAACGGATATGCACTTGTATTTGCGTGGACGTGTGGTATCGCTGGTGGGTATGCTGCATGATGTACAATCTGCATTAATCGGTCAGGCAAAGGATAATCTGGACACGATTGTACCTGGATACACACACTTGCAGCGTGCGCAGCCTATTTTATTTGCACATCATCTGCTTGCGTATGTGTCTATGTTGGAGCGTGATATTGACCGACTCAAAGATAGCTACAAGCGGATTAACGTGTTGCCGCTCGGCGCTGGCGCTTTGGCCGGGACCACTTTTCCGATCGATCGTCATTTTGTAGCCGAGCAGCTGGGATTTGATGGCGTATATGAAAATAGCCTCGATGCCGTCAGCGACCGGGATTTTATCGTGGAGTTCCTGGCTGGCGCCTCGCTGATTATGACGCATTTGTCTCGTCTAAGCGAAGAGTTGGTGCTATGGAGCAGCACGGAGTTTGGTTTTATCGAGCTGGATGATGCTTTTTGCACAGGCAGCAGCATTATGCCGCAGAAGAAAAATCCGGACGTACCGGAGCTGGTACGTGGTAAAACCGGACGTGTCTATGGAAACCTCATGGGCTTGTTGACTGTATTGAAATCCTTGCCGCTGGCATACAACAAGGATATGCAGGAGGACAAGGAAGGGATGTTCGATACCGTTGCCACGCTGGAAGGAGCCTTGCAACTGTTCGCACCGATGATTGCCACGATGAAGGTGAACAAGGATCGCATGCGTCAAGCGGTTAACCAGGACTTCTCCAATGCAACGGATATTGCGGACTTCTTGGTCGGCAAAGGGCTTCCGTTCCGTCAGGCGCATGAGGTCATTGGCAAAACCGTACTGTATTGCATCCAGCATGGAAAATATTTGCTTGATCTGACACTGGACGAATTTCAGCAGTTTTCGGATCTATTTGATGATCGTATCTATGAAGTGCTTCAACCAGAAGCGGTAGTGAATGCACGGAATGTATATGGTGGAACCGCTACCGGTCAAGTACAGGCAGCCATTGGGCGCAGTGAACAGCTCCTGGCGAATACCTCAACATGGTTTGAAGGGCACAAGCCAAATAATTAATTAGTAAAGAAAGATATTATTCTCTTGCACAGTAGCGGGATGCTGTGTAAAATCAAATTTTAAGGAATTAGCAATCTAAGATTCTAAGGCACCGTTAGCGGTGTCTTTTGTGCTTTTTGGGGGCAATAATTTATAGTTCTAAATACCTATTACTACGCTAGTGTGAAAGTTTCTAGTATTTACATTTTTGTATACTACGTCTGCGATGATTATGGTAGAATAGCACTAAGTTTTTCATTGAATTACCAATTCAATAGGACAAGAACTATATTCAATAAATAAATGTCAAGTTACTAGGGGCTCTTTTGGTCAAGTGAATTTCATAAATGTGTAAATGAAGGGCTTGAATGAGAACAGAGGTATGTCCTGGTTTTGGGAGAACGGCATGTAAATGCTTTAAAGTAGCGACGTAGCAGAAGGCAGAGTCGGGATGATCCAGGGAGGTATTATGAGAACTAAAAGGACGGCGCGTCAGTTAAAGAGCGCTTGGATCGGTTATCGCGCTTCTGAAGCCGATCAACTGATATCTTCATTGCATGAGGAACGGGTACAAGCGGAGGAGTTACTGCGTGAGGAGCGGGAACTTTTCCACGCGGCGCTGGAACGGAAAAAGCAGCGGGATGCGGAGTTAAAGCAGCTGCTTGCAGATGCGCTTGCGGAAGAGCGGCGCTGGATTGAGAGGGCGGGAATTCATGGGTGACAAGCTTAGGTGGCAGGTTGGAGGAGTTTCAATTCGCCAAACCAAGAGAAGAATAAAAGAAGAGCGTCAGCGAATCGAACAACTGCAACAACAGCTAGAGGCTCAGCGGTCAGAGCAGGCCCCGGTGCTGTACAAGCTTGATTTTCATATCGAAGAGTTGGAACGGCGACTTCAGGATACAGAACTTCGTATCCAGGCTATACAGAACGCCAATGATACAGCAGCAGCTGTGGAACAATTGCTGGATGAAGGGATACAGGATGGACAGGTGCAGGAGGCTCAAGTCCAATATGCATCTGGGCAGGAACAGACAGCAGCAGGAGCTGCTATGGGCGCTGCTTCCAGTATCCCTGGTACGGAAGGCGAAGAGGCCGCAGTAGGAACGCAGAGCGGCCGAAACGGCAAGGCCCGTCTGGGAGATCAACTGGTGGAGAACGGGATGATCACCCGCGATCAGCTGACAGATGCCATCCGCAACCAGAAGCGTTACGGAGGCAGGTTGGGCGATATTCTTGTAGAGATGGGCTTCATTACAGCCGAGCAGCTACAGGAACAGGTTGGCGGCGACGAGTCCAAGGAGCGCCTAGGCGATATGCTGGTTCGTTCCGGCTATATATTACCGGAACAACTGGAGCGCGCACTGGAGTTCCAGGCGAAGAGCGGCGGGCTGCTGGGCGACATCTTGCTGTCATTGCAAATGCTGGAACCTGCGGATTTGTACCGCGCGATTGCTACGCAGAACCGAATCGGGCGTATTGGTGAGGAGCTCGCGCTGGATGCGGCGTACAAACTACCCGAGCAAGTGGCAATGGCTTATGGCGTGGTCGTTATCCATCAATATATGAACCGATATATTGTGGCGGTCAGCGATCCGCTGCCAGAAGAGCGACGCTTGAAGCTGGAGGAAATTCTGGGTATGCCGGTAGAGCAGGTGCTTGCTACGAAGGAAGAGATGGAGCAGCTCTGGGGTAAAATCTACGGTGAAGAAATGATGCAGGAGAGCACGACCGGGCTGTTGGAAAAAGAACCGCACAATTCGGCGCGGACGACGTTTACAAAGGGACAACTTTGGGTGTTCGCAGCCATGGGTATGATTACACTGCTCGGTCTCTTCTGGAACAGTTGGAAAACGGTGTTGATCATCAATATGATGATTCAGCTGTTTTACTTTGCGATGACGCTATTTAAATTTGGCATTATTTATCTCGGTTCCCGGCGTGGGGCGCAGCTTCGTTTTACGAAGGAAGAGGTTGACGCCATGGATGAAAAGAACCTGCCGATCTATACCATTCTTGTACCTATGTATAAGGAAGCGGGCGTGCTTCCGATGTTGTTGCGAAATTTGGAGCAGCTGGATTATCCCAAGTCTAAGCTAGACGTGCGGCTGCTGATTGAAGAGGATGACATTGAGACGATCGAGCTACTTCGGGAAATGAAGCTGCCGGCCTATTACACGACACTGGTCGTTCCAGACGGTTTGCCGAAAACCAAGCCGAAGGCATGTAATTATGGACTTATTCGGGCACGTGGCGAGTTTGTCGTGATTTACGATGCTGAGGATCGTCCCGACGCTGATCAGCTTAAAAAGGTCATTGCAGCGTTCGATTCACTCCCTGAGCATTATGCGTGTATTCAGGCGAAGCTCAACTATTTCAATAGTACACAAAATTTGCTGACCCGCTGGTTCACTCAAGAATACAGTATGTGGTTCGAGCTACTGCTGCCGGGTATTATGCAGTTAGATACCCCAATTCCTTTAGGTGGCACATCCAATCATTTTAGGGTATCTGTATTGAAAGATATCAATGCGTGGGACCCCTATAATGTAACCGAAGATGCCGATCTGGGCATACGTCTGTATAAAGGCGGCTACAAAACTGCTATTGTCGATTCCCGCACATGGGAGGAAGCTAACAGCCGCGTGGGCAACTGGATTCGTCAGCGGTCACGCTGGATCAAGGGGTATATGCAGACGTGGCTGGTTCATATGCGCAATCCGGTGAAGCTGGTGCGCGAAGTGGGCTGGAAAGGCTTTTTCGGCTTTCAGGTGATGATTTTGGCAACTCCGATGTTGCCGTTGCTGAATCCAATTTTTTGGGGCTTGCTTATTTTATGGTTTGGCTGGGAATTGTCCTTTATTCCCAAGCTGTTCCCGGGATATGTGTATTACTTGGCCAGCGCGGAATTTTATATCGGTAACTTTCTGTTCGTATTCAGTAACGTGGCCGGAATGTATTGGGTCATCGGGGAACTGGAAGAGCGCGGTGAACGAACATTTTCATACGCGATGGTCAAATACGGGCTACTCTCGCCGTTATATTGGGTACTAATGAGTATAGCTGCGGTGAAAGCAGCTTGGCAGCTCATTACCAAGCCGTTCTATTGGGAAAAGACGACACATGGTCTGACCGATATGCACGACTTGGATGATACCCCGGCACAGTCCTCCTGAATATGAAGAAAGAAGGAGCAAGAATGGAGACAAAAACACCTTTTTTATCCGTCGTCATTCCCATGTACAATGAAAGCTCGCATCTTGAGCGTTCACTTAAGGTGATTGATGGGGTACTGTCTGTTGTCACCTCACGCTATGAGCTCATCATTGTAGATGATGGTTCCAAGGACGATACGTGGCTTAAATTGTCTGAATTATCCTATCGTATGCCCTCTTTGCTCGCGCTCCGGTTGAGTCGGAACTTCGGTAAGGAGCTGGCGTTGTGCGCAGGTCTGGAAAATGCCTCTGGCGATGCAATCATTGTCATGGACGGTGATTTGCAGCATCCTCCTGAGATGATTGGAGAAATGGTGCGTTTATGGCAAAATGAAGGTTATGATTTGGTCGAATGTGTAAAAGAATTCCGGGGAGAAGAGTCGGTGGGCAAAAAGCTTGGAGCTTCTTTGTTCTACGCGACCTTGAACCGCTTGACGGGCTTTAATCTCAAGGATGCCTCCGATTATAAGCTACTGGATCGACGAGTGGTGGATGCCTGGATGGCGATGCCAGAGCGGATGCCGTTTTTCCGCGGGATGACGGCCTGGCTTGGTTTCCGTAAAACCCAGATTTCATTCCGGGTGGCTCCACGCGAAGAGGGTCCAAGCCGCTGGAGTCCGTTAGGGCTGACTCGACTGGCAGCAGAAGCGATCGTTTCGTTTTCGACAGTACCATTACGGGTAGTAAGTCTGATGGGCCTCATTTTTATGCTGATTTCAGTCGTATTGGGGATTCAGACCTTAATGCGTAAATTAATGGGTGACGCTGTGACCGGTTTTACCACTGTCATTTTGCTGCTCTTGATTATCGGCAGTGTACTCATGCTGTCGATCGGAGTAGTAGGAGAATATATTGCCGCCATATATCACGAAGTCAAAGCTAGACCTCGCTATCTGATAGCAGATAAACGGGCAAATGCTGACCGATTGTGGGTGGACAGGGAGTTTAATCAACATGATCAGACGTTCATATCTAAAGTATCCAATCATTAAATACGGGATTGTGGGCCTGCTGGGTACAGGTATCCATGTTGGTGTACTTGTGCTGCTGGTGGAGCTGTTTACGGTACCTGCAGTAACAGCTACTACAATAGGATTCGTGGTTACGCTGCTCGTCTCGTATGTGCTGAACCGAAACTGGACGTTTGAGCCTACCGGTGAGGGAAGCCGCACCCAGTTTCTTAAATATTTATTGGTCTGTACCTGTGGCTTGCTCTTAAATGCCGCTCTGATGTACGTGACCATTCACTGGATCGGTTGGTCGTATCTGATCGGTGAAGTACTAACTACCATCATCGTGCCTGTTCATAATTATTTTTGGAACCGCTACTGGATCTTCTCCGTTCCGCAACAGCGTCAGAAAGAGGTTTCATGATTTTAAGAAAACACGGAAAATTGCTATCATTGTTTGCTTGTATTACTGCTCTTGAACTGGCTGTGGGTGTGTATTTTGCATGGCATCTTGGCTATATGCATACCGATGCGCTCAGTCGAGTGGCTAATGCATTTTATGTGCTATACAGTCGTGACCCACACTTGGGTGCTATCGGGTTTGTATGGAATCCGCTGCCCAGTTTGATGGAGCTGCTGGTGCTGTTGTTGTATCCTTTATTTCCGGTACTCGCTTCCCACGGGCTGGCGGCAGTGATTGTGAGCAGTCTGTTTGCAGGGGCGAGCGCGGCATTGTTGTATGCAACGGGCAAACAGTTGGGGCTTCACGGTGCAACCAGTTTGCTGATTGCGCTATTATTTTCACTGAATCCATTTATGTTTCTGTTTGGCTTCAACGGCTTAAGTGACTCGCCATATATCTTTTTCATTCTGTTGACAGTGAGTCGATTTTGTATGTGGTTGAAGGATCGCAAGGCAGCGAATTTGATCGTATCCGGTTTTGCGCTTGCATTGGCATTTTGGGTACGTTATGAAGCGGTCCCGCTTGGCGTTGCGATGGCTGTGGGTGTATTGCTGACGATCTTTTCTCTGCATCGGTGGCGTACAAACAGAGAAAGGGTTAGAACGGAATTGTCTTTAAAAGAGCGCCTGTACAAGGTGGAAGCGACATGGCTTCTATTGTTGTTGCCACTTATCTTTTCCGGTCTGCTGTGGCTCTTTTTTAACTGGATTATCATGGGCGATCCGCTTTACTTTTTACGCTCGCAATATTCCAATTCCACACAATCCGCGGCTTTGTTGGAGGATCAACGCTTTGTGGCCATGTTCGCCCACCCTGTGCTGATGCTAAAGTTCATCGGGCAACGAACCTTATGGTATGCTGCTCCGTTGATTGCCATTTTGCTCATACGATTGTTGGACAAACGTCTGTTGAGTTGGAGTACGTTAACGCTACTGGCCATTTTTTTATCGGTGCCAGGACTTCAGCTTTTGCTGATGCTCATGCAGTCTTCTTTTGGCTGGTTCCGATATTTTATGTATGTATTCCCGATTACGGTAGCTTGGTTGCCATATGAGCTAAGTTTATTGAAAGGAAAAATGAGGGGGATCGGAATCTCACTGGTAACAGCAGGAATGTTGGTAACAGCAGGCTTGTTATCCTACGCACTGACGAACCCCGCGATTGCAGCAGATGAACACAGCTATTTGACGCATAGTGGTAATGAAAGCTACGAACGTCAAATTATTGAGCGGAAAATAGCGCCGTGGCTGGATGAGTATTATGGTTCATCTCTCATTTTGACAGATTCTTATGCCGCCTATCCGATCATTTTGAGCAGCAAAATTCCGAAGAAGTTTATGATTACGAGTGATTATGATTTTGGGGAATCTTTAATGGATCTGCCTGCTTCCAAGGTGGATTATGTCTTGGTCACGCGCGTGGTGGATGGGGTACCGCTGGATCAGGTGAACCGGAACTATCCTGATTTGTTCGAAAAGGGAGCGTCGTGGGCCTCACTGGTACATGACTTTGACGGGCAGTGGCGACTGTACAAAATAGAGCATGAAGAATCGAAATAATGATTATATTTTAGTGTATCGTAGCGGAGGGAAGAATACAGCTGTAGGGTGTGAGTAAGCTACAGCTGTATCACCGCAAGAAGTTTGAGGGGGAACGAGAGGAATGTCCTTTCGCAAATGGTCTGCAAGCAGATGGATGGCTATAGGTCTGTTTGTATTTATACTTGCATTGGAGCTGTCTGCGGGTATCTATTTTAGCTATGTTCTGGGATATATGCACACAGACGCGCTTAGTCGCGTAGCTAATGCATTTTATGTGTTGTACAGCCGCGACCCGCATTTGGGCGCAATCGGATTTATCTGGAATCCACTACCCAGTCTTCTGGAAATGGTGATTCTACTGCTGTATCCAATCTTTCCGGCATTAGCCACCTATGGATTGGCTGCTATCATTCTTAGTGCTACATTTGCCGCTTTGACCGCTATGTTGCTGTATCGGGCGGGGGTCAGAACAGGGCTTAGCTCAGGGATGAGCATCATACTGGCACTGTTGTATGCACTGAATCCGTTTATTTTACTGTTTGGTGCCAATGGGCTGAGCGATTCGCTATACATATATTTCATTATGATGACGGTGATTGAGTTTGCATTGTGGCTCAAGGATCGCATGACGGCAAGTCTGATTGTTTCTGGATTAGCGCTTGCCATGGCGTTCTGGACTCGCTATGAAGCGGTCCCTCTGGGCGTGGCAATGGCGGGTGGAGTGGTATTGGCGATCATGTTTCTACATCGAAACATGGGCAGACGCGAGCTGGCCTTGCGAGAAAAACTGCACAAGGTCGAGGCAACTTGGTTACTGCTTCTGCTCCCCGTAGTCTTTTCCGGGCTGTTGTGGATTTTCTTTAACTATCTCATTATGGGGAATGCTTTTTATTTCCTGAATTCGGAGTATTCGAACACGGCCCAATCAGCAGAACTGCTGAATGATGATAAGTTTGTAGAGATTTTCTCCAATCCGCTGGTGGCTTTAAAATTTATCGCTTCCAAAACACTCTGGTATTCCGTACCGTTGTTTGCTATTCTGATCATTCGTCTGTTGAGTGGACGCTTGTTCCGATGGGGAACACTGATTATTTTGCTGTTGTTCCTGTCAGTGCCCGGGTTGCAGTTTTTACTCATGATGAAGCAATCTTCGTACGGATGGTTTCGTTATTTTATGTACGTGTTCCCAATTACTGTAGCTTGGTTGCCCTATGAGCTGAGCCAGCTTCAGGGACGATGGCGGAGGGCAGCCTTTGGCCTGGTGTCCGTCAGTCTGCTGCTTACCGCTGGATTACTTTCCTATGCGTTGACTCGCCCGGATATTGCACCGGATGAGAACAGCTTTCTCACACGGACAGGTAATGTGAACTATGTGAGACAGGAGTCAGATCGTAGGATTGCCGTTTGGTTGGATGAGCATCTGCCGAAGTCTACCATTATGACCGATTCGGCTTCAGCTTACACCATGATTGTCTACAGCCAACATCCCAAACGCTTCCTGATCACCAGCGATTATTCGTTCAATAAGGCATTAAGTTATCCGCAGGATTACCATGTGGATTATATCCTTGTACCTAAGATCATGTCAGGCATGCCACTGAGTAAAATCAATATGGTATATCCGAATTTGTATGAAAAAGGCGCTCCTTGGGTTCAGCTCGAACGTGAGTTTAACGGTGAGTGGCGCTTGTACAAGGTGCTACCCAAGTCACTAACTAAAGGATCTCCATCAACGGAGACCACGACAAATCCCTAATGTGTATAATAAATCCCCGAGCCTATCCCTTCGCCATGGTGCGATGAGGGAAGTTGCGGGGATTTTTTAACCTGCTTAGTGCTCTTTGAGCGGTAGCCATGCCAGAACATCCTGAATTTTCGCGTCCCAGTATCCCCATTCATGCGCTCCAGGACCTTCTTCGTAGGTCAGCGGAACCCCGACGGTACTACATGTTTCACGAAAAGCCTGATTTCCCTTATGGAGGAAATCCTCTGTGCCGCAGCATTGGTAAAGCCGGGGAAGTGAGGTCCCCAAGGCAGCATGACGTTGTAACAGTTCAAGCAAGTCGTGATCCGTTCCACGTATTTCATCTGGACCAAAAATGTTAAGCCATTCCGTTGGACTCATCGCATTTTGCATAGGATCGGTGCGTGATGCGTGTAAATCCATAACTCCCGAGAGGCTGGCAGCGGCTGCAAACCGCTCTGGATGCTGGAGTGCCAGTTTGAAAGCACCATATCCACCCATAGAAAGTCCGGCTACAAAATTATCTTCACGCTTGTCGGACAGAGGAAAGAATGAACGTGCCAAAGCTGGCAATTCTTCACTGATAAAGGTCCAATAAGCTGCTCCTTGCTCCATATTCGTATAGAAACTCCGATGTACTTGGGGCATAACGACAGCCAGGCCCAATGAGGCCACGTAGCGTTCAATGGAGGTTCGACGCAACCAGGTTGAATCATCGTCCGATAGGCCATGCAGCAAATACAGCGTCGGATGTGGCCCGGTTCCCTGCTTGCCCTCTAGTCCAATTTGTGAACGGGTTGCCTGAGGAAGAATAACATTCATGGATGTGCTCAGACCAAGAACTTCCGAATAAAACTGACATTGAATAAGAGCCATAAGAAGACCTCTTTTCCTAGGGTTTGTGCCTCATTGCGGTGTTCAGCATATGACTGAGTATTCATTCAGTATACCTTAGCCTGTCTAAATATACATATCCAAGTGATCAACTAGGTATTAAGTCCCGTTTCTTATTTATCCTACATTAGGAGGGGGTATGGTTATATGGGACGATTTTTTTAATTTGGGGGTTATTTGGGTTTGATTTCTGGTAAAGTGTTTAAAAAAGAATGATGAATCCAATCAGAGGAGGAATTTATAGCATGGGAAAAAAGTTAAGAAATACAGTTACAGGTGTATTGAGTACAGGTCTTATTCTTAGCGCATTCAGTGCAGCGGCAGCTGCTCCTCAAACTACAAATGGACATTGGGCAGGAGATCAGGTGCAACGCTGGTCAGCCACAGGACAATTGGACGGCGCGGTAAAACCGGATGCGGCAATCACACGTGCAGAATTTATTGTTCTTCTGAACCGCAGCTTGGGTACGTTCACACAGGATACTCCAGCTGTGACAGACGTAACGTATGCGGACAGTGTAAAAGTAAACGGTAATGGAGGCAGAAAGTTCACAGATGTACCAGCTTCTCACTGGGCATACAATGAGCTGACAAGTGCCGTGAATGCAGGTTACATAAGCGGCTATGCAGATAACAAGCTCAAACCAAATGGTAAGGTAACACGCCAAGAGGCTGCGGCTATCGTAGGCAAAGCTATTGGATTGACTGCGGGTAACGCAGCAGATGTTACTAAATTCATTGACTCCGACAAAATTGGATCTTGGGCAAAGAAAAGTGTAGCGGCAGCTGCGGAGCAAAAAATCATCAACGGCTATCCGGATGGTAAATTTCAGCCACTGAAGTCGCTGACTCGTGCAGAGGCGATTGCTATTCTGGACGCTGCTTCCGGCTACAACCTGAGCCCTGTTGATAATCTGACGACGACTCCTGGTGGAACGGTAACGGATTCCACATACAGCAACGTAACAGATTCCACTTATGGCAACACGTCGACTACTTCTGGCAGCGAAACAGAAGATAGCAGCACAAATACCAGCACAGATAGCACGACTACGAACAACTCTACAACAATAGATACCAACACAGATACAGACACAACTACAGATAGCACTACAGACACAGTTGCAACTACGGGAGCACTGAAAGTCAACAATGTGTATGACGGAGAAAGTACAATTACGGGGACAGCTAAAGCAGGTTCCACAGTAACCGCTTATTCCAACGAACTACCTATCGGCAGTGCAGTAGCCAAAGGTGATGGCACATTTAGTATCAGTGTGCTTACTCAAAAAGCAACCGTTAGGCTGGTAATCCAAGCTGAAGATGCAGACGGTAACAAAAGTGAGCCTGTAGAAATTTCTGTTTTGGGTAAACGCAGCGAGTAATTTATAGCTAAAATCCCCCTTTCACTCTGTCTGGAACAAGTCCAGCCGACAGTGGAAGGGGGATTTTTCGTTTATTCGCTTATACCGTCCTCGACAATAGACTTCTCGGGTTCACGTGTTTGTGGCTCAGACGATGTGCCACCGCCATAACTAGCTATAATACGTTGCTGCGCTCGATACGTATCGCGGCTGATTCGGGTGCGATCTACGGCTTTTCCGTCTACCTTTTTTACCCGAAATGTTTCTACCACATACCCTTCTTTGCCCTGCCGAAGTACTTGATAGAAGCCGGGGGAAAGTGAGTCATTACGCAGCCTCTTCTCCGGTATGGGAAGTACGCGAACCGTATGGGATTCCAGTTCATACGAAACATTGGACGGAAATGTACCAAAAAATTTAACAGTAAGTGTTCGGTTTTGGACAGCGGCACGAAGTAGCAAATGTTTGCCTGTATTGTTTTTAAAACGGAAATTAATGGACCCTGTGGCGAAAGTCGCATCCTGACCTTTGGGCAGGTAGCTGACCGGCAAGGAATGGTTGCGGCGCTCAACAATGTCCAAACCGACTCGCAGCGCTGCATTATACACCGTGCTGGATACCTGACAAATCCCGCCGCCTATACCGGACTCCAACTGACCGTTCACGATCACTGGAGCTTCACGAAAGCCATGAGTGCGCCCAGCCTTGGCAATCAATTGGCCATAGTCGAACATGTCACCAGGCTTGAGAATTAAACCATCAACGGTGCTTGCCGCTGAATTGACGTTATACACGCGTCCTTCTGAGCTGCTGCCGAGACTGGTGGAGAACTGGACGATTTTGCGCTCAATCCCTTCGTTACGCAGACTGTCTACCGAAATTTTCGGCTCCAGCTGACGGAACGGTAATTCCACTCGTACCGGCTCTTCAGAAGCAGTAAAATCCTTGGGCAGCGCCTTTTCCAGGGCAGCATCCAGTTTGGGCCAATCCAGACGTCGCGCAGAGCGCCCCGGAATATAACGTACCTGATCATTCCCGTCAATCTGTCGCACAGCATTGGTAGGCATGCCATATCGTTGCTCCTCCCAATCGGCTCCGAATTGGGCCCTTAATATCTCCTCCTGTCGGAAAGATGTGATAGACCATTCCTTCTCAAAGCTAAAACGTGTCTGCACACGAGTCCATAGATGCTCCGAGCTGAGTGCCGTCACGGCATTCTGAAATGCCTCCGCTTTATAATGAATTCCTGCTTCTCCGAGTGTAATTTTTATATCCTGTGCACTGCTGTCACTGTCCGTCAGAAGTAGTGGACGTTGCTTCAATGCATCCAATTTTTTATCCACCAGCCGAAGAGCGGCTGTGTGATCCATGCTTCCTACGTTAATTCCTCCGACCCTCACTCCCTCCGGCAGTGTTTGTCTGTCGGCGTACAGATGAAGTCCTCCCCACAACATGGCTAGCGCCAGAACACCAGACCATATCCAAATGACAGATAAATGAATTTTTTTCATAATGCAGATGTCTCCTGTCTGATAAGCTTGATAGCGTACTCGTGTGCCATAATATTCATATATATGTGCCAAAAGCAGAAAACTTTCGGTACTATTTAGGTAACAAATTTGTTACAATGATAAACGGTATGATGAAATAGAGAAGTTTTTAAAGGAAATGCATGGAATATGTCGAATGGATATTAGGTTATGCGTAATATGATTAAGCAACGGGAAGTGATCGAGTGATTGAAATGCAGGATGTGTGGAAGACCTATACTAACGGAACCCACGCACTTCAAGGAGTATCGGTCAGAATTGACCGCAATGAATTTGTATACGTAGTCGGCCCGTCTGGAGCGGGGAAATCGACTTTTATGAAGCTTATTTATAGAGAAGAAGTACCTACCAAGGGGCAAATTTCAGTCAATGGTTTTAATATCGGGAAGCTCAAGCAGCGTAAAATTCCCTACGTTCGTCGTAACATCGGAGTCATTTTTCAGGATTTCCGACTTTTGCCGCGTTTGACGGCTTATGAGAATGTGGCTTTTGCTATGGAAGTTATTGAAGCTCCCAAGAAGCTGATTCGCAAACGGGTACCCGAAGTGCTTGAACTGGTTGGCTTGAAAACAAAAATGAATCGTGAGCCTGCCCAGCTTTCCGGTGGGGAGCAACAGCGTGTAGCGATTGCACGGGCCATCGTAAACAATCCTTCCGTGATCATTGCCGATGAACCTACGGGAAATCTGGACCCGGAAACATCGTGGGAGATCATGCAGTTGCTGGACGAAATTAATTTTCGAGGCACGACCATTGTGATGGCGACCCACAATAAAGACATCGTGAACTCTATGCGTAAACGCGTGATTGCCATTGAAAATGGCAACATCGTAAGGGATCAGGTAAGAGGGGAGTACGGATATGACTTTTAACACCTTCTTACGTCATGTGCGGGAAGGTTTCAAAAACATATTCCGCAATGGCTGGATGTCCGTGGCATCCGTCACCTCGATTATTGTGTCACTGCTCATATTGGGCGTATTTATCATGCTGGTGCTCAACGTCAATTCCCTGGCTGATCAGGCAGATAGTCAGGTGGAGGTTAACGTATTTCTGGAGCTGAATGTAGAGCAAAACATGCGTGAAACACTGCAAAAGGAAATCGCGGCGATGCCAGAAATCAGCAAAACGACCTTTGTGACTAAAGCTCAGGGTTTGGAAGAGCTGCGCAAAGATTTGGGTGACAGCGGCAAGGAGCTGCTGGAGGGTTTTGACAAGGACAGCAATCCACTGCCGGACAAAATTGTGGTAGAGGTTATTGAACCAACAACGGTTCCATTTGTGGCCGAAAAGATTGAGAAGCTGAATACGTTGCATCCAGAGAAACCGATTTTAAAGGTTCGTTATGGAAAAGGCACCGTAGAGACGCTCTTTACGATTACGAAGCTCATTCGTAATGTAGGCTTTATATTCGTCGCCGGACTGGCGATCATGTCCATGTTCCTCATCTCGAATACGATTCGCGTGACCATATTGGCACGACGAAGAGAGATTGGCATTATGAAGCTGGTCGGTGCGACCAACTTTTTTATACGATGGCCGTTTTTTATTGAAGGAGCGCTTATTGGTCTCATTGGTTCCCTGATTACCGTGGGTATTTTATTTACTGGCTATCAGCGTTTGCTGACCGCCGTTCAGGGCGATATAGCTCTGAATATGTTGAAGCTTATGCCACTTGAAGGCATTTGGATTCAGTTGAGTGCATTGCTGATTATTTTGGGGATGCTGGTCGGAATTGTTGGCAGTACCCTGTCCATGCGCAAGTTTTTAAAAGTATAAGAAGCGCTGGTTGGACGTCGTGGTCGATATAAATTAGTACGGGGAAGCCCGGTGTTATTTTGCGATAAAGGATGGGGAGTGCAAGTTGAAAAAAACAGGATCTGTGTTGGCCGCTACCTTGGTAGCCGCATTGCTAATCCAGCCTTCTGACGGATATGCCAAAAGCATGAGTGAGATCAATTCGCAGCTGAACAAATTGGAAAAGCAGGCCCAATCTGCCAAGCAACAACAGGAAAAGGCTGCTCAAGATAAACAATATGCCCAACATTACAAAAATAAAACCGTGCAAAACCTGAAAATTGTGCTTGCTCAGATTAACAGTGTCAGTGATCAGCTGACTCGTGTTGCGGTTCAGATTGATCAAACGGAAGATAATCTGCGTGCGACTAAAAAAGATTTAGCTGAGGCAATTGATCGTATCCAGTCACGGGAAAAAATGCTGGAAACTCGTGTGCGTTTGATGTATACGGATGGAACAGTCTCATATATGGACGTGCTTATGTCTTCGTCCAGTTTTAGTGACTTTCTCAGCCGAGTAGATTCCCTGAAAACGATCGTGGAGCAGGATCAAATCCTGTTGGACGAGCATAAAAAGGACAAGGCTCTGGTCGTAAGTAAGAAGAAGCAGCTGGATACGGAATATAAAAATGCCAAGAAGCTGTATGCGCTCAAGCAGGGCGCCAAAGCAGAACTGGATTCGAAGGAGAAAGAGAAGCAAAGACTGATTTCCAATTACGATCATGATATTGCGGAGTCAGATGAAATCAGCGAAGAGCAAAATGATATGCTGGTAGCCCTTGCGAATAAACGTGTGGGTCTGGTGCAGGAGAAGAACAAGCTCAGAGCGGAGCAGGCTGCCAAAGCCGCACGCGCTAGAGCGGCTGCACGTGCAGCTGAAGCCAAACGATATGCATCCTCTTCCTCAGGCGCCGCCTCGAATTCCAGCCATGCGGCAGCCAGTACGTATACGGGTGGATCAGGTACATTGGCTTTACCTGTATCTCATTACAGACTCTCATCTACTTTTGGCATGCGGGTACATCCGATTACTGGCAAGCTTAAAGGTCACACAGGTATTGATATGGCGGCTCCGCAGGGAACTGATATTCATGCAGCTGAAGACGGTGTTGTCATTGTTGCCGAGTGGTGGAGTGGCTATGGAAACACAGTTGTAATTGACCATGGAGACGGACTATGGACCCTATACGGACACATTCGCAATGGCGGTACGGTGGTTCATACGGGGCAGACTGTGAAACGTGGTCAAAAAATTGCAGAAGTTGGTTCGACGGGTAATTCCACAGGACCCCACTGTCATTTTGAGGTGCGCGAAAATAACAAACCTGTAAATCCGATGAACTATTTATAGTAAATAAGGTAAGCCCTATTTATAGCCATTACGGTTGTAGATAGGGCTTTGCTGTAATATTTAATATCCGATGAAGAACATGTGCATTGAGACACGGAGTAGGATACAATTAACATATTCCGTACAAGCTAGACGTATACTTCGTGGATGGATATGCGTTGTAAGGCAATAGGATACAAGATAATGAGAAGGCGGTGGACGATTAGATGTTGAAAAAAAGTACAGCGATACTCTTGATGGTGATCGGACTGCTTGGCGGCAGTCTGCTCACTTTTGCCTATACTGGAACGACTACAGTAGGGAACAGCGCTCTGGGCGAAGGACTGCTGGCGAGTGTGACAGGTAGCAGTTCTACCTCCAGAAGTGATATCCGCAAAATCGAGACGGCGATGGACCTGATTCAGGGACAATATTATCAGGATGTGGATCGTACCAAACTGGTGGATGGCGCCATCAATGGCATGATGGAGTCGCTCGGCGACCCGTATTCCTCTTATATGGGTAAAGAAACTGCACAACAGTTCGAGCAATCTATAGAAGGCTCTTTTACCGGGATCGGAGCTGAAGTAGCGGCTGAAAACGGGAAAGTAGTTGTAGTCACGCCAATTAAAGGCTCCCCGGCTGAAAAGGCAGGGCTGCGCTCTAAGGATATTATTTTGTCTGTTAATGGTGAAACACTGGACGGATTGGATCTGAACAAGGCTGTTTCCAAAATCCGTGGACCTAAAGGCAGTCAGGCGAAAGTCAAAATTCAGCGCAGTGGCTCTCCTGATCCGCTCGAATACACGATTACCCGTGACAACATTGATATGGAAACTGTAACAGCTCATATGGAAAGCGACGGTGTAGGCGTCATCACGATCACCCAGTTCTCCTTGAATACAGCAGAACGATTCAAGGAAGAGTTGGCGAAGCTCGAGAAGCAAGGACTAAAAGGGCTCGTCATTGACGTGCGTAATAACCCGGGCGGCGTGCTTTCCGTTGTCATTGAGATTGCGCAGCAATTTGTACCTTCCGGCAAAACGATTGTACAAGTGGAAGACAAGAATCAGAAGCGTGAAGAAGAGAAATCCAAAGGTTCACGCAAAAATTACCCTGTGACTTTGCTAATGAATAAAGGTAGCGCAAGTGCGTCCGAAATTCTGGCAGGTGCTCTCCAGCAATCAGCAGGTGCTGTGTTAATCGGGGAAAATTCCTTTGGTAAAGGTACTGTACAAACCAGCTATGACAAGCAAATGGGTGATGGTAGCCTGCTCAAAATCACGATTGCCAAATGGTTAACACCAAATGGAACGTGGATTCATAAAAAAGGGATTAAGCCGAATATCGCGGTGGAACAGCCTGAATACTTCACAGCAGCACCGCTAAACAAGGAAAAGTCCTTGAAATACAATATGAATAGCAGTGATGTGAAAAATGCACAAATCATTCTGCAAGGTTTGGGTTACAAACCAGGTCGCGAGGATGGCTATTTTGACAAAGTAACTGAAAGCTCTGTTGTTGCTTTTCAAAAACAAGCGAAGCTGACGGCTAGCGGCATCATTGATGCGAAGACAGCAGCAGCGATGGAAGCCAAGCTGATTGAGAAAATTCGTGATCCGAAAAATGATAATCAACTCAAGCAGGGGATTGAAGAGATTCGGAAGGAAATGAAGACAAGCGTAGCGAAATAATAGTGAGGCTACAACAAGGGGGCTGGAAACAGCCTCCTTTTATATTGGGATTTATTTACAGTCTGTCGGTTTGTCTTCCCTACGTTGGCAATTTCATATAGAATAAATGGATATGAAATGTACGTGATCCGCTATACAGCGGGCCAGGGGCATTAAGGAGTGTGAATGGACTTGGAATGGGCATTACAATGGGGATGGAGCGTCTTGAATGCTTGCCTGCACCTGCTTTTGCAGCCGTTTTATTATATCTCGATACTCATTGTCGCACTTGGTTATCGTCGGCAAATGCTGCTGGAGCGCAAGTTATTTCATACCAAAATGCATAGCTGGGCTGCAGAGACCTGGCGTGTCGTATGGAGTGGTTTGCTTGCTGGAATGGCGTTATCTGCTCTGGGGATGTTCGTCAGCGTGCATCTGAACTCGGCTTCCATCGTATGCCTGTGGGTAGCGACATTACTGCTCATGCTGGTACGCGTCCGTTACCTATGTCTCGCTTATTCGGTAGGTCTGCTAGGTGTGGTTCAATTTTTCCTAAACGTGGCCAGTGGCTGGCAACCTGGGGGAGCGCTCGGAACATCAGTAGCATCTATCCGCGGATTGGATATTCCAGCACTGTTGGTGTTGGTCGCCGTGCTGCATGTGGCTGAGGCGCTGTTGGTTCGCTGGCAAGGGGGGAAAGCTGCCACTCCACTGTTTGTCGAGGGCAAACGGGGAAGATTGGTTGGCGGCTATCGGATGGAAGATCTCTGGCCCATTCCGTTGTTATTGCTGGTACCCGCTCAGGGAGGATTCGTGCTTCCCTGGACACCGTTGTTCGGCGGCGATGCTGGAACCGGGTATATGCTGGCAGCCTTGCCAGTCCTGATGGGCTTCAGCAGCGTGACGCTAGGCCAGCTACCACGACAGAAGGCGGTACTTACTTCGAACCGCTTGCTTCTGTACAGTGTGGCTTTACTTCTGCTGAGCTTGCTGGCTGCATGGTGGAGTCCGCTGATTTTGCTGGCAGCGTTATTCTCCTTTCTGGCGCATGAGGCGCTGATCTGGTATGGTAATATGGAGGAAAGTCGTCTTAGCCCGATGTTTATCCATCCGGAGCAAGGGATGCGTGTGCTCGCTGTGCTGCCAGACAGTCCGGCGACAGCCATGGGCATACTGCCGGGTGAGGCCATTTACCGTGTGAATGGAGTTGTTGTGAATACCCGTGCCGAGTTACACCAGGCCTTGCGGATCAACTCTGCTTTTTGCAAGCTGGAGGTACGCAATCTGCAAGGCGAGAGCAAGTTTGTGCAGCGAGGCATGTACGATGGCGATCATCACCAGCTAGGGGTCGTGCTTGCACCGGATGCAGACGCGAGCTGGGCCGTATCCCTACAGTCGGCCTCCATCTATCGGATTGTTGCCATGCATATAGGCGCACGACGACGTAAAGCTGGACAGGCATCGCAAGCAGAGGGTACACATTTGGATACCATGAACAAATAGATGTTACTACAAGAGGGTAGTCATTATTTGATTAGAGTCGAATAAGGCTACGCTCTTTTTATATGCAGACAGTAGCCTGCTTGAAATCAATATTCTGATCGGTATACAATGAATATGTAATAAGAAGCGTTGATGAACCGAATGTCTATCATGTGTGTCAAGCAGGGAGAGAAGAAGATGAACGCGATTCACTTTATTCGAGAGTACATCAGGCATCCACGCAGCGTAGGCGCTGTTATACCTAGCTCAAGACAGTTGGCCAAACAAATTGCCACACCGATTTACTTTGACAAAGCATCGTGCATTATTGAATATGGTGCAGGGACC
This sequence comes from Paenibacillus sp. FSL L8-0158, assembly GCF_038592965.1. Taxonomy (GTDB): domain Bacteria; phylum Bacillota; class Bacilli; order Paenibacillales; family Paenibacillaceae; genus Paenibacillus; species Paenibacillus polymyxa_D. The sequence continues at coordinate 5,222,801 of NZ_CP151949.1, read as the reverse complement.
GGTGTGTTTACGCAAGAGCTGATTTTGAACAAGCGTCCAGAAACGCTACTTTTAGTGATTGAAGCTAATGAATCGTTTTACAAAACACTACAAAGCAAGTACGGACACTTGGAGAAGGTACACATCATTCATGGGTCAGCTGAGCATGTAGCTCAGTATATACGACAGTATGAAGTCCCAAAAGTGGATTATGTCGTGTCAGGGCTCCCTTTCACCAGCCTGCCAGGCGCGTTATCTAGCCTTATTTTGGGACAAACGGCTGAGGTTTTGGGCCAGGAAGGCAAATTTATTACGTTCCAGTACAGCAAGGTCAAACACAATTTTTTCCGCACCTTTTTTGCTGACATTCAGATTAAAAAGGTAAACTGCAATGTCCCGCCCGCTTATGTGTTCACGTGCAGCCTGTAACCTTGCAGCTATGTAGAGGATTAGAATAAATACGAATGCGATTATACGGATGATTATGAGAAGACTTGATCAGCGTCATTAAGATACTGAAACGGTCTTTTTTTGTTGTGCACTTTCATAGATATATAAGAAGGGGATATGTTAAAAAGCAAAATTCATTTAAGGAATCATATTTTAAAATGGGGCTTAACCTATATATTACATAAGATGGAACCCACTAGATTTTTGAAGGATTCATGATAAATCTGAACTTTTGTTAAAGGAGATTTATATATGGTAAAACCGCTGATATTCATGCGTTGGTGTGAGTACTATAAGTTAAGTGATCGTGAGACGGACTTTGTATCTTTTTTTATGATGAATTTCTCGGCTGCCCGTTCAGGCAATCAACCGAAGCTTAGGCAACAATTTGTTGAAATTCAGAAAAAAACCTTTCCTGAGTACCCGTTTGATATTACCCCGGAAGAACTGGATTACTCCAAATTCGAAGGCTTAATGAAGCAGGTGTTGAAAATTCATTTTGACACGGCCGAGCTGCTATACTCCTTTTACCTCCAAAAGCTGTGCGCACCTTTGGCAGAATACATTTTATCCACTGGAGAATCAGAGCCTGCACGCATCTATTATAAGCTTATTCAAAAGGATAAAGTACGGTAGGAAAGATGGATGTGGATGTATCGTAAAAGCATTGGAAGGCAATGCAGCATTCTTACACCACCGAGATTTAAATGCCGGGGACTCTTCATACCCTTCGTTCCGTTTCTCTCCAGTAAATAGCTGCTACTGATAAAGGAAAATAGATTCTTTTACACCAATATTGCAATCCAAGATAAATACAGCTTGTTTTTACACAGGTAATTCAGATGTGCGTGGGTTTATTTCTGTTGAACATATGTACTAATAGATAACCTATCGAAGTTTGTCCAGTTTCAAAGAAAGACGATGATATAGCTAGAAATTTTGCGGTGAGTTCATGTTCTACTATATGGCTATATAGAATAATCTTTGGATATGGACCTTCCGTCCAACCAATGGTTCGATATGCAGGCTTGGTCGGTAGAACGTATAGCAGAGCTGTACTATTACACATTTATCAACAAGAAGCCGGTAACGGTATTACCTAGATGCAAACGGCAACCCCATCATGTGCGGTGTGAATACGGCTGTTGCAACACTTGAAGATCCGGGCCAATTCTGGATTTCGGACGGAGAGGAGAGTGTAGTCAACCGGATACTTGGAGCTTCGACTGGCGAATTCAAGCGCTTATCAACAAAAACGAGTGGACGAGCTACAATGTGGCAGATGAATACTCCTACGATCCTACAAAAAAATTAATTGGCAGATTAGAGTAAGGTGACGCTGTACCAGAACGATAAACTCGTTTGGGATCAGGAGCCTTAAAGCCTGATAGAGCGGCACTCGTATGGGTGCCGCTCTTTTCAAACTTAAAGGAGGAAAGCGGCATGAAGGCGAAAAATAGTAGTAATATTTGGTCCAAACGTTCCAAATGGCTGCCTGTCGTCATGGCATGCACGATGATAGTAGGGGGGGCTCTACCGACTCCAACTGTAGTTCACGGTCAAACGGCAAAGACTGTTACCATTAAAGTCGATACATCCAAGGATCGTAAGCCGATTAGCCCTTATATTTACGGTACGAATCAGGAATTGGCAGGCGATGAGAATCTGACTGCCAGACGACTTGGTGGCAATCGAATGACCGGATACAACTGGGAAAACAATATGTCTAATGCAGGGAGCGATTGGCAGCAATCCAGCGATAACTTTTTATGCAACAATGGCGGTCTGACAAAAGCTGAATGTGAAAAGCCGGGGGCGGTAACGACTTCGTTCCATGATCAATCGCTGAAGCTAGGCACTTATTCTTTAGTTACGCTGCCGATGGCTGGTTATGTGGCCAAGGATGGAAACGGAAGTGTGCAGGAAAGTGAAAAGGCTCCTTCTGCTCGTTGGAATCAGGTCGTAAACACCAAAAATGCACCGTTCCAACTACAGCCCGATCTGAATGACAATCAGGTTTATGCGGATGAATTCGTCAACTTTTTAGTGAAAAAGTACGGCGTTTCTTCAGCAAAGACGGGCGTGAAAGGATATGCGCTCGACAATGAACCTGCTCTCTGGTCGCATACGCATCCGCGCATTCATGGTGAAAAGGTCGGAGCGAAAGAGTTGGTAGACCGGTCGGTAAGTTTATCCAAAGCTGTGAAAGCGGTTGACGCGGGTGCGGAAATTTTTGGGCCAGTCCTTTACGGTTTTGGCGCCTATAAAGATCTTCAAACTGCACCTGATTGGGACTCTGTAAAAGGCAATTATAGCTGGTTCGTAGACTATTACCTGGATCAAATGCGCCTTAGCTCGCAAGCCGAAGGTAAGAGATTGCTGGATGTCTTCGATGTACACTGGTATCCTGAAGCGATGGGCGGAGGCATACGAATTATAAATGAGGTAGGCAACGACGAAACGAAGAAAGCCAGAATGCAAGCGCCTCGTACTTTGTGGGATCCGACCTACAAGGAAGATAGCTGGATCGCTCAATGGAACAGCGATTTCTTGCCTTTACTGCCTCGGTTGAAGCAGTCGGTGGATAAGTATTACCCGGGAACCAAGCTGGCTTTGACTGAGTATAGCTATGGCGGCGAAAATGATATTTCCGGCGGTATCGCTATGACCGATGTGTTGGGCATCTTGGGCAAAAACGACGTTTATATGGCAAACTACTGGAAGTTAAAGGAGGGTGCCAACAACTACGTTAGTGCCGCTTACAAGCTTTACCGCAATTATGACGGAAAAAGCTCTACTTTCGGGGATATCAGCGTTAATGCACAAACGTCGGATATTGTTAATAGCTCGGTGCATGCTTCCGTAACAGATGCATCCTACAAAGAACTGCACCTCGTTGTCATGAATAAAAGCATGGACAGCGCATTCGACGCCCAATTTGATCTCTCCGGTGAGACGACTTATGGTTCCGGTAAAGTATGGGGTTTCGACAAAAATAGCTCGCAAATTAAGGAAGCTGCACCCATCACGCAAATTTCAGGCAACCGCTTTACCTATACAGTACCGCCTTTGACGGCTTATCACATCGTGTTGAATGCCAGCGATACGTCTGTGCCACCTGTGGAAGGTCCTGAAAGCTTTGCGCTGAGGGCGGAGGCTGGCGATGGGAAAGTCGATTTGTCCTGGGACGCTTCCAACGGAGTAGTAAGTTACAGTGTACAGCGGGCAATGGTTGAAAATGGTCCTTTTGCTGTGGTAGCATCCAACTTGGTCGAAACGTCTTATACGGATACTAATGTAACGAACGACACTTCATACTTTTATAAAATAACTGCAAAAACAAAGGCGGGAACGAGCGAATCCAATATTTTGAAAGCGGTTCCGCGGACGTATGTAGACGGCCCGGATCGCTATGAAGCCGAAGATGGCAAACTGAAGGGAACCATTGTGGAATCCAGCGGGAGCGGCTTCTCCGGTACTGGTTATGTAACTAATTTCCACAATGCAGGGGATTCCCTGACGATGAAGATCCAGACAGAGGCGGCAGGCTTGTACAATCTTACCATCGGCTACCGTTCTCCTCATGATGACAAACGCACGAATTTCTCATTAAACGGCAAAGCATTTGGCGAGCTGGTACTTAAGAAAACGGCTGATTTTAAAGAAACTTCCGGAGGCAAGGTGCTGTTGAATGCAGGTGCGAATACGATTGGTTTTGAAACAGGATGGGGCTGGTACGATATCGACTACGTCAAGCTGGAGCCAGCTGCTGACCGCCCACCCCATGCGGTAACCAAAACGCTCACCAATCCGAATGCGACGGTAGAAGCAAGAGCATTGATGAACTACCTGGTTGATCAATACGGGAAGAATATGCTTTCCGGTCAAGAGGAAATTGCCGAAATTGATTGGCTTCAAGCCAATGTAGGTAAAAAGCCGGCGATTGCAGCGCTTGACCTGATCGACTATTCGCCAAGCAGAGCGGAACACGGTCTTAGTTCCACAGAGGCGGAAAAAGCGATTGAATGGGATAAGCAAGGGGGCATCGTTACCTTTGCATGGCACTGGAACGCGCCGAAAGGGCTTATTGATACGCAGGGAAAAGAATGGTGGAGAGGTTTCTATGCCGATTCGACCACATTCGATATCGAATATGCGATGAATCATCCAGAGTCTGAAGATTATAAATTGCTTATTCGCGACATCGATGTGATTACAGGGCAATTGAAGAAGTTGCAGGATGCGAAAGTTCCTGTCCTGTTCCGTCCTTTGCACGAAGCGGAAGGCAAATGGTTCTGGTGGGGCGCCAAAGGTCCTGAGCCTGTTAAAAAATTGTATATTTTGATGCACGACCGTTTGACTCATGTACACAAATTGAACAATCTGATTTGGGTCTGGAACTCTGTTGCTCCGGATTGGTATCCGGGAGACGAGTATGTGGATATTTTGAGCTTTGACTCTTATCCGCAAGCAGGCGACTATAGTCCGCAAATTGCAAAATACGAAGACCTTGTTACATTAGGCAAGGACAAAAAGTTAGTTGCCATGAGCGAAAACGGACCTATCCCGGATCCTGATCTGATGAAGGCGTATCAAGCCCATTGGAGCTGGTTCGCTACATGGTATGGAGATTTTCTGAGAGACGGCAAACAAAACAGCCTTGAGCATTTGAAAAAAGTGTATAATCACCCGAACGTCATTACGCTTGAAAAGCTCCCGACGAACTTGAAAACGTATGGCATTACCGAGCAGCCGTCAGTACCGGGCAGCTTCACGCTGAACGCCGCAGGCGAAACGGCAAAAGTAAAGCTGAGCTGGACAGCATCAACGAATGCGAAAAGCTATGAAGTGAAGCGTTCGACGGCTGAAAACGGCGCGTTCGCCACCGTAGCGAGCGATGTATACGGAAGCAGCTACACCGACACAGCCGTAACAGCAGACACGACATACTATTACCAAGTCGTAGCGAAGAACGATGCAGGACAGACGCTTTCGAACACGGCTAGCGCAGCACCGAAAGCGGATACTCAGCAGCCGACAAAGGGATTGATGCTCCAGTATCGTGCAGCGGATACAAATGTGAACGACAACAACTTGAAGCCGCATTTCCAAATTGTAAATAAAGGTACAACCTCCGTACCGATCAACGAGTTGAAACTTCGCTACTACTACACGATCGACGGTGACCGTGAGCAGACATTCAACTGCGACTATGCGGTGCTGAGCTGCTCAAAGCTGAATGGTAAGCTGGTTAAAATGGATAAAGCCGTAACCGGCGCTGATTATTATTTGGAAGTCAGCTTCCAATCGGATGCAGGCGTGTTAGCACCTGGAGGAAGCACGGGCGAAATTCAAACTCGTATTCATAAAACAGACTGGTCGAATTATAACGAGAGTGACGATTACTCGTATAAAGGCACGCAAACTTCATATGCCGATCATACGAAAGCCACGTTGTATCATAATGATGTACTTGTTTGGGGAACCGAACCGGCAGCTAATTAGAACGGGCGTCTGATATAAGGCGACATGTGAATCAACCGATTATTTCCATTTTGAAATTAGATAAATACCATCACTGAAATGAGCAAGGGGATTTAGTTTCCCACCTGCTCATTTTTTTGTAGAAGAAACCCCCCAGTTCGACTGGGGGTTCAGGAAAGATTATAGCTAAGTTTACTAGGGATAACAAAGGATGGACAAGAGCAGTTTGGCACGCCGATAGTAACCCACCCAAGCCGATCTCAGTTCGGCTGACCGACAGGCAAATTCTCGAGACTCGTCTTTTTATTGATTATTTTGTAAAAAAAGAAATGATATGTTTGTTTCTATCTTTTTTGTAACACATCAAGAATTATAATTTCATTATAGCCAGTGGAAAGGAGGATAGGTTTAAGAATAATTGGCTCAGTGGATGCAGGGACGAACTCAGAAGAAACCTGCTAATAGCGACTTGCATTTTAACAAAGAAGCAAAATCACCTGTTTCAAAGGAGGCGTAGGTATAAGATAATGCCGCATTTTGAAATAAATTTTTATCTTGTTCTTTTTATTAGACGATCCAAAATCAAACCAATAAGATACCAGAAGCCTAGTGTAGTCAAGTATATAACAGGCATTGGAATATTTGCTTCTCGCACAAATCGAAATGATTCGTACATCCAAACCAAAGGGCTAATGATAGCCAATAAAAAATTATAGTCATCATAACCGGAAATATTTATAGTAATTACTAAAATTGAGATTAGAATCAACCAAAAGCGAAATGATTTCATCAACCATACCTCCAAACAAATATTTACAGTTAACATAACATATAGTCGTCGTTGTAGCAAAAAAATAATACAACAAAGTATACACTTACTTCTTGGACAGTATGAGTTAATTTTCATTAAACATGAAAGAAGGTCAAGTGATGAAAATAAATAAGACGGTTGTAACAATCGGGACTACCATTCTTTTAATTTCCTCTGTTGTTCCTGCTTCTCTAGCATTAAATGCTGCCTCAAAAGATTCGACAGGCTTTGTTAAACCAACCATATCGTCGCTTAAAGATTTAGATCATGTCGAAGTATTGAAATCGCTGAATAACGCTCAAACAGTCAACTTATCAGTGTATGGTGATTCAGATAGCCGGGGAAAACAAACTGAATATTTGAAAACATTAAATGGTAATGAGTTATTCGAGACACTTGGTGAACTTTCCATTTATGACGAGCCAAATTTTGAAAAATATGCAGAATCCATTTTACCCTATTTAAAAAAACAATGGCAGGGAAAAGTGCCTGCTGGAGTCTCAGATATCGTAACTGACCAAGAGTATAATTCAAAATTAAGAGCGTTTATTATAGATATACTGGCTAATGGTAACAAATTGGATAAAAGAAGTCTCGAAAAGATTAAAACTGTTGTAGAAAATAAGAGTGAGGACGAAAATCTTCGAAGATATGCTTTATTGCAACTAGAGCCACAAAAAGATGCTGCATTAAGTGCTGAAGAAAAGTCTATTAATTTGAAAGCAATATTTGATGATTCTAATGAATCTGTTCAAGTAAGGTCCGCCGCAATTACAGCTATGCGGAGGTTAAATGATCCTGATTTTAAAGTGGTCTTATCTTCTTTAAGCAAAAGTGAGAACGCGAATGATCCTTTACTTCGCACTTTGGTTACAAGCGCTGCAAAAGCCGGAGAGCTAGATAATTATACGGAAGTTGTGAAGAAAATTCTTAATGAAACTAAGGATGAGCAAGTTTTTGAAAGTACAATATACGCGCTTGGTGTTTCTGGTGGTGAGGAAGCAGTAAATCTAGTTGTACAGCATCAGGGGAAGTTTAAGGGCAATGCAGAGGAAATTGGTAAGTACTCCTTACTAAGAAATTTGAACACCATTTCATCCATGTTGAAAAGTCAATCTGATGATAAAATCATAACAGCTTTAATAGCATCAGAATTATCAATTATGGAGAAGTGTACCCTGACATAAAAGAAATCCATAAAAATTCCAAAAACTCAGAGGTTATCAAATCAGCAGAACACGCTTTAGAGACGATTATACCGGAAAATCTTGTTGATGAGTTTAATACCAAGAAGTGGGAGGGAAAATAATAATGCATAATATTTCTTTTCTAAATAAAAAAGTACTGATAGCTATACTACTTCCACTATTAGTTTTACTAGGAGCTAGTTACACTCACGCGGCAGATAGGGGTGATGCAGGATATAGAGAGGGGGGATGGCTTACTTTTGGAAGTGACCATGGTGGCGTACGCGGAAATAGTGGTGTGGTTTATGAAATTAGGGGCATTGCCAGTGGGGTTGTATTGAGTGATTTTGATAGCTTTAAATCTGGTAAAACATTCTATGGGTTTTATACCAATCCTTCTATAACAGATTCGAAAAGAGGTTATATTGTAAGCACGGTTGCTGCAATGACCGCCGATCCAGACATTTCTTATACTGCTCAAGCGCAACTTATGCATGACGATCATCGCTCATCATCCTACGTCCATGTTGATGAAATCACAGATATACGTTGCGATGGGGTTATCGAGTATGCCTATGAATATAATGATGTGTATGTATGGGGACCATCTAATACTAGAACAAGCTCAGGGAATCCAACAGATTTTGATATATCAAGTAAAGTAAATGTAGAATATCACGCAGATTTAGGATATGATGAGCCTTGGTTAGAAGTTAGTCCAAGAGTACAGCGTGGAGCGGCAACGGTAGATAACCCTACAAAATGGACTCAATTACGCCCAAGAACCTCGTAAAATCACATAACTAGTACACTAATCAGTCTTTGAACTGTAGATACAATCGTTTGAGTTTTATATGTAACGGGCATCTTCGGTAGTATTACGCCTGCTTATCAATAGCAGCATTAGTAGTGCAGTATTCTCTAGATTTCACTAAAAGGAAAAACGAAGGGCATTCTTGGATAAATCCGAGAGAGCCCTTTTTGCATTAAATAATCAGTACTTTAATGAAGGGCTTGAATGTTGAAAAAGGGATGTATTCCAAGCCCCGATTGTCATGGGGAAATCATAAAAAAAAGGCTCCTTTCTAAGGCATCATAAATTAAAGTGGATATATAGACCATATATTTCACTATTTTCGTAATTTTGTACTGAAATGAATTTTCTATAAGATGGATTTTACATATAAGGCACCACTTACGATATGTCTAAAACTTATTGAGGGGGATTGAAATGGAACATACACCTACGATCCGCTCGAAGATAGAGACCGAACTCAAGCAAAGAGGTTATACATTTAGCAGCTTTAGTAAAATATCTGGTATTAACCGTGGCACATTTAGCACCATGCTGAACAGTAACCCACCCAAGCCGATCTCCGTTCGGCAAATGGACTTGATTACCAAGGCATTGGGGTATCCCGAAGGCTGGTTGTATGAGTTATACATAGATGAATGCTTTCACGAGGGGAAAGGGCACTGGAAACGGATCAAACCTTTTTTATTGCGTTGTGTGGAGTTAGGGAGAAAGGACTGTATTCGAAGGGTACTATGGAGACTGACCGAGGACCTGTCCTATGTACGGACGATATTTGAGTTTGCAGAAGAACTGCACGAAGCAGGCAAGGAAAGGGAGTCTGTCCCCTTTTATGAGTGTGTGATAGAGAATGAAAGGTATCATCACTCGGAGCGATTGGCCATTAGTCAATACAGGCTATTTTCTTGTTCTTTAAACGAAGATCTGGAGAATAATCGTCAACAAGCTATAAAATTTGCTCCTTACCGCAAAAATTTGCCTGAATCTCATCAATTGGATGCTTTATTAAAGCTGGCAAATATGTACTACCAAGTTGATGATTGTGAGACAACTATACAATATGCTAAAGAACTTGAGGAGATCACCAAAAATATTTTTGAACAGCAGATTCAAACTAGGTTGAAAAAACATGAAATCAAGCCTCTAAATACAGAAAGACATCTAATCGTCTATTATGGTCAAGCTTATTTAATGCAGGGAGTTGCCCTTGAAAAGCAAGGGCTGTATGAAGAAGCAATGAAATTTATACCTTACTATGAAAAATTGACTTCTTTTAACGGGCTAGATGAAGTGGGAGTTTTAGAGGCACAGAAATTTGAAATGTGGGCAGAGGCAAACCGTTTGAATTTAGAAATTCTAATGGGAGATATGACTAATTTACCTGCTTATGTGGAACTTATTAGGAATAATCCTCAGGAAATATTACTTGGACTACTAACTATAATAGAGTCGGCCAATACCTACAATTACACAGTAGACGATATTTTGATCAATTTTGCTGAGAATATTAATGAATCTAGGAACTTGCGCACAAATATTTCTTATTATATGACGAACTATGACCTAGTGACCTATTCTCGCTTTTTTCTCGAGCTTAGTCGCTATTATTTTAATAAGGGAAACTATTCTGAGGCGATCGATAGTATGTTGAACAGTCTCAAAGCAACCTCACAGTTGAATGATAAGGCTTTCTATATCAGGTCTATCACGTTATTGTTTGAGAAATACAAAGACCATTCGACACGTGAACAACGGACAGAATATGAAAAAGTACTTAAAGCTGTCGAATATAACATTAAGCAAATGACGCCTTAAAACTCAAAAAGGCTATGTACTTTTCTACTATAGGTAGAGAGACATAGCCTTTTTTTACATTTAGAGAGTATGGTGCACCGCTAATTCTAAGGATTTAATTTATCATTAGCATCCGAATCACCTGATTTACTCACTAAAAGCTCACCCTCTGAAGAGGTGAACAGTTCTTTTAAAATCCGATAAGCTTTATTCTGTTCGGCTTCACTCTGCTGAGAAAGGATATGAACGCATTCCCATATCCAGGGCTGGCTTTTGAGTTCTTCATATGGATTAAAGTTAAAAAATGCAAATACGTTTGTGTTCAGCGCCTCTGCTATTTTCTCTAATGTTTTGATCTGCACATTGACTTCACCGCGTTCCAACTTCCCTATGTAGGAGCCTGTTGAATCGGATGCTTCTGCCAGTTGTTCTTGTGTAATATTACGCAATTTTCGAAATTGGCGAATTTTCGTTCCTATAAGTTTCGTTGTTTCCATAGACCTCCACACTCCTATAGTATGAGTGTAGACAAAGCCAGATCAGGCGTGGAGGTAATTGAATTGCCTAAATTATCATATATTTAGTCCTTGTGGAAACTATTTAATAAGTATCAAATTCCATAATATATTAAAACAGTGTAGAAAAGGGGTTGACCTTCACCCAGTTTATTCATATAATTTCTAGTATATTGTAATTGATTGTCGAGGAGGGTGATTTTTTAAAATCATCTGAATACGCCGGGGGTGTTTTTATTGGAAAATGCAACCACGATTCGTTCGGAAATTGAGAAAGAATTAAAACTTGGTGGCTACACTTTTAATAGTTTTGGACAAGCTACGGGGCTTAATCGGGGCATCTTTAGTGCGATGCTTAACGGCAATCCGCCTAAACCTATTTCTGTAAGACAAATGGACTTGATTACCAAAGCATTTAATTACCCAGAGGGCTGGTTGTATGACCTGTATGTGGATGAATGTTTTTATGATGGAAGACCACATTGGAAAAGAGTTAAGCCGTTCCTGATTCGTTGTGTTGAAGTGGGGAACCTGCGATGCGTGGAGAAAGTGCTTTCACGTTTAATGGAAGATCTTAACCACATTCCAACAATCTTTACTTTGGCAGAGGAGCTTTATGAAGAAGGGAAGTTAAAAGAGGCAATTCCTTTCTATGAATGTGTCATTGAAAATGAGAAATACCAGCATTCTGAGAGGTTGGCAGTTAGTCATTATAGAATTTTTTCAATCTCTGTTAGTGAAAATATGAAAATAGATGTGGAAGCTGCACTAAGATTTGTGCCTTTTAGAAATCGGGTACCTTTAGATTATCATTTAGATGGTCTGCTTAAACTGTCAAATCTTTATTACAACTTACATCAATGGAAAGAAGCAGAGCGTTATGCAGATGAATTAAGAGATCTTGCAACTATTGTTTGTAAAAGCAGAAAAACTAATAAAAAGAATTCCACGTTGAAAACTGAGAGACATTTAGTCGTTTACTATGGTCAAGGTTACTTGACGAAGGGAAATGCGTTGGAAAAACAAGGAAGATATGAAGAGGCCATGCAGTTTATTTCTGGCTATGCCGATTTGAGTTGGTTTGAAGATTTAGGGGAAATTGGTCAGCAAGAAGTGCAAAGGTTCACACTTTGGGCAAATGCTAATCAGCTTAACTTGAATATTCTTATGGGTGATACAAGTAGTTTGCCAATGTATATTCAATTTCTTAAAAATAACCCTCCCGAAATATTATTAGGGTTATTAACAATAGTAGAGTCGGCTAACAAGCATGGTTTTATAATAGAACATATTTTACAGCAGTTCTCTAACGAACTGACTTCCTTTAATAACGAATTATCTGTTGGTACCAGTTATTATAAGCAGTCATTTAGTTACAATACTTATGCTGATTTGTGTTACCAACTGGCTATATATATGTTTAATAACCTTTTCCATGAGAAGGGTGTTTATTATATTTTAAAAAGCTTAAGAAAATATCTTGAAATCAATAACAAAGAAAAGTGCATGGTCTGTACAGCCTTATTTGAAAGATTCAGAAATAAGGCCACAAAAGACCAAAAATCAGAATATGAAAGAATCATGGAGGAGGTTTTAGTTTATGCAATTAAAAAACCTTAAATACATGCTAATTATAGGACTTTTTAGCTTCTTTGAACTATCTCATACAATTACGGTTTTTGGACATGGAACTGGAGCTTAATAGTTATCAAAAAACAGCCTCGGTAAGGCTGTTTTTTTGATTCATCCCGTTAAAGGGATGAATTGGGTTTTATTATATTTTTAACCTGTAGGGAAGGTATCAGCTTGTAAACTAATGTAAATACCACACCGAACAGGAGGTTTATTGATGTGAAATGGAAACAATTGGAGGAATGCATCGAAGAAAAGCGGAAGGAATTAAATGATTTGGCGAATGAGGTGGGATTGAAGGATCGGCGGGTGTTGACCAAGTCTATGGAGCTGGATCGACTCCTTAATAAGTACAGCGACTGGAAATATAGCTATCGCAGACAACAGAGCATACCCCAAAGTTCACAAATACAAGAGAAGCAACACGAGCTTGTCCTATCTTACTAATCTTCAAGTATCATGACAAGATAAAACCTAACTTCACCAGGGCTTCTAATACATAGTGGGATATAGAATAAACAAAATAATTTCTATTGCATCTCGTACGTTGCTCTTATCCACGTTGTTCGTACGGTTTATTGTTCTGCGTCTACATCAGGCGGAAGCCATGTATTAATGATGAATATGTATCAAAAAAACCTCCCGATTCACGTTATTGCGTGACTCAGGAGGTTTTTGGGTTTTACTGTTGAAGTTGGCGTAGTACGGTGATTTCGACACGGCGGTTTTTTTGTCGTCCAGCTTCGGTGCTATTGTCACCAACCGGTCGGGTATCTGCATAACCCGCATACTGAAATCCTGAGGGTGAAAGTTGCTCTCTGTCGAGAAAGAATCGGAGTACAGATAGTGCCCGTGCGCCGGAAAGCTCCCAGTTGTCCTTGTACGTCGATGAGTTCGAGGAACGCGTGAATGGAATGTTGTCTGTATGGCCCTCAATGCTAATCGGTGTTTTCAAATCTCGAAATAGGCTGGCCAACTTGGATAGCGTGTTAGCAGAGCCTTGCTTGAGTGCAGCTCTACCTTGATCGAATAAAAAGCGGTCATTGAGCGTAATAACAATACCACGCGGCTGATCTGACACAAAAATCTGGTTTTCCAGTTTGTTGTCCGTAATATATTCTTGAATGACACCCATTAAATTTTGCAGCTCTTTTTCCTGCGTACGAAATGCTTGTTCACGTTCGGTGAGCTTTGTCGATCCAGCTTCCTTTTTATCGGCTGCTGGTTGCTTGGTCGTGGGTGGATTCTTGCTGGTGTAACGATCGGCAGTACCTGTAATGCCCGAGCCTTGCTCCAAAATAGAATCTCCCTTGTGGAACGTATCCTGGAGGGATTGAACAACGACATCGTATTTTTTAGCATCCAGACTACTCATGGCATACATCACAACGAAAAATATGAGTAGCAGGGTGATCAGATCGGCATAGGTAATCATCCAGCGGTCACGATGGTCTCCGCCGCCTCCTTGGCCCCCACGGCGCTTACCGCGCGCTCTCATGGAAATCCTCCTTTGGAGAAGCGTCCTCTGTGAGTGAGCGACGAGGCGGTTTGCGTTCTATATTTTGCTCTGAGCGGATAAAGAACTCCAACTTTTTGCGTACAAGTTTTGGATTCTCTCCGTTTTGGATAGCCAGAATACCTTGCAGCAGCAAATCCATCGTGATAATTTCACTCTCACTGACTGCTCTTATTTTGGATGCGATGGGCAGGAAGATCAGATTGGCGCTAGCAACGCCGTATAGTGTTGCGATAAAAGCAACAGCAATGGACGGACCAAGCGCAGTAGGCTCGGTCAGGCTGCCCAGTACATGGATCAGGCCCATAACAGTACCGATAATCCCCATCGTAGGAGCATAACCGCCTGCGGATTCAAATATTTTGGCGTACCCTTCATGTTTGTGTTCAATGGCATCTAACTCAAGCTCTAGAATCTGTTTGATCTGTTCTTGCTCGGTGCCGTCGATGACCAACTGAAGACCTTCGCGCAAAAATGCATTCGGATGCTCTGATGAAATACGCTCTAGCGCAAGCACACCGGATCGGCGTGAGGTGGCAGCCATGGAAACCAAATCTTCTATATATTGCTCCGTAGGATTGTTCTCACGGCTAAATGCCATCCGTAGAGCGGTGGGGATCGTCTTCAGCTTGGAAGCAGGGTAGCTGATCACAACTGCGGCGAAAGTTCCCCCAAATACAATGAGAGCCGATGTACCTTGAAGCAGTCCTGTAAATTCGCCGCCTTCCCATAAGAAGCCACCGATTAATGCTATGATTCCTGCGATGATGCCCAATACGATGGTGATATCCAAAATTTAATTCACTCCTATTCAAGACTTATCGTTTGCATCCATGGTAAGAAAGAGGTATAATACGGGAACAAACATTCTTATCCAACCATATTTCCCAAGTATCATTGCTCGGGAAATATCGACATAGAGTTACAGGTGAAGACGTTAAAGCTCGACTGGTGTAAAATCATGATGTTTCCATTTTAGACGATAAGGGTGATGCAGGGCAATGAGTGATATCGTTGTTAGCGATAAGACTTTTGAAATTCAGTCGGAATTCCAACCTCAAGGCGATCAGCCCCAGGCCATTTTTGAATTGGTAGAGGGAATTGCAGAAGGAAAGAAGCATCAAACGCTATTGGGTGCTACGGGAACAGGTAAGACGTTTACCATCGCACAAACCATTGCCAAGTTGAATCGGCCTACGCTGGTTATTGCACATAATAAGACTTTGGCGGCTCAACTGGCGAGTGAGTTTAAAGAGTTCTTTCCGAATAACTCCGTCGATTATTTTGTCAGCTACTATGATTACTATCAACCGGAAGCATACATCCCGTCTTCCGATACGTATATTGAGAAGGATTCCAGCATCAATGAGGAGATTGATAAACTTCGTCACTCAGCGACAAGCTCTCTGTTTGAGCGTCGTGACGTTATTATTGTAGCGAGTGTCTCCTGCATTTATGGTTTGGGTTCCCCGAAAGAATATTCAAGCCTGCTGCTTTCGCTTAGAGTCGGCATGGAGAAACCCCGCAATCAGATTTTGTCCCGCTTGGTCGATATTCAATATCAGCGGAACGATATCAACTTCGTGCGGGGTACTTTCCGTGTACGGGGGGATGTTGTTGAGATATTCCCGGCTTCCCATGGGGAACACGCTATACGTGTAGAACTATTCGGGGATGAAATTGAACGAATTACCGAGATTAATGTGCTTACGGGTGAATTGATCGGTGAACGTGATCATATTGCTATTTTCCCGGCATCTCACTTTGTTACTCATGAGGATACGATGAAGGTAGCATTGGTCAACATTGAACGTGAGCTTGAAGAGCGGTTAGCGGAGTTGAAGGAGCAAGGGAAGCTGTTAGAGGCGCAACGTTTGGAGCAACGTACCCGCTATGATATCGAGATGATGAAAGAGGTTGGCTTTTGTTCCGGCGTCGAGAATTATTCAGGTCCACTGACATTCCGCGAGCGAGGAGCAACACCATATACGCTGATGGATTATTTCCCGGATGATATGCTGATCGTCATTGACGAGTCTCATGTTACGTTGCCGCAGATTCGTGCCATGTATAACGGTGACCAAGCACGTAAGAATGTACTGGTGGAACATGGTTTTCGTTTGCCGTCTGCATTGGATAATCGCCCGTTGAAGTTTGAAGAGTTCGAGGACAAGGTAAGTCAGATTATCTATGTATCAGCTACTCCAGGACCCTATGAGATGGAGAAGTGCGAAACGATGGTGCAGCAGATTATTCGTCCTACCGGGCTTCTTGATCCGATTATTGAGGTGCGTCCGAGCAAGGGGCAGATTGACGATCTTATTAATGAAATACGGCTTCGCATAGAACGTGAAGAACGTGTGCTGGTGACCACACTTACGAAGAAGATGTCCGAAGATTTGACTGACTATTTAAAAGAAGTAGGCATCAAGGTTCGGTATATGCACTCCGAGATTAAGACGTTGGAGCGGATGGCTATTTTGCGGGATCTTCGTCTAGGGACCTTCGACGTGCTAATCGGGATTAACCTGTTGCGGGAGGGTCTTGATTTGCCGGAAGTATCTCTGGTCGCGATTTTGGATGCAGACAAAGAAGGCTTCCTGCGTTCTGAGCGCTCTCTGATACAGACGATCGGAAGAGCAGCACGGAACAGTGACGGTCGTGTTATTATGTACGGTGATAAGATTACCGATTCTATGGATAAAGCGATAAAGGAAACGGAACGTCGGCGTGCGATTCAAATTCAGTATAATGAAGAACATGGGATTACCCCGCAAACCATCCGTAAAAAGATTCGTGATGTTATTGAGGCAACTAAGGTGGCAGAGTCGAAGAATGATTACCTTCCTAATGAGACGGGTAAACTTTCCAAGAAGGAGCGTCAATCACTCATTCAGCGTCTGGAAGCAGAGATGAAAGACGCCGCCAAGAACCTACAGTTCGAGCGGGCAGCCGAGCTGCGTGATGCTTTGCTGGAGTTGCGGGCTGATTAAACATTGCGAATAAGCTGGAAGCAAAACATATGAAAATAAAATGTTTGATTGCTTTGCTTTAAAAATAGTGAGGGCGGCCTATGTGGTCGTTCTCTTTGCGATATATCACTTCCATGGGATAATCCAATGCGATATAGCATGACGTGAACTACGGCTAAGGAGATGAAACATTTGGCGAATGAAAGCATCATCATCAAAGGCGCACGTGCGCATAATCTCAAAAATATTGACGTGACAATTCCACGGGACAAGTTCGTCGTCCTGACGGGGCTTAGCGGCTCAGGTAAATCGTCACTGGCTTTCGATACGATCTATGCGGAAGGGCAGCGGCGGTATGTGGAATCTTTATCTGCGTATGCCCGTCAATTCCTCGGGCAAATGGAGAAACCAGACGTTGATTCGATTGACGGTCTGTCTCCTGCCATTTCCATTGACCAAAAAACAACAAGTCGGAATCCGCGTTCTACTGTCGGAACGGTTACCGAAATCTATGACTACCTGCGGTTGTTGTTTGCCCGGGTGGGTCATCCTCATTGTCCTGAACATGGCATTGAAATTACGTCACAGACCGTCGAACAGATGGTAGACCGCATTTTGCAGTATCCTGAGAAGACACGGCTGCAAATCCTGGCTCCATTGGTATCGGGCCGCAAAGGTGAGCATAAAACACTGTTCACGGATATAGCCAAGCAGGGCTTTGTGCGGGTACGTGTGAATGGCGAACTGCGTGAATTGTCTGAGAAGATTGAGTTGGAAAAGAACAAGAAGCACTCGATTGAAGTGGTCGTAGACCGCATCGTAGTCAAGGAAGATGTGCGTGCGCGTCTGTCTGACTCTATTGAGACGGCACTGAATCTTTCAGGTGGGCAGTTGCTTGTAGACATTATGGGACAAGAGGAGTTGCGGTTCAGCTCCAACTTTGCATGTCCGATTTGTGGATTCAGCATAGATGAACTGTCTCCAAGAATGTTTTCCTTTAATAGTCCGTTCGGCGCTTGCCCGGATTGCGATGGGTTAGGAGTTAAAATGGTAGTTGACCCTGATCTGCTCATTCCCGATCCTGAAAAAAGTGTGGAGGATGGGGCGTTTCAGGCTTGGAGTGGTGGAACTTCCACTTATTATCCTCAATTTTTACAGTCAGTATGCGAGCACTACGGTATTCCGCAGGACATTCCTGTTAGTCAATTGACGACAGAACAAATGAACCTCATTTTACATGGAACGGGTGAACAGAAGATCCGTTTCCGCTATGAGAATGATTTTGGTCAACGTAAGGAAGCCTATGTGACCTTTGAGGGGATTATCCCCAATCTGGAGCGTCGTTATCGTGATACGGCTTCTGAAGGTATACGTGAATTTATTGAAGGCTTTATGAGTGCAAAGCCATGTAACACTTGTAAAGGACACCGACTGAAAAAAGAAAGTCTGTCGGTAACCATTCAAGAACGTAATATAGCTTATGTGACAGCTTTGTCTATCGGTGAAGCTTCACAATTTTTCCATACACTGGAGCTGAGTGAGAAGGAGAAGTCGATTGCCAATCTCATTTTAAAAGAAATTAACAGCCGACTGGGATTCCTCGTTAACGTGGGTCTGGAATACCTGACTTTAAGCCGTGCGGCAGGCACGTTGTCAGGCGGTGAGGCACAGCGTATTCGGTTGGCGACACAGATCGGATCCAGTCTGATGGGTGTGCTTTATATTTTGGACGAGCCTAGTATCGGGCTACATCAGCGAGATAATGACCGTCTGATTAGTGCTTTGGAGCATATGCGAAATCTTGGCAATACCTTGATCGTGGTGGAGCATGACGAAGATACGATGATGGCGGCGGACTATATCATTGATATCGGGCCAGGAGCTGGAATCCATGGTGGGATGATCATGTCGCAGGGGACTCCGCAGGAAGTCATGGAAGACCCGAATTCCTTAACCGGGCAGTATTTGAGCGGACGCAAGTTCATTCCGGTCAATACCGAGCGGCGCAAGCCTGCTGATAAGTGGCTGGAGATTCGCGGAGCCAAGGAGAACAATCTCAAAAATGTGAATGTCAAAATTCCGTTGGGTGTTTTCTCAGCTGTTACTGGTGTATCCGGCTCTGGAAAATCGACGCTGGTTAACGAAATTTTGTATAAAACGTTGGCGCGTGATCTGAACCGGGCGAGAGTACGTCCAGGGCAGCATAAAGAAATTCGCGGGCTAGAACATATCGAAAAGGTTGTTGAGATCGATCAATCGCCAATTGGCCGTACACCGCGTTCCAATCCTGCAACGTATACTGGTGTATTTGATGATATCCGTGACTTATTCTCGCAGACGAACGAGGCCAAAGTACGAGGCTACAAGAAAGGCCGCTTTAGCTTTAACGTTAAGGGAGGTCGTTGTGAAGCTTGTAGAGGCGACGGCATCATCAAGATTGAGATGCATTTTCTGCCGGATGTGTATGTTCCATGCGAAGTATGCAAAGGTAGGCGTTATAACCGGGAGACCCTGGAGGTTAAATACAAAGGAAAAAGTATTGCCGATGTGCTGGAGATGACGGTAGAGGATGCGACGGAGTTTTTTGAAAATATTCCGAAGATTCATCGCAAGATCCAGACGCTGATGGATGTAGGTTTGGGGTATATCAAGCTGGGTCAACCAGCGACTACCTTGTCAGGCGGTGAAGCACAGCGTGTGAAGCTGGCCTCCGAATTGTATCGTCGCAGCACAGGCAAAACCATTTATATTTTGGATGAGCCGACAACTGGTCTGCATGTTCACGATATTGATCGATTATTGACGGTGCTGCATCGTTTGGTTGATTCAGGAGAGACGGTGCTGGTCATTGAGCATAATCTGGATGTGATTAAAACAGCCGATTATCTGATTGATTTGGGACCGGAAGGCGGAAGTGGCGGTGGAACGATCTTGGCTACCGGGACACCGGAGCAACTCGTGAAAGTCGAAGAATCCTATACAGGTCGATACTTAAAGCCGATCCTTGAACGGGATACAGAGCGTAGCCAAGCGCTTCAGACAGTCGATCTATAGATACCGTTTAACGTACGCTTTAAAAGCCCTGCACAGGCAGGAAGGCAGAATACGAACTACTGTATTTATGCCTTCGCCTTGGCAGGGCTTTATTTTTTTTGTAAAAAAAGAAAACTTTTATCAAATTCCTGCGTTAAAGCATGTGACACGTAGTTTACCAAGCGCTGGAATAATAAATCTATACGTATATTCATCGACAGAAAGTCTCTGAGTAGTCTCTAAATTTTGGAGTTTTGGATGTTTAGGCTCGGACTTGAAGAGGTAAATATATAAATCGTCATAGCATCATACAAAGTTCCGTGCCCACGTGACACCATTACAAGTTGAAGCGAAACCGTCTCTAGTTTTATCACATCTAAGGTTCATACAACATCTCTGAGGAAGTCATGAAGGGAGCTGGAACGCTTGAAGGTTAAGCAAAGTAGAGTTTTACGTACACGTGTGTATACATGGGCAGCAGGAGCTGCTTTGGCGGCATGCTTGATGGGATATAGTGCTGCACCGTCCTATGCCTCCGAGGTGTCCGAGGCGTTTGTGCCCAAACAAGCCGAAATCGAAACCAGTGCGACCATTGGCAGTATTAAGGATTTAGGAAACGCTCACAATTACATTCAACCCACAGCGAATGGTGGGTTTTTAACGCTGAACGTCGAGGACGATACAGAAGCAAGTGTAGTACACGTCACATATGGCAAGCTGGACAGTTCTGTGGAGGCTGTATGGAAACATCAGCAGGATCTGAACGTACAGCCCGGAACAAGCAGCAGGGGAGTCCAGCGGGAGACGTCGGATGGTGGCTTGCTGTTTCTGATTGAATATACAAAACCGAACGGAATACGAGAGTTGCAGGCTTCACGATTGGGCGAGGATGGAAACACCTTGTGGTCCAAAACATTACCCACAGATGGCTTGATATCTCATGGGCAGGATTCTCAGGTTGGTTTGGAGCCACTGGAGGATGGCAGTTTCCTGGTCTCCTATCTGAACCTTGCGGAGCAGTCCTTCACTGTACTCAAATATACTGAAACTGGCGATCTACAATGGAATCGAACGACGGCCGGAGTGACCTCGGGTTGGCTGGTCGGCAGTCACAATGGATATTATGCGCTTTTGAACAGCTCAGATGGTCCCGTTGGGGTACAAGCAGATGTATATGGTCGCGATATCCGTGACATTCATTTGGACTTAGGATCAGGTAAAGAAATTGCCGCAGTACGTGAGTTGCCGAGCGGTCATATTGCTGTAACAGGGCTTAAAGGAAACAGCAAGCGTACACAGGTGCTAAGTAATGGTCTGCAATTATTTAGTAATACAGAGGACTACGCGGCTGACCGGGTGTATCTGCCTGAGGAGCAGCTGTATGTCCAGTTCAGTGATCAATATGATCCACTGGGGAAAACCACGAAGATGCATGGCATCACCATTACAGGCTTGAAAGGAAACGGTACGAAGGTGTGGGAAACGAGGACTCACTATAAGGAGGACAATTCCTTCGGCATCCGGTATGATACGGGATTGATATATAAGATACCTTCAGGCTACGTGGTGGTGACATCTACAACAGGCGCTCATAAACCGACAGTACTCGATTTTGCGAAAATATTGATACCGGAGTAATCCGGTGTCTTTTTTTTGTGAAAGTGAGGGGGACGATATTGCGAGGCTGTATGGCGATAAGAAACAGCCTGCTTGTATATGGGATACAAGCAGGCTGTTAATAGACCCTATATTTAAGATGCAACGTGGCTGGACTGTAAAATAGCAGACAGTTTTTCCTGGAAAGTCGGAATACCTACACGCTGTACATATGCGTAAAAGCTTTCGCCAGCGCTCCTGTTTTCTTTGTAGAACAGAATGAGCTCCGCCAGTACAGGTCCAACCTGATCCCCACGTACGCGACCTTTGAGCGCCTTGTTAAACTGGGCGCCTGCCCCAAGCGCTCCGCCGACAGCGATGTCGAACGCGTCGACCAAACCTTCCGGTGTCTTTATGAGCGAGCCTTGCAGACCGATGTCCGCAATATGCTTTTGACCGCAGGAATTTGGGCAACCGATAAAATGAATGCGCACCTTTTCTTCCAATTGTACGTGCTGATCCAAATACTCGGCAACGTCAATCGCCCGTTTTTTAGTTTCCACAATCGCCAGATTGCAAAACTCATTTCCTGTGCACGATATCGTACGACTCATAAAATGCTTGGGTTGTGGTGTCAGGCGTTGCAGCACGGGAGCTTCCAGTAGTTCATCCACTTGCTCATCCGGCACGCCGCTCAGCAAAATATTTTGCGACATCGTGGTACGAATCTGCCCATCGCCATAGCGGTCAGCCAGGTCGGCCAGTTCATGCAACTCGTCAGCACTAAGGCGACCGACAGGCACGTTCAGACCGACATAGTTCAGGCCTTTTTGGGCTTGAGGATGTACACCATCAAAATAGGCGGCTTGCCAGCCAATCGTTTTGTCCTCGCCTCGTCCGGGCATTTCACCGATATACTCTGTGAGCTTAGCCAGAAATTTGTCCGGGCCCCAATCGACAACGAGGAATTTCAAGCGAGCATGGTGCCGCTTTTCCCGATAGCCGTAATCACGGAAAATGGTGGTGACAGCAATAGCAACCTTCAGCACTTCCTCTGGACGAACAAACAAATCCAGAGACTGTGCCATATGCGGCTTGGCGGACAAACCTCCACCAACCATCACATGGAAGCCGATCACTTCTTTTCCGTCGAGGATCTTGGTGGCCGGAGTGAAGGACAGGTCGTTAATTTCAGCCTGTGCATTGTTGTACGTATTACCGGAGATAGACATTTTGTACTTGCGCGGCAGATTGGAGAAGTCTCGATTTAATAAGAAAAAACGGTTTACTTCATCTACAATCTCTTGGGTATCCACCAATTCATTGGGATCAATACCAGCCAGCGGATTACCGACAATGGTACGCGGGCAGTCTCCACAGGCTTCGAAGGAATACAAGTTGACTTTTTCCAGTCTTTCAAAAATATCGGGCAAGCTTTCGACTGTCAGCCAGTGAAATTGAATCGCCTGGCGGGTGGTGACGTCCACAAGACCGCGTCCGTATAGCGCGGATATGTCTGCCAGTGCATGTGCCTGTGCTGAAGTCATGATCCCTGTGTTGATGCGGACTCGCATCATGAAATGACCATCCTTGGGCTTTTGTTGATATACCCCAGCCCATTTGAAACGGTCCATATCGTCCGCAGAGATCGAGTCATAGCCTTCGTTGGCATAGTTTTCGATAATGGTACGGATAACGTCGAGACCGTCCTTTTCCAGCTTGACCAACTCGAATTTGTTAAGCTTATCGGGATGAGCGTTCCAGATTGGTTCGTAGGCCATCCTTTTAACCTCCTTCATGTGCTTATTTAAACTTTAGTATTTTGGATAGAGGACTCACGGCTTTATTTTTTATTTCCGACAATAAAACTAAGATATAATGTGATGGTATCATAGTTGGTTATGCTCGTAAACGAAGGAATGACCTAAACGGTATAACGATTATTTATCGGTTTTGCTTATTTTTTTGATATAAGGATTTGGAAAATTTATAATATAAATAGCATGAGAGGACAGGGATGTAGCAAACGGCGCCTATTAAAAAAAGATAGGGCTTAAAGCGATTGTATACGTGTCCCCTCTATGGTAGATTTGGACTAACTGATAGAACAGGGTCATGTAAGAGAGGAAATGGTGAGTATATGCGTAAGATGGGGAAAAGGGCAGTTGTTCTGGCATTGGGCAGCGCTCTATGTGTTTCTGGTACGGCAGGTGCAGCCAGCAGTGGGACTGCGTTAAAGGCCAAAGTCATTAATGGTGGGGTCTATGTTAACGTAAGTGATATGAATAAGGCATTAGGAACCAGCGGCGCATATAACAGCGCAAATGGTACATATACGTTATCAGCCGGTCGCGTGCCGCAGGTGGTTAAAAATGTATCTCCTTCTGTGGTCGGTATCATTGGCCGTTCAGCCACGGGAGAGACCGTAGCAGGAGGAGATCGATACAACTTGGCTCACGGCACGGGTGTTATCATTCGTACAGATGGATGGATTGTGACGAATGCGCATGTTATCGAAGGATTAGGTGATGCCGTGGTTGTAACCTCGGACGGAAAATCTTACGGAATCACCGACAGCTATAGCGATCCGATCAGTGATTTGGCATTAGTTAAAATCAAGGCAAGCGGCCTCAAACCCGCTACCTTGGCAGCTTCAACGAACAGTCTACAGGTAGGGGAGCAGGTAGTGGCTATTGGTACGCCTATATCCTTTTCACTTCGCAATTCGGCAACCTCAGGTGTGGTTAGCGGGCTGAACCGTGGTGTTAACGCTGCTTATCGCTTGATCCAAAGTGATACCGCGATCAATCCTGGTAACAGCGGCGGTCCGCTGGTCAATCTCAAGGGTGAGGTCATTGGGATCAATACGATGAAATTCTCGGCGGTCGGTATTGAAAATATGGGCTTTTCGATTCCGTCGGATACAGTGAAATATGTTATCGGCCAATTTTTCAAATACGGAGAGGTTCGGCGCGCCAGTCTTGGTCTAGGGCTGGAAGAGAGCTGGTCAGCTATCATCGGATTACCTACTGAGGATCCTTTGAAAGTTACGAAAATTACTTCAGCCAATGCCGTTCAGGCCAAAATCAAGGAAGGCGATGAGCTGTATAGTATTAACGGTAAACGTGTAGCTTCGGCCATTGACGTCAATGAGCTGCTTAAAAACTATCAACCGGGTCAAACGGTGAGTGTACTTATGCAGTCGGACGGTGATATTGTGAAGCGCAAGCTGGTACTGACACAGGATAATGGTGAAATCTATGAGTCCATTCAGTCTGGAGAAGATAGTGAAGATTCGAACGGTTCGGAAGCCGCTGAAGATGGTGGTATAGCGCCTTCTAAGGAAACATCGGAGCCAGCTCAAGGGGCAACTACTGGAAAGTGAACAATAACGGCTCTTGAATCTATAAAATAAAGCTAAAGGGAGATTTACTGTGAAGCATATTCAAAGAAAAATGATGCGTAAGCTGGGGGTCGGCGCTGTCGCATTGTCCCTTCTGCTTTCCGCTTTGCCAGCAGTTGCAGCAGATCAAGATAAAAACATGTTAGAATTGCGTCTGCAAAGTGGCAGCAATACAGCCATCGTAAACGGCCAAAATGCCAATATTACGAAGCCCTATTCCAAAAGTGGTGCACTGATGGTTCCAGCTGGTGTGTTTAAAAAGGCATTTAACAGCAAAATTCGATTGGCTGAAGATAATGTGGTTAAAATCACAAGCGGAGCTCATGTTGTATCGCTAACCGTGGGTAGCCGTACAGCGTGGGTGAGGGGTCACAAGGTAACACTTCCAGCTCCACCGGAAATGTCATCAGGTATTCTCATGGTGCCTCTGCGTCAAGTAGCAGAAGGGCTTGGCGGTAAGTTGGAGAAGAATGGTGCCGGAATCATTATTCGGATGGAAGCACAAGAAGAGGCGGGCACGGTAGCTGAAGAGACACCGAACATTGATAATGATGAGGGCAAGACGCAGATCGGGAACAGTTACTATGACTGGTCTATGAACTATCCAACAGGGCTCGTCATCGGTCAGGGAGGTGGAGATGAGAGTATTTCCACATTTATGGACGAGAACAGTGCGTACTATATGGAAGTGCACACAGCATTACAGCCGGTTCCACTGAATGCGGACGATCTGTTGCAACAATTGGTGCAGGCAGCCAAGGAAACGGGAGAAACTGTGGTGGATCGAAAATCCTTCCCGAAAGCGAAGGTGCCTTATGCTCGTGTCATTACGAAGGATGGGGACGGCGTATTGTGGGAAAATCGTCAGTACTATGACAACGGACGATTGTATGTAGTTTATTTTTCCGATGCTAAAGCAACGAATTATAAAGATCTGGCCCAGTATGCGGGATTTTTAAATTCCTTCAAGACCTCCTTTAATGCGCAGGATAAAAGTATTAAAGACTTGTCCACTGTCGTAGGAGGCACACGTGAGGCCGGGAATCCAGACTACGGTGTGTCACTCAGCATACCTGCAGGCTGGAAAATGGACGATCAACGGATGCAATATGAAAGTAATGATGGATCAAGCTTCCGCGTGAAAATAACCTCGGCTCCAGCGGATGGGAAATTGGAGAACTGGGGCCAGCAGCTGCAAAAATGGCTGAGCGATTCATTTGTGTCTACGGCTTATGAGGCACAGAAGACGTATCCTCTGGAGGTTGCAGGCGTTCAAGGGTTAGTACAGGAGTACCGCTATAATTTTGGCGATGGATGGGTCAAAGAGTACAATGTGCTAATTCAGCAAAATGGATACCGCTACTTGGCTGAATACGCAGTGCCTGAAAAAGTAAGCAAAGGAAATGATCAGTTCAACGCGCTCATTTCCTCGCTTCAAATCGATTTTCAAACCGTAGCGAGTAACTTTGGACAGTTGGAAGAAGACGACTATTTGACAGACAAAACGAAAACGGTCAAAAAGACGTCAAAAGCCTATGAATATACAGTGAATATCCCACGATATTGGACCGCGATTAGCGATCAATTTGAATTGGGCGATGTAGAGTACCAGTTTACCGGAGGACGTTTTTCCATCAAAATCGACAACGACCAATCATTTGAACTAACGGTATCCCAGCTCAAGGACTTCTACGATAAGCAAGCAAAGAACTACAAAAACCTCAAAGTTGAGGAGGTTAAGGACGTAACATTTGCTGGTGTTCCGGCAGTGTCCTTTACATTCCATCGTATCGAGGAAGGCATTGGCTACACAGGCCACCAATTGGTTTTGGAACGTGACGGAAAAACGTATACCGTGACAACGACATTGAATGATGCGAACAACACGGCTGTACAGTCTAACGCACTGGATTCGACGTTAAATTCGTTTAATTTTGTGAAGTAGAAGGTGTAGGTAAAAGATTAGCGAGGTTGTGGGGGAAGCGCTATGCGTGCCATTTGATCCTCCGATCGCTGTTGACCCGGGATTCTTTGATTGTTTAAGTGATTTATATGTAAGAATCCCAGGTCAAAGGCGAACGCTGACGCTTCTTCGGATTCAAATGGCCCGCTTCGCTGGCGCCGCCATAAGACCACCAATCTTATAATGAGTGAAGTAAGCACTAGGGAAGTCTATACGGATTTCCCCGTATAGGAGGAATCCGAAATGATTACGCTAAAAGCAGTCGACAAATATAATTGGGAAGCATGTGCCGAACTTAAACCGACACCTGAGCAAAAAAGATTTATGGTATCTAACCTTTTTTCGATTGCGGAGTGTCAGTTTTTAGATGGATTTTTACCTAAAGCAATTTATAATGATGACGAATTAATTGGTTTTACAATGTATGGTTTAGACCCGGATGACGGAAATTACTGGGTTTACCGATTTATGATTGACGAAAGATTTCAAGGTCAAGGTTATGGCTACAATGCGATGTTGCTGGTTATCGACGAAATAAGGAAAGCCAGTGATAGGACGGATGTTATCATGATTGGGTATAAACCAGACAATGAACTAGCTAGAAAGCTATATAGTAAATCAGGCTTCAGGGAGAAGGGAATATCACCCTGGGGAGAAATGCTTGCGAAGTATAGGTTTGCCTAGTTAATGATAGGATGACTCACCTCCAAAGCACCGCTTGACGGGATTGGAGGTGTTTTTAGTATTATTTTCTAAAGGAATCGCTTGGAAAGTGTAGAAGCTTAGGTCGCAGTCTGGTACACTAGATTAGTTACAAGATAAGAATGATTCTGCCGCAGATGTTTGTGATGCGGATTTTTTGAGTTGGATGTAATTCACGCGAGGAACCGATGGTTCAGTGTGTGGATGATCGGACAAGATGATAGAGACGGATAGGATTTAAAATATGATTCTTAGTAGGCTTCCATTCCCCTGACTAAACATGATCAGCTTTGGAATGAGTCTATGGAACATCCATGAGATTACCAAGTAAGCAGCATAGCTGCCCTGAAAACAACGATTATCCCCTCGGGGGATCATTCGTTTTCAGCATATGGGGAGGGCAATAATGAAATCAGCAGTACGAAGAGAAGATGTCGAGCTTCTGGCACCAGCCGGTGACTGGGATTGTATGCGTGCGGCGGTGGCAAACGGGGCTGATGCGATCTTTTTCGGGGTGGAAAAGTTCAACGCACGAGCACGGGCGAATAATTTCCGCATGGAGGAACTGCCTGAAATTATGGCGTTTTTGCATAGCTATGGGGTTAAAGGTTTTTTAACATTCAATATATTGGTATTTGAAAACGAGCTGGAGGACGCTAAGGAGCTGGTCGATGCCTGTATTGATGCCGGAGTCGATGCCTTGATTGTCCAAGATATGGGTTTGGTGAAAATGATCCGCGACATTTCACCGGATTTTCCGATTCATGGTTCTACCCAAATGACGATTACCTCGCCGGAAGCGGTAGAGTTTACAAAGCCGTACAATATGGAACGGGTCGTGCTTGGACGCGAAAACAACCTGAAACAGATCCAAAAAATAGGTGATCAGGCGAGACTTCCAATGGAGGTATTCGTACATGGAGCATTATGCGTATCTTATTCTGGCCAATGCCTGACTTCAGAAATGTGGGGCGGCCGCTCTGCTAACCGTGGTGAGTGTGCACAGGCATGTCGTTTGCCTTACGATCTGATGGTGGATGGAGAGCAGAAACCAATGGCGGATGTGACGTATCTACTGTCACCTAAGGATCTAGCAGCGATTGACTTGATGCCTGAACTGATCGACGCGGGTGTTGTTTCTTTTAAGATTGAAGGACGACTGAAAACACCTGAATATGTGGCAAATGTGGTCAGCAAGTACCGCAAGGCCATTGATAAGTATTTTGATGGCGATACGTCCAAGACCAGCAAAGAAGATATTCGCGAGCTGCAGCAGAGCTTTTCACGCGGCTTTACGCACGGTTTTCTCGAAGGAACCAATAACAAGAAGCTGGTTGACGGTACGTTCCCGAAAAGCCGGGGGGTGTATCTGGGCCGAGTGGAACAAATCCTTCGTGATGGCGTAGTGTGCCGTATTGATGCACCGCTCAAGCGTGGCGATGGTATTGTATTCGATGCGGGAGATCCCACGCAAAAAGAAGAAGGCGGACGCGTATACGATATCCGCCGCAAGGGCGTGAAGATTGAAGGCGAAGCCGGAGAAGGATGGATCATCGACATCGTAGCGGGACGCAATGATGTGGACCTGCGCCGTGTACACGTGGGCGATCGCATTTGGAAGACCAACGACCCGGCGCTGGACAAGCGTCTGCGCCAGTCGTACGACACGGACAAGCCGTACCGGGTCTTCCCAGTACATGTGCGGGTCAGCGGCTCTCCAGGACAACCGCTGTCGACATGGTGGACCGACGTGCAGAAAGGCACAACGGTCCGCGTGGACTCCGAGCTGGAACTCGAAATTGCCCAGAAGCGTCCGATGACGCACGAACTGCTCGAGGAGCAGTTCGGCCGACTGGGCGGAACGGTGTTCCAGCTGGAAGAGCTGGACGTCCATCTGCATGGGGACGTCATCGTGCCGATGCGCGAGCTGAACGGTATCCGCCGTCAGGCGGTGGAACTGCTCGCGGGCGAGCGCCCCAAACCGCCCGTGTACACGAAGCGGGCGGTCGAGGTGTATGACGATGCATCGACTCCGGCATCGTCTGTGGCACGCGGTCAGGCAGAGCTGACCGCGTTGTGCCGCAGCCTCCCTCAGGTGGAGGCTGCGCTCGAGGCCGGCGTGGAGTTCATCTACGCCGACTTCGAGTTCATCAAGCAATTCCCGGCAGCCGTAGAGGCTGTGCACGCTGCAGGCCGCCGAATTGCGCTAGCGACCCCGCGTATTCACATGCCGGGTGAAAATGGCTACCACAACAACATCTTGCGCCTGAAGCCGGATGCTGTGCTGGTACGTAATCCAGGGGCATTGTATTTCTACTTGCGACATCGGTTGGAGAACCCGGACGCACATCATCCGCAATTGATTGGTGACTTCTCGCTGAACATAGCCAATCATAAAGCGGCTGATCTGTTCCTGGATTCTGGCTGCGACCTGGTTACGCCGTCGTACGATCTGAACATCCAGCAAATGGTCGATATGCTCAGACGTACGCGTACCGATAAGCTGGAGATCGTGATCCAGCAGCATATGCCAATGTTCCATACTGAACATTGCGTATACTGTACCTTTATGAGTGAAGGCACCGACTACACCAACTGTGGTCGCCCTTGCGAGGATCATCGCGCATCCCTGCGTGATCGAATTGGTATGTCTCATCCGGTCCGTGTGGACGAAGGCTGCCGCAACACGGTATACAACGCGATTGAGCAATCCGGGGCGGAATACCTGTCTAACTTCCTGGAGCTGGGCGTGTCCCGTTACCGCGTGGAGTTTTTGGAGGAGACACCGGAGCAAGTGCATGAGGTTATTGATCTCTATAACCGTGCCCTGCGCGGAGAAATCAGCGGAACACAAGTATGGAAGACGCTGAAAGCGACGAATCAGTTGGGTGTTACACGTGGGCAACTGGTGAAGTAAATAACTGTATATTTGTTCGGGAGCCAGAAAGATTCCGGCAGCATAATATATTCATATAGAAACCAAGTGATTAGAAGACATGTTCTCTTTGAGGGAAGATGTCTTCTTCTTTAACCTATCAAATTCATCTATCTTCCTGTTATAATCATAGACAGTATATCTATCCGTTATATTGAAGACAAAGGAGTTTTACCTATGAAAATCCGTAAAGCGATTATTCCTGCTGCGGGATTAGGAACCCGGTTCCTTCCTGCTACGAAAGCGATGCCTAAAGAGATGCTTCCGATCATAGACAAACCAACGATTCAATTTATTATCGAAGAGGCCGTAGCATCTGGCATTGAGGATATCATTATCGTTACTGGTAAAGGTAAAAGAGCAATTGAGGATCACTTTGATTACTCATTCGAGTTGGAGTATAATCTGACTTCGAAAGAAAAATGGAACCTGCTCAATGAAGTGCGTAAGCCATCTGAGATGGCAGATATCCACTATATTCGTCAAAAGGAACCTAAAGGGTTGGGGCATGCCATCTGGTGTGCACGTAAGTTTATCGGTGATGAGCCTTTTGCCGTCCTTTTAGGGGATGACATCGTTGAGTCTGAGAATCCATGCCTCAAACAGATGATTGACGTGTTCGATGAGTATCAGCGTTCTGTTGTAGGTGTAAAACAAGTGGATTGGAACGAGGTACATCGTTACGGCATAGTTGAAGGCCATGCACTTACTTCCAAAATCTCTGAGGCGGAACGATTAGTGGAAAAGCCCAAAAAGGAAGAAACCAACTCTAACTTGGCGATCATGGGACGTTATATCTTGACGCCTGATATTTTTGATATCCTGGGTCAGCAATCCGCAGGAGTAGGCGGGGAAATTCAACTGACGGACGCATTGTCCAAACTGGGAGAAAAGAGCCCCATTCTGGCCTACGAATTTGATGGCAATCGCCACGATGTTGGCGAGAAATTGGGATTCATTGAAACTACTATTCATTATGCTCTACAGCATAACGAAATCAAGGATGAAGTACTGGCTTATATGAGACAGGTTATTGAAAAGATTGATCAACAAAAATAGCCTTACTATAAGAAGTTTCGGGAAGATACTTTTTTTTGCGAAAAAAAGGTAAAAATTTTAAATGATGTAATAAAAAGAAACTTTTTCTCTCTTGATGCGTCTTATATATTGAGAGATTGCTCCTTGAGGTTCTCTCAACTTTATCGAAGGGGGGGATTAAGATGAATTCTCCAGAATTAGTATTTTTCGAACAAGAGGACACCCTTGATTTGGACTTACAAATTAATGATCTAACATTAAAGCAAGCGAAAAATCCTTGCACAAGCACTGTAACTTGTAGTGTTTCTAGATGCCTTGGTACACATGTGACTTGTGAGTGTTGGTGCTAACTTTAAAAGAAATCTGACCCTGGATATTATTTCATACATCCAGGGTCTTTTACTTCAGGAGGAGGTTATCCTATAGTGGATAAAGTTACAAATATAAATATGTTTCAGTCATTAGATTTTTTTATGGTGAGAGTACCACTATTGCCTATTGATTTTTACTATAACTTATTCAGTGAAAGTACTACATATGATGTGACAAGGAACAAGGCTTTATCTTTGTTAACAGACCCTGTTATACGGGAAGCGATCACCATAGCCAGCCCTTCACTTATGAATTCTATCAATAATGTCCTAACCAATAAAAATACTAAAAAAATGAACACGGTGCTACGGGCAGTTGTGAATTATCTAATCAGGCTTTCTTCAAGAGCTACACCTTATGGGATTTTTTCTGGGGTTTCTATAGGTCTCTTTTCGGAACTTAGCCGCTTGGAAGTGGGTGATTCTAGGCAGAACAGGAAAATATCCCGTCCAGATATGGAATGGATCATGGGATTGGTTAGATATTTAGAGAAAGAGGGAAATGTGGTAAAACAGTTGGCGGTGCGGACTAATCCATCCTTGTATTTATCTGGTACAAGGATAAAATTGCCATTTTTAAACTATATTGAACAACACCACGATCCTGATGTAAAACGAATGAAAAGTAGTTCGATAAAAGCGTCCAAGCCGGTTCAGCTTGTGATGGATTATGCACAAACTCCGATTCCTTTTGCTAATCTAGTTAAGAAAATACAAGAAGAGTATCCCGAAAACAAAGAAACTTTAATAACTGAATTTCTGATGAAGCTATTGAATCAGGAGTTTTTAATTAGCAATTTGAGACCACCATTATGCATAGATAATATGGATTTGCCTTTTGAATATCTACGAAAACAGATAGCACCTATAAACAATATTGAATATATCAAAAAAGGTCTGGATGAAATTAGTGAAGAAATAAAACAATACGATGATTCTCCAATAGGTAAGGGGGAATCCTTGTACAATCAGCTATGTATAAGAATGAGAAAATTAGTTCCAACGAAAGAAACTTTGCAGATTGATATGGAGACAAAAGTAGAAGAAGCCTTTTTAAGCCAAAATGTCTCTAAAGATATTGCTAGATCAGCAGAGATCTTATGGAGGCTGTCGCCGGATTTGAGTAATCCTCATTGGACACAGTACCGAAATGATTTTATAGAGAAATATGGTATTGATTGTCAGGTTCCGATCTTAGAGCTTTTGGACGAAGATTTAGGGTTAGGGGCTCCGCCTGATTATAAATATCCTGAGAGTAGATATAGTTTAGAACACCCTATACTAAATGCAGAGAGAGAGAAGGTTCTGGCAAACTGGATTACAAATGTTATTAAAGAAGGAAAAATAGAAATAGAACTGACGGATGAAAAATTAAAGAGAATCGAGACTTTATCTGATGAACTTTTGCCCCCTACCTCTATAGAAATGTATGTTACCATAGCAGCAAATAGCGAAGAAGCTTTGAAAAATAACGAATATAAGATCATTATCAACCCCAATTCGGGAAGTGCAGGTGCGGGTAAAACATTTGGAAGATTTGGACCAATCCTAGATAAGACTGCAAGAGAGAAGATCACGAACACGTATAAAATTCAAGAGGAATACAGAAAAGATGCTATATTTGCTGAACTTGTATATTTAACGGTCAATAGTAGACATTCTAACGTAGTGATTACCAACAAATCATATAGTCACCAAATTGTGTTGGGAACTAATTATTCCAATGTAGATACTTCAAAACAAATTTCAATTTCTGATTTATATGTAGGATGTACCCACAATTACTTTTATTTAAAGTCACAGTCGTTGAATAAAGAGATAATCCCAGTTTCCACCAACATGCTAAATTACAATAATGCTCCCAATGTATACCGTTTTTTAATGGAAATTTCACAAGAAAGACACAGAAGCATTTTGCCTTTTCAGTGGGGAGGCCTATCGGAATTCCCTATGATGCCTCGTGTGAAATATAAAAACATAATTTTATCTTTAGCGAAATGGTCGCTTAATAAAAATAACGATGAATTAAAAAAATGTATAAACGAGGAGGATTGGATTGAGGGTTTTGAAAAGTGGAGAGGGGAGTGGCGCGTTCCAAGATATGTTTATATCACCACTTCTGTTTCAGATAACAGAGCACTAATTGATCTTAAAAATGAG
The DNA here is from genome assembly GCF_038592965.1 of Paenibacillus sp. FSL L8-0158. GTDB lineage: Bacteria > Bacillota > Bacilli > Paenibacillales > Paenibacillaceae > Paenibacillus > Paenibacillus polymyxa_D. The sequence goes on along the minus strand of NZ_CP151949.1, from coordinate 5,188,446 downwards.
TTTTTCATATTAGAGCTATTTGAGAAATATCATAAATTAAGTGATTCACAATCATTATGGTTAACCGAGAGTGGATTTGAACCAAGTGACGTATGGGCTAGAGGGAAAGAAGGGCGCTTTATCGCAGAGTACGTTATTCCCTTAGTAAGGACAAATGTAGAGGAACCTTTGACCCCGAAGCAGTGTGAAGATATGAATCTTATTCAAAGACCAATCAGAGAGCATTCAAACATTATATATTTACCGGGAAGTGAATGGCTTTATATAAAGCTTTATGGTATGTCTGAACGAGAGGAAGAGTTTATTGGCAATTACATTAGAACATTTTGTGAGCAGGTAGAGAATCAAGGAATAATAAATCGTTATTTTATTGTTAGGTATAAAGATCCGGATCATCATATACGGTTACGACTTCATGGTGAGGAATCCGTTGTTTGTAAACAACTAATCCCTGCTATTCATATGTGGGCTAGACGCCTAAAGGTTGAAGGTCTACTAAGTAAAATAATATTTGATTCATATGAGCCGGAAATTGAGCGATACGGTGGTAAACGTTTAATTAGTATAGCGGAGCGTTTTTTTGCTGTTGATTCGAAGATTACAGTAGAACTGGTCTCTTTAAAATATAACAATAAGTTGAATGTTCCTATAGAGATTATTGGTTTCATTAGTGTAATTGATATTTTAAATCAGTTTATACCAGCGGTAGAACGGCAAGTTACTTGGTTTCATGAAGAAGAATGGCATAAGGAGCATGTAAAAGATTTTATGAAGGACCGTACTTTTTATATAATTTTGTGCGATGTTTCGGACAATTGGTCCTCACTTAGAAATTTGGAATACGGGGACTACTTATTATCTAAGTTTCAAGAGCGAAAAAAAATAATAAATGAATATAAAGAGGCACTTGAACATGAAAAGGATTTAACGAATACATTTTCCAATATTCTAGGTAGCCTCATTCATATGCATTTAAACCGTCTTATAGGTACGAATAGGAAAATGGAAAGAAAGATAATGTCGTTGTTAAGTCATTCTTTATATCATTTTAATGAATCAATAAAGCACAAGAAAAAATGTATTTCAAAGGAGTTGAACGTTGATGACAGTAGTACAAAACAATAAGAGCCTGCATAACGATATTGTGAAAATTGTAAGTGTTATAAGTGCCAGGTTGACTGACCCCCAGTATGTACAGACTATATGTTCTTCTGAGCAGAATCATGTAGATAAACAAGAGGAGTTTAATTGGAATGATATAAGCCTGGCAACTGGATTTCCAGCAATCAGTATTTTGTATGGGAGACTAAGTACTGTATTAAAGGATGAGAGATTAAAAGAGTATGCACACTCCTACCTTTTAAGTACTCGTGAATCATTAAAGAAATCAGGAGCGTCATTATCACTATGGGAAGGATTATCTGGTGTTGGATTTGCCGCGTATCTATTATCTGACAATGGTATAAAATACAGGAGATTTATCAACCAAATTAACACTTTGATATTGCGTCATGGTAGTGCTGATCTACTGAATGCAAAAAGTAGGCTGGAATCAGGTACGTCAATTAATGATTATGATGTAATTTCCGGATGGAGTGGCATAGGAAGGTATCTGTTACTGTTCTCTGATATACCTGAAATTAGGGAGCTCCTTATTGGTGTTCTTGAGTATCTTGTTCTTCTAAGTAAAGATAGGATTATCAACGATAAACAAGAGGTTCCGAATTGGTATATTTCAAATAAATATTTACTTTCACATGAAAAGGATGAATATCCATTTGGATATTTTAATATGGGTTTAGCTCATGGAGTTCCTGGCTCCTTGGCATTATTATCTATAGCGTTACTTCAAAATATAAAGGTACCTGGTCAAATAGAGGCAATTCAACGATACTGTGACTGGATAACAAAATGGAAATTGGAACAAACAGATAGAATACAGTGGCCCTTAATTATAAGCTACGAAGAATTTACAAACGATCAATTATACGCTAAAAAACATCGGGATGCTTGGTGTTATGGTTCGGCAGGTGTTGCGAGGAGTCTATTTTTAGCAGGTAGATCCATCGGGGATAGAAGCTTGGAGGTTTTAGCTGTAAACGCATTTAAATCGATATACAAAAGATCTATCGAAGAGTGGAATATTTATTCACCAACGGTATGCCACGGATATTCAGGATTATTGAAAATTACCTATCATATGTATCGGGACACACACGATCCTGAATTGCAAGAAAACTATCAAAGCTTGCTCCGAACGGTCGTTAAAATGTTTGATGAAGAATCGGCATTTGGTTTTTATGATTTATATAGGGATTCTAATTCTACTAAGAATTTAAATTATGTAGGTTTACTTGACGGTGTTTCGGGAATAGCCATGACATTACTAGATTCTCTTTATCCTGATGAAAAGGATTGGGGGGCGAGCTTATTGATTTGCTAAGGTAATAAGTAAAGTAACGGATGAATTACTCAAACCACAGAGAGGAACTGGTTAGCGTTCTTAATCGATAACAGGGTTACAATTCCACTCAAAAGATGAACAATAAAAAGGGTTATCTCAAAGGCAGTTTTTTTATAGTAAAACAGCCTAAATGAGACGAATTATAATTAACTTCATGAGAAAAAGCGTAGGTTACAAGGCTGAATTAGTCCGAAACCTGCGCTTTTTGCTTCACTAGAGTCTGTAAAATAGTTTGTTTAGTAAAATGGAAGTCATAGAAAGGGGGGAGAATACATGGGGCTTTGGTCAAAAGAGCAACTGCGAGCTTTCATTAAGGAGAAAAACCAGGTGACTGCACAGGATGTGTAAAATGCCTTAAATGAACTGCTCGCGGAGACTCTTCAGGAGGTGTTGGAAGCAGAAATGGACGCGCACCTGGGCTAGGAGGAGCAAGAGATCAAGGGTAAAATGACGCCAAACAGCCGTAACAGCAATAGCAAGAAAGAACGTCGTTAGCGAGTATGGCGTGCTGTACCTCGACGTGACGGGCGGCCAGCCAAATGAATGGAATAGCTCTTAAACGGCTTTGACGATTTGACGGGATGAGTAGATGCACTACATGTAGGCGTAGAGAATGACTTTGGTGAGCTTATTGCGATGATTGCTGTTTCACCCCCTTCAGGGTAGGCTGCGTCTAAGGTGGTGTCATCGAACCAATTCAGGGTCTCACTTACGACGCGAGCGAGTTGATACTGATGACTTCTCGAATGGAATCGACCCAAGCAATGATGACTTTAGGTTCCAGTTATTTTCCAGTACTTGTATTTTTTTCTGCTTTTACTTTTTCAAGCTCTAAAGAGAGTTCTGGACCTCTTCTGTAGCTGTATTGCTTACCTACAGGCTGCTCCAGACGGTATACTTCGTCCACCACATCCACGTCTTGAGCTGTGTCTTATTTCGTATCCCGAACTGCTCTATAACCTCTTTTACAGGTACTCATGCCAATCTAATTTCTATTACTTTCATTTTTATTTCTAACGGGTAACTCAACTCTAGTTGCCAACGCAAAAACACTTTCAAGGTTATCACCCTATCTTACGACAGGATTGCATTCTCTTGAAAGTGTTTTAATTGTCTTACGTTATGGGGTCAGTCCCTCTCCATATCTTACGACATGGTTCGATTCTCTTGAAGGTGTTTTGATTTGTCTCCCGTTATGGGGTCAGTCCCCACTTCCATTTTACCAAGGATGGGCTTTTTTGTTTTTTAGGGCATCCCATCGATTTATGGGACAGCCTCAAATAAACAAAACAGAGAACAACTAAACTCCAGGGACTATTCTCTTTTCAGTTCGTTTATCAGTTCTTTTTCCTTGGGATCAGCTTGAATCAGCTTATCGTACAATGCTTTGTCATCTTGTCCCTGCTTTTGCAAAGCGGCAATATAGTATCGGGTTACCTCACGATTCGTAGCGTCACTCAGATCGTCCTTCAAGCCGTTTTTCAGGATGATGGCAGCCTCGGCGGGTTTACCTGACATGAACTCAATTTTTCCAGCACTGAGCGCAATGCTTGGAGTTACTTCAAAAGTACGTATCAATTGAATTTCAGGTGGAATCGTCTTAAGATGAGCTACCCCATCTAGAACCTGCTGATAAGCAGCAAGACCTGCTTGGAAATACTTCTGTTCCTTGGCTGAGTCCTTAGCCAATCGAGCTTTATTGCCAAATTCAAACGCTTGGGTAATCAGCAAATTGTACCAATCCAGATCCCAGGTGAAGTTAGCACGGTTATTTTCCAAAATGGCAAATGCCTTGTCATTGTTTCCTTTAGCTTGCTCAAGTCGCATTTTGATAAACAGCATATTTCTATTATACGGTTCTGCCTGCAGCCCCAAATCAACAATGGTCATACCGCCTGTATAGAACTCTTCGCGTTTGGTTTGCTTGTAGACCTGATAATACATACTAGACAAACCAACAATTGAATCAATATGAGTTGGGCGCAGATTCAAGTCCTTATTATAAGCAGCTTGTCGTTGTTCGAACGAATTGCTGCTTTCCAGCGCTTTTGCTTCCCAGGCAGCATTGCTGGCTTGTGCAAAGCGCAGCCCTACAAACAGAAGCACAATACTGAGAACACAAATGACGATACTATAAATCGGACGGAAACCTTCAGGCTTCATCGCCAAGCGTTTTACAGGTTGTGCATCCATTGCTGCAGCCATACCCCCGAGTCCAATAAACACCAGTATACCCATGAACACATAACTCATATTAAAGTCCAATAGACTATGGAGCAAAATGGACATTGCCAAGATCAGGTAAAGGAAGTGGCTATCCCGCTTTTCCTCATCGCTCTTGATGTAACCTTTAATGTATTTATAGAAAATATAAAGGATAAACGCCATAAAAATAATGAATCCAAGAATACCGGCCTCTACCAGATACTGCATGAAAAAGTTATGTGCCTGTGCGCTTGTGTAGCCATAGTCTTGATATTTTCCATACAGCGTAGCCCAACCGCCGCCACCTGCGCCAATCAACGGATAATCAGCAATTAGCTTGGAAGCATCGCGATAAAAGGTTATACGTTCCAGCACACTATGCTGTTGGAAGTTGATATTTTCCAGACGTGTCTCTACATTGGCTGGTAGAAAAGTTCGTAGTCCTGTACCAATGAGCAGGAACGCAATTACACCAATCACGACCACAGAGCCAACAGGCAGCCACAGATTAGAGAGTTTACGTGAGGCTAGACCGTGCATCCCTTTTTCCAAACGAGATCCCAGAGAGGTTTGTATAAGCCATAGAACAACTGCAGTCACCAAGGAAGTCCCAAGAAGCAGTCCCCAGCCTTTAGCAGCCACAGCACCGTTGTAGGTCTGATTCAGCTGTAATCCCCAATTTGTAATAGGACTCAAAATAGCAAGTGAAACGACACCCGCAATTGCGCAATGCAAAAGCCATAAGATTTGCCGCGCTGGCTTAAAGAACAGAAGTAAAAGAACAAATACGACTGGCAGCATTATGAGACCACCACGTGAAAGTGTCAGGAACAGTGATACCAATATAGGCACCAGCATAAAGGCATGAGTCGCTTTTCCATACCACGTCTTCGACTTCATCAGACAAAAGATAGCTGCGAACAAAAATGCCATCAAAAATGCCGCATATGTATTCGCGTACTGGAAGACGGAAGTGAGACGCGGACCATTAGTATCTATCTTTATGGCATCAACGTAGCGATTACCGCTTACCATTGTTGAGAACCAATCCACGAGTCGTCCGGCCAATACCCACTGTCCAAACCAGTTGATGAGGCCGAAGCCTATAATAATATAAGCTACGGTCATAATCGCGGTTTGGATGATCTGGTTGCTCAACCGATCTCGCAAGGCGTACAATGTAATGATGAAGAACGAGGCATAGATGCACTGCACCACTACCATGTTCATCGCGAGATAATGAGAAGCAGCAGAAATCAATGAAAGCACGAACGTCAGCGGAAGTAAGATAACAAGCACAGCCAACCAGTCTCTTTGATCTTCCAATTTGAATTTCTTATAATAGGTTACGATTCCCAATATCAGCAGAATCGTGCTGATGATCAAAGCCCAATACAGAGGCTTCTCAAATTCGAGCATTTGCCCATTAAAAATTGCAGCCTGGAAGGGGGCCCAAACTAAAAACAGAATCATGCCAACAATTAACACCCAAAATATAGCCGGCCTTTTATCGTCACGGGTCGACGTTTTGGCCTGTTTCCCGTATACTGGATTCGACAAGGTTTACAATCTCCTTTTCTTGTAGATACGTCAATATTTTAGCACATTGATTATCTACGAGCTAGGCGGAATGTAGATTCACTGACAGTTGCATTAGAAATTGACATTACCGTTTCAACAGTTGAGCGTGCGGAAGGAGAAGTAAGTTTAATGTTAGGGTTATCTTTTTTTAAGGATATTTATTTAAATAGGAGATTGATTTTGCAGTTATCTGTGAAGGATCTAAAAGACAAATATCTGGGATCGTATTTAGGCTTTCTTTGGGCGGTAATCCAGCCAACTATCTCTATACTGATCTTCTGGTTTATATTTCAAGTTGGTTTCAAGTCTATGCCTGTTGATAATTATCCGTTTATTCTATGGCTTGTAGCGGGGATCATCCCGTGGTTTTTTTTCTCGGACGCCATTATGAATGCTACAAACTCAATAGTGAGCAATGTCTTTCTTGTGAAGAATGTAGTATTTAGAGTTAGTTTGTTACCTATTGTGAAAATAATATCTCCATTAATTATTCATTTGATTTTTTTGGTTTTAATGGTATTGATGTTTTGGGGATACGGCTATCCACCGAATATATATTTTTTACAAATCTTTTATTATCTTTTTGCTATGTCCGTTTTCTTACTTGGTATTTCTTGGATCACTTCTGCACTGGTTATTTTTCTTAAGGATGTAGGGCAAATATTATCGATGTTATTACAATTCGGATACTGGATAACTCCTATTTTATGGTCTCTAAAAATGATACCTGGAAAATATGAATTCCTTATTAAGTTGAATCCTATGTACTACATTATAGAAGGTTATAGGAATAGCTTGATTTTTAGAAGCTGGTTTTGGGAATATCCAAGGATGAGTTTGTATTTTTGGTTTGTGACTTTATGTTTTCTGTTTATTGGTGCTTTTATATTTAAGAGATTAAGACCTCACTTTGCAGATGTGTTATAAGGAGATATTTGAATATGAGTATAGCTATACAGGTAGAGAATATTTCAAAACAATATAAATTATATGAGCATCAAACGGATAGACTTAAAGAAGCAATTAACCCATTGCGTAAAAAATATCATACGGACTTTTACGCATTAAATGATGTGAGCTTCCATGTTAATAAAGGTGAGTCTTTAGGGATCCTTGGGAAAAATGGTTCTGGGAAATCGACTTTACTTAAAATAATTACAGGTATCCTAACCCCAACCCGCGGTACAGTGAAAATTAGCGGTAAGATTGCTGCTCTGCTGGAATTGGGGGCAGGTTTTAATCCTGAGTATACGGGGATTGAGAATATATATCTTAACGGTATGCTTATGGGATTTGAACGAGCGGATATGGATAAGAAAATAGAAAACATCCTTTCCTTTGCGGATATTGGAGATTTTGTGTACCAGCCTGTAAAAAATTATTCGAGTGGGATGTTCGCAAGACTGGCATTTGCCGTAGCCATAAATGTAGAACCTGAAATTCTTATAATTGACGAAGCATTATCAGTCGGAGATATATTTTTTCAGCAAAAATGTTTTGAGAAAATAAAGACCATGAAGAATAACGGAGTAACTATTTTATTTGTTAGCCATGATGTTACCAGCATAAGTACATTATGTGACCGATGTGTTTTGTTGAATAAGGGAGAAGTTTTTTCGCAAGGTGAGCCTAGAAGGATCATTAACGATTACGTGAAACTGTACAATACTAACGATGAGATCACCAAAAAGATAGAAAGAGTCAATAAAATGGTCAAGAAGGAATCCTCCTTGGTGGACATTGTCAGTGAGGCTTCTTCGGAAGAATACCGATATGGTGATGAAACCGCTATGATAAAAGAGATCGAGTGTATAAATGAGGAAGATCCAGAGAGCCAGTGGCTCGTTTATACGTTGGATTCTTTTAAATTGAGAGTTACCGTGAAATTTTTACAGGATTGTGAGAACCCTGTTCTTGGATTCTATATCAAGAACAAGAAGGGGCTTGAAATGTATAGTGGCAATACTCACTATCTTGATCAAAATATAGGACCTGTAAAAAGTGGAGAAGAAATTGTTGTGACTTTTTCGCAAAAAATGTATCTTGCCCCGGATGAATATATAGTTTCGGTAGGATTATCTGATTATGTAGAAGGAATAAGCCGCCCACTGGATAGAAGATATGATGTTAACAAGATAACCGTTAAGTCGGAAAGGACTGTAATAGGTTTGATGGACATGGATTCTACAGTTGAAATCATTAAAGGTGGTTAATTATGAAGAAAATTGCTCAGGTCGGTACATTTAATGTTGATAATTTAGGTGATCTGCTTTTTCCTGTAGTTTTCGAAAAAATTGTGGGTGATATTTATAGTCATTCGAACGAGGCATATGAAATCAAGTTTTTTAGCCCCAATTGTATGCAATACACACCGACCTACACAGATCAAAAGCAAGTGGAGGATATTATACAATTTGATAATTACTCTTTCGATAAGGTTTTTATTGGTGGAGGCGATTTGTTAAGGTCAGATGACTGGTCTATTAATAGTCTTTATGAAGAGAGTAGACTTAGCTTCAGTAATATTATTTCTCCTACTGATGCTAGTATCGGGAATTGTTATACAATTGGTTTGGGTGTTCCCTTTCAATTAGGCGAGGGATTCTCAAGATATGTAAAAAATTCATTTGCCAGATTTAAAGCTGTATCAGTAAGAGATCAGAGATCAAGCAAATTTCTATCAGATGTTGGCATAGAAAGTGAAATTGTACCTGATTTGGTATTGAGCATTTCTGAATACTTTCCTAAGGCATCTCTTGAATCCACTTTGGGCTCTTTAGTAACTGATGGCCAACATGTATTCAAAAAAGGAGAGTACATTGTATTCCAGGCTAACGAAAATGTGATCTCCAAGGAAGAGGTTAAAGACGTAGCTGTTTTGCTCAATAATATCTCCAGAAGCCTTGGTGTTCCTATCGTACTCATTTCAATTGGCGAATGTCTTGGGGACAATGAATTATATGATCAGCTTGCTCCTCTACTTGTTGATTCTTATATAATTAATAAGAAAAATACACCTTCTTTAGCTTTGATGGATAAGGTGGGTATTTTAGCAAATGCAAAAGGTTTTATTGGATCGAGTCTTCACGGAAATATCATTTCATACAGTTACGGCGTCCCTCACGTGACTTTTTCCGGTGAGTATTCCACGAAGTTAACAGGCTTTTTTGAACTCATCCAAAAAAGTAATTACTGTCTGAGAAAACCAGTCTATATGCTGGATAAGGCAGAGTATATAGTTGATTACTTTAAGACTGGATTAGATAATACTCATGAATTTAAGGATCTTTCTAACAGGATATTTAACTTTGTAAAAAATGCCCTACTTGATCTTTCTGAAAATAAAAATGCTTCGTCTTACTCTAAAAAACTGGATCAGCTATATAAGGTTGAACAAGCTATAATTAATAAAAAAGAGTTGGAAGTGTCATCTTTGTGGAAGAGAGTCAATATGTCTGAGAACATGTTGCAGGAGACACATGCTCAGAACAAAGCTTTATGGGAACGCGTTAACAGTACTGAGACGCTCCTGTCTAAAGAGAGAGAGCAGATACACAAGCTGTGGGAACGAGTAAACCAAAACGAGTCCAAGAATAGTGAATTGGAAAATAATATTAGCTTAGCCCAGAGTAGTATAAAACAATTGACTGAAAAACTAGAGAATCTTCAGGAGCAAAAAAACGTATTAACGGATGAGAATGGAAGGCTCTTGCTGATCGAAAATGAGTATAAGAATGTAATGAGCAGTTTTATATACTATTTAAAACATAAAAAAAATAAAAAAGGGAATTTATAACCATGAATGAATTAAACCAATTAGCCTCTGTAATTATTCCCACAAAAAACGGAGGAGATATATTCAAAAAAGTATTGGTGGAAGCTCTGAATCAGGATTTGGGAGCTCCTTTTGAAATTGTTATAGTAGATTCGGGGTCCTCTGATGGAACAGTTGAATTTATACAAGGTCTGCAAAAACAAAATGAAAACATTGTTCTAAAGCAAATAATGCCCAAAGAATTTGGACATGGAAAAACAAGGAATCTAGGAGCCTCTTTGGCCAGGGGTAAATACCTTGTGTTTATTACTCAAGATGCTTTGCCCTACGATCAGTTTTGGTTGAAAAACCTGGTTTCGTGCTTTGATTTAGATGAGAACATAGTGGGTGTATTTGGTAGACACTTGCCTTATGATGATTGCGATATTTTTGAAAAGCATAACATCATAACACATTTCAACAACTTCGGTACAGAAACTACAATATATTATTTGGATGATCAAGAGAGATACAACAGAGAAGAAGGATACAGACATTTATTATGTTATTATTCCGATAATTCCTCTGCAATGCGTAAAGAGATTTGGGATACAATTCCTTATCCAGAAGTTGATTTTGCCGAGGATCAGCTGTGGGCAAGGCAAATAATTGAAAGGGGGTATAAGAAGGCTTACTCTCCCCAATCAGTAGTTTACCATTCACATAATTACACGTTTAAGCAGCAGTTTAAACGCTATTATGATGAGTATAAGGGCCTGTACCGAATTTATAATTACGCTTCTGTTAAGAGTGTTTTTTTATTGCCGGCATATATAGCTAAGCACTTTATAAGTGACGTAAGGTTTCTGCGCCATAACACCAATATAAGTCGAAAAAGAAAGCTATACTGGGCTGCTTACTCTTTAGTTAAAAATACAGTAAGGTACTCAGGCGCCTATTTAGGAGTTTTGGGAAACAAGTATACGTCACTTAATCGGTTGTTTTCAAGAGAATACAAATTAATAAATAAGTAATAATGAGGGCTGATCATGTATAATGTGTTTCTTTATAATGCTAAAAAAGCAGCAAAGATTATTCAGTCGCAAGGAGTTATAAAAGGCAGCAAAACCGTGATCTCAAAAATAAAGAAGAAAAATGAGATTGCTGTAACGAAGAAAAATGTTTTTAAGTTCTATCATTATTTGTTACTGGAAAATAAAGCAGCTAAATTAAGTGATAGGCTTGGAAATGAGTTGAGCCTGGCATGGTTTATTCCTGACTTTGGGATCGGATCAGGCGGCCATCTGAATATTTTTAGAATTGTGTATTTATTAGAGAAATTAGGTGTTAAATCAGATATATATATTTGTGGTGGATCTCAATGGGGGGATTCAGCCAGTGTTAAAGGGATTATTGGGAATTACTTCTTTCCATTAAAGTCTAATGTTTATATACTTGATGATAAAGTTGATGTAAACATCGAATATGATGTTGCTGTTGCGACTTCTTGGCAAACAGCCTATTATGTTAGATCTTTTGATAATTGTGTGAAAAAAGTATACTTTGTGCAGGATTTTGAGCCTTATTTTTACGCTCCAGGAAGTGCATATTCATTTGCAGAACAAACCTATAAATTTGGCTTCTATGGAATAACGGCAGGTGACTGGCTTAAAGAAAAGCTGGCGTCAGATTACGGTATGGTCTGTGAAAGTTTCAGTTTTTCATATGAAAAAGATCTTTATAAGCCACAGGGAAAACGAGATAAGGACATACGAAGAGTGTTCTTTTATTCTCGGCCACCTACAGAGCGAAGAGGCTTCGAGCTGGGGATTTTAGCTTTGAACGAATTTTGCAAGAAAAATCCGAACGTTGAGATTGTTATGGCTGGGTGGGATGTTTCTGAGTATGAGATACCCTTTAAGCATTTTAATGCTGGTGTAGTCAGAATTGAAGAATTATCACATTTGTATGCTCAGTGCGATGTATCATTAATTCTATCTTTTACAAATCTGTCTTTATTACCTTTGGAATTGATGGCGTCTGGATGCCCAGTTGTAATTAATCAGGGTAGAAATAATGACTGGATCGATCCCGATAAGAATATGTTTATTTATGTAGAAGATGACGTGAATGAAATTGTGGAGGCCCTCGATCAAGTTGTGAATAAAAAAGTAGATGTTCAGATTCTAATGGATAATGCCAGTGATCTGCTGGAGAACTCATCCTGGGAAAAAGAAGCGGAAAAAATTCAAACGTATCTCTTTAAAATATTGGAGGGTTAAATGGAACATGTTGTGATCATTGGTTGTGGATATCTAGGTTCACATTTGGCCAATTATTTTCATGAAAAAGCTTGGTCTGTGACGATTATAGGCAGAGACTCAGAGTACTCGCATTTGCTTTCAGAAGGAATAAGATTTGTTGGAGCTAACATAAACGATATGGAAGAACTCCAAAAATATATTAAGCAAGATGACATTGTTTTGTACGCAGCTGGTTCAATTAACGCAACAAATATGTTTTCAGATGTGTTAGCAGACATAGAGTCTTATTATACTTCTTTTGTAAAACTTATTGAATTCTGCAGCTATGTTAAAGTGAAAAAGTTTGTGTTTTTATCCTCTGCTGGAACAGTATATGGCAATACCTTGGCCCGAGCCAAAGAGGATGATTCAATGAATCCAATTAATATATATGGGTTACAGAAAGTCTTTTTTGAAAATTTAATTAAAATTAAACACAATGAAACCAATAATTTGCCTTATCTTATTTTGAGGGTTACTAATCCTTATGGGGGATTCCAAAATCCCAATAAGAAACAAGGAATCATCCCAGTCTTAATTAATAAGGCACTTAATAATGAAGAATTTATATTCTGGGGTAATATTCAGGCTGTTCGCGATTTTATATTTATAGATGATTTTCTGGAAGCGACTTTCCATGCGATTAAGCTGGCTGACCAAGAGATATTAAATATTGGCAGTGGAGTAGGCACATCTATAAGTCAGGTTATTTCAATTGTCGAGCAAAGAATGAATCAGAAAATAAACATTGTATATAAAAATAAAGGTCAAACTACAATTATAAAAAATGTGGTTAATACAGATAAACTGGTTGGCTTAACAGGGTATAGTCCATCAACAACAATTGAAGATGGGATAGCCTCTATTATTAAAGGGACAAAAAATAAGTAGTTGCTTTTCTCTATCTATACATTTAAGTTGTGAAAATAAAATATTTGATAAGAAGTAGGCTACTATAATAGCAGTTGAATTATTAAACTGACTTTTTATATAAGGGATGTGAATGGAAATATACATACTATACTACTGTATCAATCTCTCATAATTATTTACTGAACGAAGGTGCTTAAGCACATAACTCTATGCATTAATTGCACTAAATGCGGATTGCTCTAGAATAAGGAGTTTTACAACTGAAAAGGAGAAATTAAGAAGTGAAAAAGGAACGCATTTTTGTCTGGATATTAATTGCGTCTTTTGTGAAAGGAATTATATGGGCAATTGTAATACCTCCTTTACAAACGCCCGATGAGCCTGTACATTTTGAATACGTTCAGTTCATGGCGGAAAATAATAAAGTCCCAATTCTGAAGGAAGAGGCGAAACATTCCTCAGAAATGGAATTATTTTACAAAACCGTTGATTTGAACAATATAGCATATCATGCAGAAAATAAATATAAAATTAATGAAAATTTATTTAAAGAGTTATCTGATAATCCACAAAGTTATGACCGAAATTCTAACGGCAGTTCAGTAGCAGCGGGATATCCTCCTGGTTATTATTTTTTTGCTGCATTATTCTATAAAGTTTTTTATTTCTCTTCAATTTTTGATAGGTACTACGCAGTTCGCTTTTTTTCAGTGTTATTAGGAGTATTAGCAACAGCTATTACTTATTTAATTTCTAGTAGATTATTCGATAAAAAAAAGAATATTGCTATAACTTTATCTGTATTAGTTAGTTTCCACCCGATGTTCTCTATGGTTGGTATTGCTGTAAATAATGATATTCTAATGAATACAGTCACCATGGCAATTATGCTTTCACTTATATATATTATTGATTCCCCTACAAGAAAAAGGCTTCTTTTTACTGGTGTGCTTTTGGGATTTGGCCTAATTATTAAGCCTACAATGGTATTTGTGACTGCAATAGCGCTATCACTTATATTAGTATATTTTATCAGTAAGAAGTTTAGTCTTCAATTTTGGATAGAATCTGCTGTGTATTTATTCGTTCCAATTCTCATTATTTATTTACCATGGGGACTATTTAGTTTCAAACATTATCATTCATTTACCGGGGGAATAGGAATGCAGCCTCCTGGTGATCCAAATGTAGGATTGCACTGGTATATTGTAAATGCTTTTTTAATAAAAGAAGCAATGCTCCGTTCATTTGATATATGGGTTGTTTCTTTTTGGGCAAACTTTGGTTGGTTAGATACAAGATTTACATCTAGAATAATTTATAAAGTCTTGGCTTTAATATCTTTAGCTAGTGTAGTAGGTTCAATATACGGAATAATAAAAAGGAAGAAATATTATAAGACTGTTGCGATGTGTCTTATTATCGTGATATTGAATTTTATTTTTTTGTACTTGGTCGAAATCCAATATTTCATGCGGTTCCATAACTTTATGCTGCAGGGAAGATATCTATTTACCTCCTTGGTGCCTATTAGTATTATTATAGTTGTGGGAATAAGTTATCTATTTCCTGAAAAGTTGAAGAACTATGTGTTTTACTCATTATGTCTACTTATGTTTTTATTTAATGTCTCCTCGTTAGATATTATTATTAGTAGGTATTATTAATATATTCCGTGCTACACTATCTATCACTGTAAATTTATTACCTGCTGGGAGCTAAGGGGATAATGATGATTAAGTCAAAAAAAATTCTACTGATTATTCCTGCCTACAACGAGGAACGAAGTTTAGAAAAGCTAATTTCTTCAATTAAAAAATTAAATAATTCTCAGTTGCATATACTGGTCATTAATGATTGCTCATCAGATTCAACTGCAGTCCTATGTGAAACTCTTAATGTACCGACAGTTAATCTGCCCTGTAACTTAGGTATCGGTGGAGCGGTGCAAACTGGTTATAAATATGCGTTTTATAATCAGTTCGACATAGCTGTACAGGTTGACGGAGATGGGCAACACAATCCTGAATACTTGGAAAATTTGGTAAAACCATTGATTAATAATGAGGCAGATCTAGTTATAGGGTCTCGTTATATTAATAAAGAGGGCTTTCAGTCATCTTTTATGAGAAGAGTAGGTATCATATATTTCTCTAAGATGCTCAGGGCGTTAACTGGTCAATGGATAACTGATCCTACTTCCGGATTTAGAGCATGTAATAAAAAGGTTATTGAAGTTCTTTCTAAGAGGTATCCTATGGATTATCCTGAACCTGAATCAATCATGTATTTAAAGAGGAATAATTTCCGTATTAAAGAAATTCCAGTTAATATGGAAGCAAGACTTGAGGGTAAATCATCAATTACTTCTTTAAAGTCAATTTACTACATGACAAAAGTCTCCTTGGCAATTTTAATTGATAGACTAAGAAATCAAATAGTTTAGGAGTAGTTATGATATCTATTAAATTACAAATCATACTAATTGCGGGAGCGATCATTTGTTTTCTGGTTTTATTGAATTTGTTACGTAAATATAGAATGGAACTAAAGTATTCAATGCTTTGGATCATAGCAATGATAGTGGTTCTTATTTTATCAGTTTTTCCAAGTTTATTTAACTATGTTTCTGGGGTTATGGGTATTGAAGTACCTGTTAATGCTCTTTTTTTACTTGCTATTTTTGGAGTTTTTGTTATCATGTTTTCTCTAACAGTAGAGGTGTCCAAGTCTACAATAAAAATAAAGGAATTATCTCAGGAATTGGGCTTAGTCAAGCACGAATTAAAGAAAATTAGGGATAATGAAAGGGAAAACTAGTATGCTAAAAGGACCTACGCTAGTTAATTTTTTATTACTAGTTCTCAATGTAATCATGCTATGTAGTGGACAAGTTTTTTTTAAGCTGGGGCTAGAGAAAATAGGGGGAGTCAGTCTAAGTAATGCTTGGAAAGCTTTATTTGTTCCAAATATAATTATTGGCTTGTTATTATACGTTTTTGCTACATTGATTTGGTTCGTTGTATTGTCTAGAATGCCTTTGAGTGTTGCTTATCCAATTCAGAGTTTAGCATATATTTTTGGTGTTATAGCAGCATTGTTTATTTTTCATGAGCCTGTATCTATTATGAAATGGGTTGGAGCAACAATAATTTTAGTAGGCGTTTTTGTGATAGCATTAGATTGAATTTACACTTTATGGAGGTTTGTGATGAAAGGTATAATTCTTGCAGGAGGTACAGGCTCGCGTCTATACCCCTTAACCAAAGTAACAAATAAGCATTTATTACCAGTTGGTAAATATCCAATGATTTTCCATTCCGTTTCCAAGCTCAAGCAAGCTGACATACACGATATTCTTATCGTTACAGGTAAAGAGCATATGGGAGATGTCGTTAACCTTCTTGGCAGTGGTCGTGAAATGGGCGTAACATTCACTTATAAAGTTCAGGATGAGGCAGGTGGGATCGCACAAGCTCTTGATTTGGCTGAACAATTTGTAGGTGATGATCAGATGGTTGTTATTTTGGGCGATAATGTATTTGAAGATGACATTGCACCATTTGTGGACAATTTCCGTAATCAAGTCACGGGTGCGAAGATCCTTCTTCAACAGGTACAAGATCCACACCGTTTTGGAGTGGCCGAGCTTCAAGGGGAACGGATTGTATCTATTGAAGAGAAACCTAAAGATCCAAAAAGCAATTATGCTGTAACAGGAATTTATATGTTTGATCATAGTGTGTTTGAAATTGTAAAAACACTTGAACCTTCAGCTCGTGGAGAACTTGAGATCACTGACGTCAACAATGCATATATTGCTAATGGAACATTGACATATGATGTTCTTCAAGGATGGTGGACAGATGCGGGAACTCATCCATCTCTTGCACGTGCTAATGAATTGGCCAAGGATATTGTCTTTGGTGAAGAATTTGGAAAATTAAAGCTTTAAATAAAGGGAGGATGCGGACTTATGAAGGTAATCCCTTTGAAACTGGAAGGTGCAAAAATAATAGAACCGGTGGTCCATGGTGATCATCGTGGTTATTTTATGGAAAGCTACAATGAGCAGATCATGAAAGACAACGGTATTGACCATGCTTTCATTCAGGATAATCAATCGTTATCTGTAGAGACTGGAGTTATTCGTGGCTTGCATTATCAGCTTGAGCCAAAAGCACAAACAAAACTCATTCGTGTGATCTCAGGAGCCATCTATGATGTGATTCTGGATATTCGTAAAAGTTCCCCGACATTCGGTCAATGGGTTGGGGTGATTTTGAGTGAACACAATAAACGTCAATTACTGGTCCCTAAAGGTTTTGCTCACGGATTCTGTACGCTTGTGCCTAATACCCAGGTGTTTTATAAGGTAGACGAATATTACTCACCTGAAAATGATCGTGGAATTCTGTGGAATGATCCTGTACTAGGGATCGATTGGCCAACTTCTCATGCTATTCTTTCAGAGAAAGATCAGAAGCATCCAGCACTGGCCGACGCAGATATTAATTTTGATTAGAGTAATAATAAGATTTAGGAGGTCTGTATGAAACTTCTTGTCACCGGCGGGGCCGGATTTATAGGTAGTAACTTTGTATTGTATATGTTAAAACAGCATCCAGAATACGAAATTGTAAATATCGATGCGCTTACCTATGCAGGTAATCTGGAAAATTTAAAATCCATCGAAAATCATCCCAATCATACCTTCGTGAAAGCAGATATTACCGACGCGCAAGCGATTGACCAATTGATGCAGCAGGGCATCGATGTGGTGGTGAATTTTGCGGCAGAGTCGCATGTCGATCGAAGTATTCTGGAACCGGAAGTGTTTGTGAAAACAAACGTATTGGGTACGCAAGTGCTACTGGACGCAGCCAAGAAATATAACGTGACCAAGTTTGTACAGGTATCAACAGATGAGGTGTATGGTTCTCTCGGAGAAACAGGATTGTTTACGGAGGAAACTCCGTTGCAACCTAATAGTCCTTATTCTGCATCCAAGGCAGGCGGCGATTTGCTAGTTCGTGCATATCATGAAACCTTCGGTTTACCAGTGAATATCACGCGTTGTTCTAACAACTATGGTCCATATCAGTTTCCTGAGAAATTGATCCCGCTAATGATCTCTCGTGCACTGAGCGATCAACAGCTACCTGTATACGGGGATGGCTTGAACATTCGCGATTGGTTGTATGTAGAGGATCATTGCAGCGCCATTGATCTGGTCATTCATCAGGGTAAACTGGGTGAAGTATACAATATCGGGGGAAATAACGAGCGGACAAATGTGCATATCGTCAAAACGGTATTGGAGGAGCTGGGCAAGCCAGGATCTCTGATTTCGTATGTGCAGGATCGTCCAGGTCATGACCGCCGCTATGGCATTGATCCTACAAAGACCATGAATGAGCTGGGCTGGAAGCCAAAGCACTCTTTTGAAACCGGCATTAAAGAAACGATTCGCTGGTATTTGGACAACGAAGAATGGTGGACTCGCATCCAATCTGGCGAATATCAACAATACTATGCAAAGCAGTACGGTTCCCGCTTGGGGGATGCGTAGAATGAAGGTATTGGTCACTGGAGCATCCGGGCAACTTGGTAAAGACGTAGTAAAGGTTTTTCAAGAGCAAGGACATGATGTCCTTGGTTACGATCGGGAACAATTGGATATCACGGATTTGCAGCAGACTGTGAAAATTGTAGGACACTATCAACCTGATGCCGTAATCCACTGTGCAGCGTATACGGCTGTGGATGCAGCGGAGACCGATGTAGACGGGGCTTATCAAGTCAACGCGGCAGGTACACGTAATATGGCTCTGGCAGCGGAAAAGGTTGGAGCCAAGCTGGTTTATATCAGCACAGATTATGTGTTCGATGGAACGGCAAAACAGCCATATCATGAGTACGATAATACCAATCCACAGAGTATCTACGGAAAGTCCAAACGTGCGGGAGAAGTGTTGACCCAAACACTTTCCTCCAGGTACTTTATTGTTCGTACATCTTGGGTATATGGATTGCACGGGAACAATTTTGTGAAAACGATGTTGAAGCTTGGAAAGGAGAAGCCGCTCCTCCAGGTGGTGAATGATCAGAAGGGTTCACCTACCTATACGGTAGATTTGGCACGTTTTTTGGCGGAATTGATTCAAACGGAGAAATATGGCGTATACCATGCATCCAATAGTGGTTTCTGTACCTGGTATGAATTTACGCAAGCTATTTTACAGGATGCGGCGGAAATATTAGATGCCAAGATCACAGCAAAATTGGAGCCATGCAGCACAGAGCAATTCCCCAGACCAGCAGTGAGACCACGTAATTCTGTTATGGATCATATAGCGATCCGAACCAATGGATTGAATGATTTGCGCGACTGGCGTAAGGGATTGCGTGATTTTTTGCAGGAGTATCTTAGTAAATCCGAGTAATTAAAACTTTATTATAAATATCAACAATCTCCCATCAGTTCATGATTGGGAGATTTTATTATATTAAAGTCTATGTTGATTAAGGACGATGAGCATTATAATGTATAAGCAGATGGAACATATTGTCCCGCTATTACACAATTTAAAAGAAGGAGGTCATTACTCTGAACAGACCTATCATACAAATTTTATTGTCTACATATAATGGAGCAGCTTATTTAGATGAGCAAATCGAAAGTCTCATCAATCAAAAAGACGTAGAAGTTCAGATTTTAATTCGTGATGATGGCTCGACAGATGATACGGTTGCCAAGTTGAACGCCCTGAAGCAACGTTATCCTCAACAGATTATTTTATGCCTCGAAAGCAATGTAGGGGTTATTAAAAGCTTTTTTGATTTGATTCAAAGATCGTCTGAGACATTCGACTATTACGCTTTTTGTGATCAGGATGATGTATGGATGCCGAACAAACTTGCTCAGGCTGTTGCTCATCTCAGGGATCAGGATGGGAGCCGCCCGCTGATGTATTGTTCTGCTACACAAATGGTCTCTCAAACATTGGAACCACTTAAAGTATGGCCAGCTGACATCCCCCGACCTGTATCCTTCTATAATGCTCTCATTGAGAATGTATGTGTAGGTTGTACCATGGTGATCAATAAAGAAACACTCCAACTCGTGAAAAAGAGAATTCCGATTTCTTTGGATAACATTATCATGCATGACTGGTGGATTTACTTATGCACCTCCTCTTTTGGTGAGGTTGTTTTTGACCCCGAGCCGTCTATTTGGTATCGGCAGCATCAAAACAATGTGTTGGGAGGTTCTACCGATGGCTGGGTTAGCAAGTGGAAGAAAAGACTAAATAGATTTCTAAAAGGAAAAAATCGCTATATTTTAAGCAAACAAGCCCAGCAATTTATTCAACTTTATGGACAAGACATGTCTCCTCAAATGTATAAAGATATGGATCAATTCTTGGAAAGCTACCAAAAAGGCGTATTTTCTCGTGTGAAATATATTTGGCAGTCACCATTTTATAGGCAGTCACGGTTAGACAACTGGATTTATAAGTTGGTTTTCGTATTGAGGAAGTTATAGAGGTATGGAAAGAAAAAATATTGAAACTTTTTTCCATATATAAGCGTCAAATAGTCAAAGGTGCAAATGAATACTAGATAAAATACCATCGAATGCGTGTTCCTTTTTGGAAATATATAGTATAATTGAAACGTGCAACCGATAGAGCTGGCAAGGGCGGTCGGCTAACTCTCCCGAGGAGGGGGGTGAAGCCTGTGACAGTGTTTGAGGCGCTCAGTTTAATGCTGACGTTCGGGGCGTTAATCGTCACACTGTTAGAGTTTAACAAACGAAAATAGACCGCCCCCGCAAGGAAGGGTCTATTTTCGGCCTGATTGTTCCAAAACCGTCCGCTCTTGGAGCGTTGGTTGCGCAGGGGCTGGCTGGCACCAGCCCTTTTTCCATGTATATCTTACCACGATGGATTTTAGACCTCAACCGAGGATTTTACAAAAATCTAATAAGTGGCTTCCGATGAACAATATATAGATCTAAATGGTTTCGTTCGTCTATATTTGCACTTTGGAGCGACTGGAGTCGAGTTTTGCATTATCCTTCTAAACTATGTAAGGTTACAAGTTATGTGCTTTTTTGCGCGCCGTAGTCTGCGCGGTATGCTATAATAGGCGATAGTAGAATAGATTACTGAATTTGTCAGGAGCGTTTTAAATATGGATGTAAGCATACTGGTCGTCAACTATAATACGTGTCAATTGACGCTGGATTGTTTGCAGTCGGTGTATGCGTCAAAGTCGCAGTGCCGATATGAAGTGATTGTTATTGATAATCACTCCAGTGACGGATCTGTTGAGGCTATTCGTGCTGCATACCCGGAGATTACGTTGATAGCCAATAAGAATAATACAGGTTTTGCCAAGGCGAACAACCAAGGGATGGAAGTAGCCAACGGGCGTTATGTATTGTTGTTGAATTCCGATACGTTGGTGCAACCGGACACGCTGGATACAATGATTCAGTTTATGGATACGCATCCGGAGATGGGGGCATCGGGCTGTAAGGTTATCTTGCCAGATGGCTCGCTAGATAAGGCTTGTAAGCGAGGATTTCCAACGCCGTCAGCTTCTTTTTACTACGCTTTCGGCTGGTCGAAGCGTTACCCGGATAACCCAAAGTACAATCAATATCAGCTTGGGCATCTAAGCCCGGATGATGAGTATCCAGTAGATGTACTGGTAGGTGCTTTTATGCTGGTGCGCCGGGAGACAATTGACCAGGTCGGGGGGTTGGACGAAAGCTTCTTTATGTATGGTGAGGATATTGACTGGTGCTACCGGATTAAGCAAGCCGGGTGGGGCATTTACTACTACCCGCGCACATATATTATTCATATCAAAGGGGGCAGTGCTCGCCGTCGTCCTTTGAAAATTATTTATGAGTTTCATAGAGCTATGTGGGTATTTCATCGTAAGCATTATAAACAGCAGTACAGTTGGATCACCAATATGGCTGTATATGCGGGAATTAGCATAAAATTTGGAATGGCCTTTCTAAAAAATAAGTTGTCCGCACCGGTCAAGCCGGACGGCGGGGAACAATCTCGTACTGAGGTGAAAGCATGATACGCAGAAATCAGCGTTTTTTAACCCAATTATATATTGTGGCGGATTTCGCGGTCATTCAGTTGTCCTTTCTGATCGCTTGGTTTTTCAAATTTGAAAGTGAGTGGATCACCTATACAGAACCGCTTCCTATTCAAGTATATGGAGGCTGGAGCTTAATTTACGGCCTGATTGCCGTAGTGCTGGGGATGTTATTTTCGCTCTATTCGCCCAAACGCAAAAAACGATTTGCAGATGATGTATTTCGCGTTACCCAGATTCATATCGTTGGCCTGTTCGTGCTGTTGAGTGTGATGTTCTTCGTGAAACAAATCGACATCTCGCGGTCCTATCTGGCAATCTATATGATTGGGAACGTGCTGCTTATTTTGTTTTATCGATTTTTCTTGAAGCAAGTTCTTAAAGCTCTCCGTCAAAAAGGGTACAACAAACAATTCATGCTTATTCTCGGGGCGGGTACTCTAGGCCAGCGATTTTATCATAACCTTGGACAGTATCCTGATCTGGGATACGAGGTAGTGGGTTTTCTGGATGATAAGCGGCATTGGAGTGAAGAGGAAGAGGCGCATTTCCGCCCGATTCTTGGAGGCTTAGATCAATTGGAGGCTACGCTGTCGCGTCTGATGATTGACGAGGTCATTCTGGCGCTGCCGCTGGATGCTCATGATAAGTATCCCAAGATTATCAACATGTGTGAAAAGGCTGGAGTGCGCACGCTTATAATCCCCGACTTTTTCGATTATTTGCCGGCTCGCCCGTACTTTGATAACTTTGCAGGTATGCCGATGATCAATGTACGGGATATTCCACTGGATGTAGCGGGGAATCGATTGTTTAAGCGCCTATTCGATATTTTATTCTCTTTATTTGCCATTCTCCTGACCTCTCCGATTATGCTAGCAGTAGCGATTGGTGTGATGATTACATCCAGAGGGCCAATCATTTTTAAGCAGGAGCGGGTAGGCTTGAATCGTCGCACCTTCCGAATGTACAAATTTCGTTCGATGAAGGTGTTACCTCCTGGAACTGAAGATACGGGCTGGACGACTGCTAATGACCCAAGACGCACACGTTTTGGTACTTTTATTCGTAAAACGAGTCTCGACGAGTTGCCGCAATTTTTCAACGTTCTGCTCGGCGATATGAGTGTCGTTGGTCCACGCCCAGAACGACCCTATTATGTGGATCAGTTCCGTGAGGAAATTCCAAAATACATGGTGAAGCATCATGTTCGTCCCGGGATCACAGGCTGGGCACAGAGCAACGGATTGCGTGGAGATACATCTATTGAGGAACGGATTAAGCATGACATCTTCTATATAGAGAACTGGTCGCTCTTATTCGATATTAAAATTATTTTCCGTACGATTCGCAATGGTTTCAAGAACGCGTATTAATCCAGAGTCACCCTTCGGCTGAGCCGAAGGGTGTTTTTGCGTCTGGTAGTTGTTTTGAGTATGCGTATGTGGGGTATTGACCTGTACGAAAAGGATGTGACACCCTATGAAACAACTAATTGCTGCGGTCATTCTTTTAATGTTAATCAGCACGTTTTTACTGGCATACAAAGGACAATCTACAGAAGAACATACTGGCTTTACCACGCACCACGTCATTTCGCATGCCATGGGAGCCGTTAATGGTTTGGCCTATACTAATGCGCGTGAAGCGTTTGTGGAAAATTATAAAAAAGGCAGCCGCGTATTCGAGGTCGATCTGATGTTTACTTCGGATGGACATTTGGTGGCGCGCCATGAATGGACGGAATCTTTTACAGAGCAAATGCAACAGGAACACGCAGTTGCTACAGAACAGGGAGGAAAACCTTGGAGCTATCATCAATTTAAGAACACCCCCATACACGGTTCCTATACCCCAGTAGATTGGAAGGATGTATTGGATTTATTGGAAACATACCCGGATGCTTATATTGTGACCGATACGAAAGAACAGGACCCTGCCCAGATCAAACAGTTGTTTGCGCAACTGACCCGCCAGACCCAGGAGAAAAACCCCGAGCTTTTGTCCCGTATTGTTCCTCAAATTTACAATGAAGAAATGCTGCAAACGTTGCGGAGTATTTATCCCTATCCATCCGTTATTTATACGCTCTACGCCACAGAGGATAAAGATGACCAGATTATTCGATTTGTACAACAAAATGATATAACGGCAGTAACTTTACCAGAGAATCGGGTGAGTGGTGCTCTAGTGGAAAGTTTGCGTCAGGCCGGGGCGGTATGCTACGTAAATACCATTAATGAGTTGAAGGATGCGGCTGAGTATGAACAGATGGGTGTGCAAGGTTTCTATACAGATATTTTAACGGAAAAAGAACTTAGTAAACGCAGTTGGTTGTATGCGCTACGACCCTGAGTTGTTTGAACGGGGTGTTCCCATTTGATACGAACATTGACACCTTTTAAGCACTGTCATAGACTTAGCATAGAACGCTTTTGGATATTGGAATTCGGCTCGACTGAATCATGACAAAAGCAATGGATGCTGGAGGAATGTGTGTTGGCAGATTCAATTCAATCATGGAGGCATGTGTTTAAGCTTGATCCTGAAAAGGAACTGGATGATGAGGCGCTTGACGCCGTGTGTATATCTGGTACGGATGCGATTATGGTAGGAGGTTCATCAGGTATTACCTACGAAAATACGGTGGATTTGCTGTCAAGGGTTCGGCGTTATGAGGTGCCGTGTGTGCTTGAGGTGTCCGATCTGGAAGCTGTAGTACCAGGATTTGATCTATATATGATTCCTATGGTACTGAATACCGCTGACAGTAATTGGATTCTAGGACAGCACCAACGTGCGATTGAACAGTTTGGTTATATGATCCCTTGGGATTTGCTTGTGACGGAAGGATATATTGTTTTGAACGGTGATTCTACAGTCGCTAAGCTTACCGGAGCAGATACTTCGCTGGATGCTTCATCTGCCACCTCATATGCACAGATTGCTGACAAGCTCATGCATCTGCCGATTGTATATGTGGAATATAGCGGTGCTTTTGGGGATATGGAGCTGGTGCAAAAAATACATCGCAGTACGGAGCGCTCTCAGGTCCTATACGGGGGAGGTATCGTGGATAAATCTACCGCGTTACAAGCGGCTGCTGTTTGTGACACCATTGTAGTAGGAAACATCATTTATCGTGACTTGGCGAAGGCGCTGGAGACGATAGCTGTGAAATTGGAAGTATAGAACGTGATTTTATGGAAGTTCAGGGAAAGGAGCATGCACGCATGCAATCAATAGATATACACGAGGCGGTAGCTCGCCTTAATCCGCCTCAGCGTCAGGCTGTGGAGGCGGTAGATGGTCCACTGCTGATTATGGCTGGCGCAGGCAGTGGTAAAACACGGGTGCTCACGCACCGAATAGCCTACCTCATCGCGACCCGCAAGACGGCTCCATGGGGTATTTTGGCGATTACCTTTACGAACAAGGCAGCGCGTGAAATGCAGGATCGCGTATCCAAGCTGATTGGCCCACAGGGGAGAGATGTATGGGTATCCACCTTCCACTCGATGTGTGTGCGTATTTTACGTCGGGATATCGAGCGGATTGGCTTCACCTCCAATTTCAGCATCTTGGATTCTACGGATCAATTGTCTGTCATTCGGAGCTGCATGAAGGATCTGAATATAGACACCAAAAAATTTGAACCCAAAGCGGTTCAGTCTATGATGAGTACGGCAAAAAATGAACTGATCACTCCCGAAATGTATGAGCGCAAGATTGGCGACTATTTTGAGGGGATTGTGGCGAAGGTATATACCAAGTACCAACAACGGCTCAAAAATAACAACTCTCTTGATTTTGATGATTTGATCATGGCAACGATTCAGCTGTTTAAAGAAGTACCTGAGGTACTTGACTTCTACCAGAAGAAATTTCAATACATTCATGTTGATGAATATCAGGATACGAACCGTGCGCAGTACATGCTGTGCAAAATGCTGGCCGACAAGCATCACCGGATTTGCGTAGTAGGTGACAGTGACCAATCCATCTATCGGTGGCGGGGTGCGGATATTAGCAACATTTTGAATTTTGAAGAGGACTACCCGGAAGCGCGTACCATTTTGCTGGAGCAGAACTACCGGTCCACCTCGAATATTCTCAATGCTGCCAACGAAGTCATTGGTCAAAATACAGGCCGCAAGCCGAAAAAACTATGGACTGACAAAGAAGGCGGCGCCAAGATTAAAGTTTACCGTGCTGATTCTGAGCATGATGAGGGTTACTTTATCGCTTCGGAAATTCATAAGAATATTAAGGCGGGCAAAACCTATAGCCATCATGCCGTTTTGTACCGTACGAATGCTCAGTCTCGGGTTGTCGAGGAAATTTTGATTAAATCGGATATTCCTTATCAGATCGTGGGCGGTATCAAGTTCTATGATCGTAAAGAAATTAAGGATTTGCTGGCGTATCTTCGCCTGCTCTCCAATCCTGACGACGACATCAGCTTGATCCGAATCATTAATGTGCCAAAACGAAGCATCGGAGACACAACCGTCGGTAAATTGCAGGCAGCTGCAGCGGAACGTGGAGTTTCGATTTTCCGTGTCCTACAAGTGGTAGACGATTTGGGCTTTGCAGGACGTACGCGCAATGCGTTGGTAGAGTTTTACGATATGATCGAAGGTTTAAGTCGGATGGTAGACTACCTGTCGGTTACCGAGTTAACAGAAAAAATGCTGGAAACCACCCAATATCGATTGGAACTGCAAAACGAAAATACACTCGAGTCACGCTCGCGTTTGGAGAATATTGATGAGTTCCTGTCGGTAACCATGGAATTTGAAAAAGGTGCGGAAGACAAGTCACTCGTCTCCTTCCTGACCGACCTTGCTCTGATTGCCGATATTGATTCCATGAATGACGACGAAGAAGAGCAAAGCGATGCGGTTGTATTGATGACCATGCATAGCGCCAAAGGTCTGGAGTTTCCCATCGTATTTATTGTCGGTATGGAGGAGGGAGTGTTCCCGCATAGTCGTGCCTTTCTGGATAACGAAGAACTGGAAGAAGAGCGCAGATTGGCGTATGTGGGGATTACCCGTGCAGAGGAGCAACTGTTCCTTACATGCGCACAGATGCGTACTTTGTTTGGCCGCACCACGGCCAACCCGCCTTCCCGCTTTCTTGAAGAGATTCCAGACGAGTTAAAAGAGGATACGATCATCAAACGTGACCGCTATCGTCGTTCAGGCAATGTAGGCGGATCTTATGGTGGGCGTGGACTGAATAAAGGTAGTGGCAGCAACTTTGGTGGAGAACGCTCGTTTGACACAATGAGCCGCAGTGGTTCGTCCGCTTCCGCGTCACCCCGCGTCACCGTAACGACATCTTCATCCGCGAAACCGACGCCGGCTGCTTCGGCAGGAGGCCCCTCCATTTTTGCTGCTGGAGACAAGGTACAGCATGGCAAATGGGGAGTTGGAACCATTGTCGCAGTAAAAGGGACTGGTAATGATATGGAGCTTCAAATTGCTTTCCCGGCTCCAGTAGGGGTTAAACGACTGCTGGCTGGCTTTGCACCTATTACAAAAGTAGAATAAATCTCAAACATCACTAAATCTCGAACCTCATGAGTGGCAGTTTGGCTTAGCCTCTGCCCTGATGAAGTTCCCGGAGGGATACGCCTGCATGAACCCAATGCACAGGATGGAGCAGCTTGTTGCTGAACTGAACACATATAACTATCATTACTACACACTGGATGAACCCAAGATCAGCGACAAAGAATATGATGTGCTTTATGACGAGTTGGTAGCGCTCGAACAGACGAGCGGTCTTGTGCTGCCGGATTCGCCGACACACCGTGTGGGCGGGGAGTTACTCAAAGGTTTCACATCACATCGCCACCTCGCTCCATTATGGAGCCTTGATAAAGCTCAGAATATGGAACAGCTGCGTGCATGGAACGCGCGTGTCGTGAAGCTGGTCAATGATTATAATACTAAGAACCCGGAGTCACCTTTGCCATCTCCAGGCTATGCCATAGAACTTAAATTCGATGGACTGACGCTGAACCTGACGTATACAGATGGACAGCTTGTACAGGCTTCTACCCGCGGTAATGGGGTGGTGGGTGAGGGAATACTGGCACAGGTAAAGACGATTAAATCCGTGCCACT